>NZ_LIFT01000009.1:0-193535 GCF_001297795.1 Citrobacter sp. CtB7.12 | reverse complement strand
CATAAGCGAAGTAATGGCCAGTGCTGTCCATCTGAGGAGTACTGCAATCGTAACGCATCTTTCTTACGGGTCAGACGCAGCCAGAACTCCTTCGGATCCCCTGGAAAGAGTCCTGTAGCCCAGTCGGAATTTCCCAGCGTGAGTACACTCCCGATTGCAGGTGCTCCATCGTTAAATTCGATGCCAGCTTTGAGCCAGTGCTGTTCGTCAGAGAGCATCATAATTCCGGCCTGGTCATAAAGTGTGGTGAAGTCTGCGCGGATCCTGACCTGAAAAGTAAAATCTCCTGTTACGTCAGTAGCGTAGATGTGACCGGTAAAACGCTCAAACCCGTACCAGGTACGACGCCAGAAATCGGTATGATCATCTGTGATTACCGACAGGGCGTTATTTTCGTAGCGCCATATGGCGGGCTCATTGATCCATTCAAACTTGCAACTCATCATTATTCTCCTGTCATCCAGAACGCAGCATGACGATATTATAAAATGTCAGTTGCATCTCGAACTTGCATAACGGTTCAGCCTGATAGCTAACTGCACAGAACAATGGTTCCTGCGTTTCTGGGATCGTGGCTGATGTACCGACGGTCCAACTGGCATTTACCTTAATACTGTAATGAAATGACAGAAGATGATCTGTTGCAGATCCCCCATAATTCTTTTCTTGTCACGCCCTGCCAAGTTAGAAGAGTTTCAAAGGCATGAAACTCTGAGTCTGACTTCATATTAGTCGTTTTAATTCGCTACCTTACGTCAGATACATGATGGTTGTGTGCGAAGTAATGATGGACATCAAGTTGTTGCACAAAAAACAAAGCTAACGTAAATTCAAGGATGTGAACTTTGTCTGCATATGGGAAAAGCCATGGATGTGACAGCACTCAAGAAAACTACCCTTACCGAGCAGATTATGGAGCAGATTGCTTCGCAAATTACTTCCGGAAAGCTCAAGCCCGGCCAGCGCCTGCCGAACGAGCGAGCTATGGGGGAGATGTTCAACGTTACGCGCAGCCGGGTGCGTGAAGCGCTGCGCGCATTATCGCTGATTGGGCTTATCGAAATAAAACCCGGCGATGGCAGCTATGTCTGCGAAAACAAACCGCAGCTTCCCGAAGAGACGATGACCTGGATCTTCCATAAAGAGATTCACAACCTTGATGAAATCTATGCTGCAAGAAAGCTGATAGAAGAAGAGGTCTATCTCACCGCGATTAGCGTAGTAAGTCATGATGACCTTATTCGCTTTCAGGCCTTAATTGACCAGATGGCGGAGTTGATTGCCGGGGACGGTAAGCCGGAAGCCTACCATCAATTGCTTGATGAATACGATCTCTTGATGGGCCGTCTGTGCGGCAACCAGATCTATGACAAGTTGATGCAAACCATTGTGATGCTGCGTAAGGACTTCTCGCGTAAATTGCTTAACGCCGACGGGGCGATGGCGCACAGCTTTAAGCTGAGGTTAAGTATTCATGAGGCTTTTATCCTGCGGGATAAAGTTCAGTTGCGTAAAAATCTGAAGTCCTTCTATCAGTCTTCGCGCAAATTCTACGATCACATTGCGGATAATAAAGACAAATAAAATGGCCAGGGTTAAATCTGCTGAGAGAGCCTTCCGCCTGCTGGAATTGATTGCCAGCCATCGGGAGGGGTTAAGCTTTACTGAACTGCAAACCAGCCTCGATATTCCCAGAAGCTCCGCTCATAGTCTGATTCAGGAGTTTATCGATAACGACTATCTACTGTATATGCCAGACACGCGCTTATATCATGCGGGTCTGGCGCTGATAAAAATAGCCGCCAACTGCATTGAAAGCACCGATCTGGTCCGCGACTTGCGGTTGCTGACCGCATTTTTGAGTAAACGGCTGGGAAAAACCAGCCACGCAGCGATTCTGGACGGCAGGCAGGTGGTTTATCTGGCGAAAGCGCTTGCCCAGGACGACCTCTCATTGATGCGACATATCGGCAATCATCTCCCGGCGCACTGTACCGCAGTCGGTAAAGTGCTGCTGAGCCAATTCAGTGATGAGGAGATTATGCGGCTTTATGGGGAAACGCCGCTTGAGAAAATGACGGTTGATTCAATTGGGACGTTGCCGGTATTGCTTGCTGAATTAGGTGAGGTGCGCCGGCAGGGATACGCGATTGAGCAACGAGAAGCCAACGAACGCGCGGCGTGTATTGCTCTGCCTATTTATTCTGGCGCAGGAAAAATGGTCGCGGCGTTTAGCGTGACCGCTTTTGCCTACGAGTGGGAGTCGCTGGTGCTTGATGATGTGCTGGCGGTGATGAAAGAGTGCCGGATACTGGCGCAATAGAGACAGTTTCAGCATATCGTCGAATCCTCCCGGAGGCGATTGTGTATCTGTCCGGGCTACCTGCACATAGAAATCTGCGTCCCCGTAGCCCGGGGAAAGCGCTTGCGCCGCCCCCGGGGGAAGAGCGCAGGGTGTTGCCGAATCACCCCAGATTATGCGCACCAAGCGGCGGTGCGCCGAGGGCGCTTGTGAAGAGCTCACCGTCGATTTTTATCGGACAGCGTGTGGTTTGCAGTGTTTTTCCACTTTTTAACCGAACTTCCTGCAGCATCTTCAGCGCCTGAAAGCCTCCGCTGGCAATTAATTGCTGCCAGTCCATCACCTGAGCGCACCAGATATCCTCCGCTTCCAGAATGCTTAACCACTCCTCGCTTTTCTTATGTCGCAAGTGTTCCAGCAGAACTCGTTTGATCTCGTCCCGACGGTTGAACCACTCTTTTGGTTCGTCAAACTCAAGCAGCGCCGGACAGGCCAGCAGGTTACCCAGAAGCGGAACAGGTGCCATTGCCAGCGCGATAAAACCATCGGCGGTAGGATAGATACCATAGGGTGCGGAAATATAGGCGTTGGCATTATTGACCTCACTTCTGACCGGCGGTTGCTGGCCATCGTTCAGCCAGGTGGTTAAAACTTCAAACTGCAGGTCGAGGATGGTATCCAGTAAACTCACCTGGACCAGGCATCCGCTACCTCTGTTGGCCCGCTGTACCAGCCCGGCCATTAATCCCTGAACCAGATACTCTCCGGCGAAAATATCGCAGACGGAAAGGCCGAATGGAAGCGGGGGCTGATCCTTATCACCGTTGAGCCAGCACAGCCCTGAAAGCGCCTGTACCAGCAAATCCTGGCCCGGACGCGAAACCCAGGGACCGCTATCACCGTAGCCGGAAATTTCACCGTAAACCAGGCCTGGATTGATTTCCCGCAGCGCTGCATAATCCAGGCCGAGGCGCTGTGAGACGCCGGGGCGGTAATTAAAGATAACCACGTCGGCCTGCTCCAGAAGGGGCCGTAGGGCACTTTTTTGCTCCTCGTCCTTGAGATTCACGGTGATGCTTTTCTTATTGCGATTAATCGCGTGGAACAGCGAGCTGTCACCATCAATCTGCAGCTCAGAAATATAGAGCTTACGACAGATATCACCGCCGTCCGGATTCTCAATTTTGGTTACGTTAGCACCTAAGTCGGCGAGTCGAAGCGCCGCCGAGGGGCCGGAAAGAAACTGGCTGAAATCCAGCACATTAATGCCTGTAAGTGGTTTCATCAATCAGCCTCCGCTAAGTGAAAGTCGGCCTGAATCTGCGCTGTATTTGCTCCTAACACTGGCGCAGGACGGGAAGATGAGGTGCGCTTGCCATTGAAGCGCAGCGGCGATTTCAACATCGTGATCGTTTTGCCGTCATCGAGTCGGACATCCTGAGTCATATCCAGCGCGCGGAATCCCTCGCTTGCCGTCAGCGTTGACCAGTTATTCACTTCGGCACACCAGTAGCCCGCTTTTTCGAGCCTTTCCAGCCAAAAAGAGGCGCTTTCCGCAGCCAGAATCCCGGCAATCACCTGCTTAATCTCATCCCGACGACTGAACCATTCGTTCGGTTCGTGGTATTCGGTGAGGGCTGGGGAGCCCAAAATTTTGCCAAGCTCAACCACCGAGCCCATGGCGAGTGCGATATAACCTTTCCTGGTTGCATAAATGCCGTAGGGCGCGGCGAGATATGCATGAGCGTTATTGTCCGCGCTACGGCAGGGGGGCTGGTGTCCATCGTTAAGCCAGGTGGTCAGAACCTCAAACTGCATGCTGAGCAGTGACTCCATCAGGCTGACTTCAACCCGCCCACCAAGCCGGGTTTTGCCGCGGCGGATCAGGCAGGCGAGGATCCCCTCCACCAGATGTGCCCCGGCGAGCGAATCAGCAACCGACAGCGCAAAGGGCGTCGGTGGTTGGTCCTTGTTGCCGTTTAGCCAGGTGAGCCCTGACATGGCTTGCACCAGCAGATCCTGACCGGGCTTTTTAACCCAGGGCCCCTCGGTACCGTATCCGGTGACGGATGCATAGACCAGTTGTGGGTTGAGTCGACGGGCTTCTTCATAGCCGAGACCGATTTTGTCCATCACGCCAGGGCGAAAATTTTCGATAAGAATATCGGCCTGGGCGATCAGCTTCTTAACCTGCGCCAGCTCCCGAGGCTCCTTCAGATTGGCGATGAAACTCTCTTTACCACGATTGATAGTATGAAAAAGCAGGCTGTCGTTATTGATCCACTGATTGTTAAGACTCAGGTTTCTGCTCGCATCCCCGCCCCCGGGACGTTCCACTTTGATGACCCTGGCCCCCATATCCGCCAGGCGCAGTGCAGCGGAAGGCCCGGCCAGAAACTGACTGAAATCCAGTACTACTAAACCTATTAAAGGAAGCATAGCTACTCCATTAAGCCGCGTGATGTTTGATAAAGCGCGTTCATGCTGGCGAAAACGGCGCTGCTGTTGCCACCGTTCATAACATATTCCCGTACCAGATCGCCTGCATGATCCTGAAAGTTCAAAAATCCGCTGTAGCGTGGACGTTTAGCCGAGCGGTCAAGAGTGGGAAGGGTGTCGGCGAAGAAATCCAGGCTGCGGCGGTTCACTTCATCATCAAGCCAGGCCCCACGATGTCCCGGTTGGCCGCCATTATCAAAGAACAGTGTTTTTTGTACTTCCGCTGAAGCGGTATAGCTGGCATAGGCGAGAGCCGCTTCTTTATGCTGGCATTTTGCGGAAATCGCCAGGCCGGTTCCACCGAGTACGGTTTTCAGCGGTTCGCCGTGCCAGGAGACAACGTCTGTTGCTTTCAGCAGGTGACGGGCATATCCGGCGCGGGAATAGTTTGAATAACCATAAGCGAAGGGGCAGTAGCTCCAGTCATCGCGGGTCGAAAGAAGTTCGTGAACGGCGATAGGATCGTAGTCGAAAATCTCTTTCGAACAGTAGCTGGCCAGTTCGCGCAGCGCTTCAAGCGCTTCGATACCGGTGTCGCGGCTGGAGATATTCTGTTCATCAAACCAGGTACCGCCTCGGGTGGCGCAGAGCATCAGGAAGTCCATCAACAAGTTGATCGGGATCCCGGCGTAGATGACTTTTCCGCTCCGCGCGAGGGCAAGCAGGTCTTGCCAGGTTTCCGGTAGTTCGAATTGACCCTGTTGCAGGTGATCCGGGCGATATACGGCGACGGGCGTTGCCGCATCGATAGCCAGAGCGCTCTGAAAACCGTTAAAAAGATAGCTTTCATGAGAACCGCCCACTGAATTTGCTGCCTGATCGTCAAGGTAAGCTTTTGGTAAATAGTCCTGAAGAGGCAAAAGAATCGCTTTCTCCGCGACGAACCCCGCCCACGGATGGTCAATAACCAGCAGGTCATAAAGTCGCGCCAGTTCATCCAGATCGCCATCGGCGAAGGCCTGCAATGAACGCTTTTCCCACACAATTTCGACATCAGGATTCAGCTCACTAAACCGCTGCGCGGTGGCCACTACGGATGTAAATCCACGGCTATGACCCCAGGTAATGCCCCTCAACGTCACCATAAGAACTCCTTTTTGTAATGAACTTCACATAAAATTGGTACTACCGCACTACCATTGAGTCACAGCTACTGATACTTTTGTAGTCAGATTAGGTGAAATTGTGATCGACATTGAAAAATAATAATTGATTAATTTTTTCGGTTGACCATAAAAAAAACGAGGATTAGTTTCCAATTAGTTTCTATCTGTGGTCATTAATTCACATATATGAACAACGGAGTAAAGATAATTCTTGAATACATAATCTAATTAACAGGAGAAGCTCTATGCTAGCGGGATTTTTTGTCTTGATGATCGCTTGTATGTTCCAGGGAAGCTTTGGTCTTGGTATGAAAAACTATCGACCATTTTCCTGGGAAGCCTTTTGGGTGATATTTTCCATCATTGGTATATTGATAATTCCTATTGTCTGGACGTGGATTGAAGTTCCGGGATTTTTTAAATATATACTGCTTACCCCTGGCTGGATTTTAGCTATCGCTGCTGCCTGCGGTTTTCTTTGGGGAATAAGCGCTATCTGGTATGGCAAAGGTATTGATAATATCGGTATGTCTCTGACTGTTGGGATCAATACCGGCGTGGGATGTTCTCTCGGTTCATTAATTCCATTATTTATTCTTAATAAAATTCCGCCCGCTAATTCATTAAGCTGGTTGCTGGCTGGAATGGCGGTGATGCTTATTGGCGTAGGGGTGATTACTAAAGCCGGTATTCTTAAAGATAGAGAATCAAAACAGGATGCGTCGCGGGTTAAAAATGACAAGTTCGTCAGCGGCTTGCTCATGGCGCTGGCTTCCGGGTTTGGTACCGCAGCAATGAACGTTGGTTATACCTACGCCAGTCGGGCCAGTGCTCTGGCTGTGGAGGATGGTATCAATCCGGTTAGTGCCAGCCTGATCGCCTATGTCATCGTTTTTGCATCCGGCGGCTTTATTTCTAATATCGGTTATGCGCTGTGGGTGCTGAGAAAAAACAATACGTTTAGTGATTTTGCCCGGCCAGGATCCTCCTTTGCATGGTTTAAGGCGTTGTTAACAGGGGGGATTTGGTTTGCTGCGCTAGGCTTATATGCCAAGTCAACCGCGCTGCTGGGAGACCTGGGGCCGGTGATCGGCTGGATAGCGTTCCTGTCAGGGGCGCTTATTATTTCCAACGCCTGGGGTCTGAAAACGGGTGAATGGCAAGGCTATGAAAAACCGAAAAAAGTTATGCTTCTGGGTAATGTGATTTTGGTTCTCTCCGTCGTTATCGTCGGATATGCCAACGGATTAGCTTAAAAAAGAGGATAAAGAAATGATAACGCAACTGGACATGCCGCAATACAGTAAACCTGTGGTCATTATTGGTGCGGGTGGGATCGTCACCGACTCGCACTTACCTGCTTATCGTAAAGCCGGGTTCCTGGTTCTCGGTTTGTATGACCGTGATTATCAAAAAGCGCAAAGCGTGGCCAGCCAGTGGGATATTCCTCATGCCTGCCAGACGCTTGATGAGCTGATCGAACTGGCACAATCTGAGGGCTGTGTATTTGATATTGCCGTACCAGCCTCTGAGATTTTGCCTATCCTGCAGAAATTACCTTCCGATGTCGGTGCGCTGATTCAAAAGCCGATGGGGGAATCTATCGAACAGGCGAAAGCGATTCTTGATTGTTGTCATGAGAAAAATATAACCGCTGGCATTAATTTCCAGCTACGTCGTGCCCCCTTTATGATCGCAGCAAAAAAAATGATTGATGAAGGTTTGCTGGGGGATATTCATGATGTCGAAATGCGCGTTATTTGCCAGACACCATGGAGTCTCTGGAAGTTTTTATTCGAAAAGGAGCGCATGGAGGTCAATTATCACAGCATTCATTACATTGATGCGATTCGTTTCTTCCTTGGTGACCCGGAGTCCGTTTATTGCAAAACCATGAAGCATCCTAAAATGATGGAGCTGGCGCAAACTCGTTCATCGATCATCATGGACTACGGCGATGTCATTCGCGCCAATATTCATACGAATCACGGCCATGATTATGCACCGGATAAACAGGAGTGTTTCTTTAAAATCGAAGGGACAAGGGGCGCGATTAAAATTCAGATCGGGGTTATTTTGAATTATCCACAGGGCGCAGACGATAAATTCGAATTTATCCTTGATGATGGTAAAGGATGGCGAACCTTACCTGTTGAAGGTACCTGGTTCCCGGATGCATTTATTGGCCCGATGGCTGGCATGCAGTGCAAACTTGAAGACCCGAATTATGTCTGGCTTAACGACATCAACGATGCGTGGAAAACCATGTGTGTCGTTGAAGCCTGCTACCAGTCAAACGCCAGCGGTGCGACCGTGGTGAAATACTGATTATTACGGGAGGTCCGGCATGTTGCACATTACCGATACCCATCTTCACCTTTGGGATCTGTCGCGTTTTCGTTTGCCGTGGCTCAGCGCGGTTCCGGTGCTGAACCATGACGTTAGCTGGCAGGATTATCGCGCGCTGGTCGAGCAGGATACGTGGTGCATCGATCGTGCGCTGTATGTTGAAGTTGACGTTGCGCCTGAGCAGCGCGGGTTGGAAAGCCATTTTTTGCACGAGCTATGCGCAGATCCGACGAATTTTGTTGAAGGTGGCATTGTCTCGCTCGACCTGCAACAGTCCGGGGCGGTAGCGCGCTGGCTGGATAGCGATGCATATCACCCGGCGGTGAAGGGCGTACGCCACGTACTGCACGTTGCCAGCCAACCGCCCGGAGCCTGCCTGACTTCTGACTTTATCGATAATGTCAATGCGCTGGGTAACGTGGGACTCTGTTTTGAAGTATGCCTGCGTAATGAAGATCTGGCGGATGCCGTGGTGCTGGCTGAACGGACTTCAACATCTCTGGTTTTAAATCATATGGGTAATGTTGATAGCGTTCGCCTTGCGGAAGATGCCAGCTATGCGGCGAACTGGCGGCGAAATTTGCAAGCGTTGGCGCTGCAGCGGCATGTCTGGTGCAAAGTTTCCGGCGTCAATATTCCTGCGGGTAGTGATTGCAATGGTGTTCGCCCGGTTGTGGAGCAGTGTCTTGAGATGTTCACCGCCGACAGGGTCGTTTTCGCCAGTAATTTTCCGGTCTGTTCGCTGAATACAGGGCTCGTCCCATGGGTCAACACACTTATACGCATTACTGATGCGCAGGGAAGCGCCTGGCAAACGCGTTTTTTTAGCCACAATGCGCAACAACTCTATCGGTTAAGGGAAGCATGACGCGAGGGTGTTTTTAACCGATATCTTTTAGAACATCAGGAGTGACACATGAGTACAACATTTAGCGGCATTATCCCTCCGGTTCCGACGTTGTTTGATGAGCACGAGCAGTTAGATCGGCTGGCTATGTCGAGGCTGATTGATCATCTGATTGCCAGCGACGTAGACGGTCTTTTCTTTCTCGGTAGCGCTGGCGAATTCGCGCATATGTCGGACAGCTTGCGCCAGGAAGTGATGCAGTTCTGTATTGAGTATGTCGCAGGCCGTAAGCCAGTGCTGGTTGGTATCTCTTGCCCGGGCACACAGGCGACAATTGAGTTTGGCCGTAAAGCGCTGGAGGCGGGAACGGATGGCGTTGTGGTTATCAATCCATGGTACAACCCGCTGGCTGAAGAGTACTTGTTCGAGCATTTCCGCTATATTGCTGAACAACTGCCGTTGCCCATCATACTGTATAACTTTCCGGCGCTGACCGGTCAGGCGATACCCGTCTCCTGTATCCAGCGACTGGCTATGGCATGCCCGAATATCGTAGGACTGAAGGATACCGTTGATACGCTAAATCATATTCGCGAGGTTATTCATGCCGTTAAGCCAATGCGGCCCGATTTTGCTGTGTTCTCCGGCTACGATGAATATCTGTTCGGTACCTTAATTTTAGGCGGCGACGGCGCGATCCCTGCCAGCGCTAACTTTGCCCCGGAACTGACCTGCGGTATTTATCAGCACTGGCGAAATGGGGAACTGAGTGAAGTCGTCGCTTTGCAGCAGCGACTTTCCTGGATCCCTCCGCTCTATGGCCTGGATGTGCCGTTTTATAATGTCATTAAATATGCGTTGCAGCTGACAGGTCTCGATGTACCGGTTAATTCATTGCGCCCAACCGGACCATTAACGGAAGAACGGAAAATTAAAGTTCGTGAGATGCTAAAGCAAAGCGCCATTATCTAATAAATTTATGAGGGTTAATATGATGACTATCCAACGGTTCGGTGGTGTAATTCAGGTTAAACCAGAAAAATATGCCTATTATGCACAGCTACATGCTAATCCGTGGCCGGAAGTGAACGCCATGATTAAAGCCTGCAATATCTCTAACTACTCAATTTACTTTAAGGATGGCTGGCTATTTAGCTATTACGAATATCACGGCGATGATTATCAAAAAGATATGGCGAAGATGGCCGCAGATCCGGTTACCCAGCGTTGGTGGGATGAGTGTATTCCCTGCCTGACGCCCCTTGAAAGCCGAAAAGATGGAGAGCTGTGGGCATCAATGGAAGAGGTTTATCACCTGGAGTAACCGACTGTCGAGGTAAAAATTATGTTTATCGATAAATATTTCGAAGATTTCTCCCTGTCTGAGTGTCGGACAACAACGGGGCGTACCATCACTGAAAGCGATATTGTTATTCATGCCGGGCAGACCGGTGACTTTTATCCTCATCATATGGATGCTGAGTGGTGTAAAACTCAGCCTTTTGGCCAGCGTATTGCCCACGGAACTTTAACGTTTGCCATCGCCGTTGGGATGACGGCCGGAGTCATTAATTCTAAAGCCATGACTTATGGCTATGAGAAATTACGTTTTCCGCACCCGGTTTTTATTGGCGATACCCTGCGAGTCAATATATCTATTAGCGAAAAACGCGATCACCCGCGTAATGCAAAATATGGCTTTGTGACGGAAAAGCTCGAGGTCGTTAATCAACGCGATGAGTGCGTGATGGCGACGCAGCATGTGCTGCTGGTAGAAAAACGGGATTTTACGAATTAAATCAAAAGGAGTGAATCATGACCTGGAGAATGATACTTAATGAAACTGCCTGGTTTGGCGCCGGCGCGATTAACCATATCGTTGATGAAGTCAAACGCAGAGGATACAAAAAAGGGCTGGTGGTGACGGATCGGGTACTGGTGGAGTGTGGTGCGGTGGATAAAGTCACCTCTCTGCTGACGTACGCTGGGCTGGAGTTTGACGTTTTCGCCGACGTTCTGCCTAACCCGACTATTGCCATGGTACAGAAGGGGGTTGAGGTATTTAAACGCGCTTCGGCTGACTACCTGGTCGCCATTGGCGGCGGATCTCCACAGGATACCTGTAAAGCCATCGGGATTATTATTAATAACCCGGAATTTGCCGATGTTCGCAGCCTGGAAGGATTTGCCGCCACCCGGAAGCCCAGTGTTCCGATTATCGCTGTGCCAACCACTGCGGGTACCGCTGCGGAAGTGACTATCAACTATGTCATCACCGATGAAGAGAAGCGGCGGAAATTTGTTTGTATCGATCCGCATGACATTCCGCTGGTTTCGATCATTGATTCCGACATGATGGCCACCATGCCGCCAGCCTTAAAAGCCGCCACCGGGATTGACGCGTTGACACATGCGATTGAGGGATTCACGACCCGAGGGGCATGGGAGATGACGGATATGCTGCATCTGAAAGCGATATCTTTGATTTCCCGTAGCCTGGTCGATTCCGTGGCCGGTAAATCTGAAGGAGGCGAGGGGATGGCGCTGGCGCAGTATATTGCCGGGATGGGCTTTTCTAACGTGGGGTTAGGTCTGGTTCATGGGATGGCACATCCATTGGGGGCGTTCTATAACATGCCCCACGGTGTTGCCAACGCCATTCTGCTGCCGCATGTCATGGAATGGAATGCCGACTATACCGGGGAGAAATATCGCGACATAGCCCATGCGATGGGAGTAGAAAATGCGCATAGCGTTAACCTTGCTGATGCCCGTAGGCTGGCTGTTGATGCTGTGCGCGCATTGTGTCGTGAGGTAGGCATTCCTCAAGGGCTTACCCTCGCGGGCGCAAGCAAGGAGGATATTCCTCAGCTGGCGCAGGCGGCTCTGGACGATGTTTGTACGGGCGGCAACCCACGAACGGCCTCTTTAGAAGAAATTAAAGCGCTCTATGAACTGGCGATGTGACAGTTTTCGGGAATTTGGCATCGTACTAGAGATAGAATAATGTATGTTCTTATAGAACAGCTATGAGAATGTATACGAGTTAAGGTGCCTCTGGTTTTTTTAAATAATGCAGAGGTACCTGTGAAGCCTGTTTTGATATAAAAGATAAATGGTGATTTAATTTCATGTTAAAGCCGCCTTGGGGATTTTCTTTGTGATGAGAAATATCCTAAATCATATCTTTTTTGACTGTTCAAGCTGGTTTTCTAATTAATTTCAATCTAAACAAAGGATAAATGAGCTTATTTAAACGATGCTGTCAGATATGTGATATGTGACTATATTGTTGTTTTGTGTTTGTCTTTTGTATTGCTACGCTCTCACTGGTTATATGTTTAACATTATGATTATAAAGTAATTATCATCTTTTCTGTTAACGATATGATCTGATTCAACGATAGAAAAACGAACGATGATAGGTGCTGCCTATCATGTGGTGCGGAATTGATCAGTTATATCTTTTTGCGGGAATTTTATAATCACATGTATATTCTAAATCGACGGTATGGCTACGGTTCCTTTTTCTTTTAGTGAAAAATCTATTTTGAAAGAGTAAGTTTACCGTTTTTTATTTTCTATTTCCTCCTTATGTCGTTCAAAGAGGGGGGCGCAGGTGTTTAACGTGTGCACGGTTTTTTTATGGTCTTAATTTTATAAATGGAGTTTTATCCATGCAGATGAAATATGTCTCATTATCTGCCTGTTTTGGTATGGCGCTGTTATCCATACCGGCAATAGCGTCAGATACCGGAACCATCACTTTCACTGGTTCCATTGTTGGTACCACATGTAATGTGAATATTGGTGGCGCAGGAGAGAATGCTGATGTTTCTCTACGTTCCGGGAATGCCACTGCTCTGGTTGCTCCAGGGTCAACCGATGGTGATACCCGTTTTTCACTGCAGTTGAGTGGCTGCGCAGGAGGGGCACCGGAAGCCACCGCGGCGAAGGCCTTTTTCCAGCCCGGGAGTACCGTTACGGCGGACGGGCGTTTGATGAACACTGCGGTTACAGATGCGGCAACAAAACTCACTGAGCAGAAGGTCCGCTCTGAGCGAGGAGCGGAAGTTCGGAATTCATGCTTACATTGGGGAGGCTTAAACAATTGGAACTGTTCCCAGCAAATCGCTTGCGTTTTGCCGGGATAAACATTGTATGTTCAGGGCAAAAGTGGTGGTAGTACTGATACCCACATCACCAGTTCGGCCGGGTTCTCTCAGCGCTCGGGAGCAAACTAATTTGTGCCTATTGCCTTAGGCTAAGGGCCGTATGGAGCGAGCCTATCAGCACCTCTAGGGGGCTGTTAGTTTAACAGTTCTTTTTTCATTTTCGTTATATTGCAAAAATATTCATTAATATTCAAATAGTCACCATTACAATCTTCATTTGCGTTTCTTACCATGCACATTGAACAGATACCTTTAAGATCACATTGCATGCATTCGGGGAAATCTTTATTTTTTATCATTCTTAATAAATTTATTTTCCTAGAAAAAAGCCAGACATCATTTAATGATGTTTCCAGAATGTTACCTAAAACACAATACTGCCAGCCAGCACAGGGATAAACGTTTCCGTTCTCAGCAATGCAAACAGATACACTACAAATCGAACAGATAGGGTCTTCCGGATCAACATGACTCTTATTAACTAGGTCATCTTTCAATTTATCAAGATAAGCTTTATCATCAGAATGTTTATCCTTGATAATTTTACTGACTTCATTTAATGAGAGTCGATTACAGATGATTTTATTTGAATGATCATATTCGGCAATCAAAGCATAATCATAACTGACAGCAACCCCATATGTTTTCGCCCATTCAATGACGTCGTGGTAACAATTTTTATTCTGTTTCATTACTGGACAACTGATCTGTAACGGTATGTCATTTTCGACCAACTTAAGTATTGATGATTTAGTTTTTTTAAAACTTCCTGTCATTTTTGTTATTGAATCATGAATGACCGGATCTGTTGAATACAGCGATGTTTGAACCCCCAACAATCCATTCAGCTTCATCTCTGTCACGATTTCATCAGTCAGGAGCGTGAGATTAGTAAGAACGCTGACAGCAAAATCATACTCCCTGCATTGCTTTAATATGTCACAAAAATCTTTATGCAACATAGGCTCCCCTCCGCTCAGAGTTATATGCAGCACATTCATATCTTTACATTGTTTCAACAAAGCATAGATATTTTTTGTGTCCAGTGTTTTTATTTTTTTCTCATGAGGGATATAACAATGAATACATCGCTCATTACACTTACTGGTGATTTCTATATGTACGCTGGTCAAGCGATTTACTTCGCTTTCATGCTTTTCAAGGAACTCATTTGTATTGTATGTATCATCCTTACTTATGTCGATTTTTACTTTACTATTTATATCTTTATATGTAAAAACATAATCATTGCTGTTACATTCAGCAGAAGTCTCACCTTTACACAAAAAACCATCACAAACTAACTCAGAGAAAAACTCTTCGACATCATCTCTTATTATTTCAATGCTGACATCCTTGAACTTATCAAGTAGTTCAGTACATATATCAAGAGTAGACTTTGGCGTCTTATTTAAAGTAGATAAAAACACAGCGCCACTTTCTGAAACAATCCGTTCCCCTATCACCTCATCTTCTACGTATCTGTAGTTTCTATCATCCGTAATGTAGCCATAATCACCGTAATTCCTGAATAGTACATTTGATTTGAGTTTAAAATACATAAGATTATATTTCGGCTGTATATAAATAAAGAAGCGACGAAAACTGTCGCCGCTTCGCTGTAAGTCAGAGTGCGAAATTAACGATTACCAGGTCCAGGAGGGTTGCAGGGCCTGCCGCTGGGTTTATTGTTAGGACGGCATTCCGCCTTGTATGCAGAACTTTTCGCTAAAACTGCCGGTTTTGAATAACTCATACATATTATCCTCATAAAATGTAAGGTTATCATGTTATTCCCTAGTTTTGTAAGAGTCAACTTGTTGCTAGCATGGGCTGAAACAATGATCATCAGCGACCTGTTGCAGGGTAACGACACCTTGAGCCGGGACGGGGCTAACTTCTCCACGATTACCAGCGGGCGCGTGCTGAGCGGCGGCGATTGATGTTCGCTGACCAAGCAGGGCAGATGCAAAGCTGCAATATAACGGTGACGGAAAACAACTGACAGAACAGCGGTACGGTGCCGGTGTAAGGAGCGCACCAAGCATGTTTAGATATCCTGCCAACCGTGTCATAACGTCATCTCTGGACCAAAACGGTCTGTTTCTCACTCTAGGTCTGCTGAGAGCGAGGCGCGGACCTAACATTATTATGTTTTGAATAATAAGAAACGGTCAGTTGGCTGTAAGTCTGGCTTAGTTATCCAAAACAGCTTTTCTTTGTATTATTGTTCTAATAAATGCTGCTGATATATGCAACACGAATTCAGCATCGTATTCCAAGACAGAAGAAACCTTGTTGCTACCATGTCTTACTGCCGGTTCTGCATTTGTATATGCGTAAAATTTTTCTATTACAGTTAATAGCATAGGTGAGATAGTGTTTTCTTTTCTCATCAGTTTTAATACCTCGCCTAGGGTTGAGGCTGACGGATAATACGTCCGACACATGCTTTCTATTGCACTTATCGATTCTTTTATGGAATTTTCTGGATCCTTATGCGCACCTAATGCAAAAGCCCGGGCTTTCACATAGTGCCTCCTTGCAGGTTCAAACTGGTCTTGCAATAAGTTATTAGTTTCATCTATTTTTTGTTCTAGTTCATTTGGTAATGGTGTTTCTAACCTACCAGCAGAATTCATTTTCCAGTCAATATTTCGAGATGCGAATAACTCGTTCAATTTCTGACGATATGATGTAAAAGTAATGTCTTCTAATACCTTCTTACCCCAAGTATGGCCTCTCTCTACATCTCTTTTTCTTAATAGATCTCCAATGATCTCAACAGCATCGTAAAATTGAAACCAATGCATATGTTGCAAACGTGCTTTCAAAGCATCATGACAGTACCATGAATCGAAATCCTCTTGATCTGTTTCTTGACCATTCTCTGCGCAAAGTCGCTCGATCAAAGCCTTAATACCCAGAGGCTTGTTCTCATCATTCGCAATGCGGCTATCACCATCAATGTACAAAAAATTATCGAGGACAGTTACAAAAAATAAAGAGCGAAGCCACTCTGGAGCATCTTCCCGTATCGGCTTTTTACTATACTCAGGATCAAAACCATGTCTGTGCGAGAACTTCATCCCCCATCCCCCATTCAACTGTATGAATATTAGGTAATTATACAACCAACACAAATCCCTTTGCGAATACAAAAAAATTACAACGAATTTAAGAACTGATCGCTTATTTCTCCTATGGATGTCCGCAACTGGCACAGGGTTGCTGTTGCAGCCCTGACAACTTTAGACTTCAATCGATTCAGAGATCTCTAACGCATCATCGACTTCAATGCCCAGATAACGGACTGTGCTTTCCAGTTTCTTATGACCCAACAGAAGTTGGATCACCCGGAGATTCTTGGTTTTCTTGTAGATCAGGTAAGGTTTTGTTCTTCTCATGGAATGTGTGCTGTAAAGCGAATCTTCGAGACCAAGCTTTTCTACCCACCCATGAAAGATTCGGTTGTATTGCCGGGTTGAAATGTGCTGGTTAGTTCCGACCCGAGACCGAAACAAGAAGTCTTTACTGTGCAAATTGCCAAGCTTTATCAATGCAGCAACAGCTTCTCTTGTCCCTTTGGTTATCTCGAATTGCACATGGCTACCGGTTTTCTGTTGCAACACCGTTGCTCTGCTTGAAACCGAGCTACCATATGCCACATCCGATACTTTGAGTTTGACCAGATCACAGCCTCGAAGCTTACTGTCCAGGGCCATATTGAACAGAGCTAAATCGCGCGTTTTACCTTCCAGTTCAAGCCGGATTCGGATCCCCCAGATATGAGATATCTGAAGTGGTCTTTTTTGGCCGATGATACGGTCTTTGTTCCACGGTGACGTGTTCATACTCAAATCTCCTGCAATGTGGGAGATTTGAGTATGGTTGTCCCTTATGAGCTAGGAGCTGACGTTGCGCCTACCGTCCTAAGTCATCATAAATATTCTGAGCGTCCTGTTCAGGCCAAAGTAACTCACAAGTTGCTTTGGCCTCAATTTTGACAGAAATTATAACTAACTATATGATAAAAAATAAAATACACAAATTGTTTCACTTACTAAATTTACTAATTAAATAATTTATATATTTTATTAATCACCTAATCATAGAAAGAGATTTGCATGAAAATCCCGGCGCATTTAAAACACAAACCTATTATTCAGGTTGAAAACTATGACCGCATTGACGGCCCATATGCTGATGATACTGATGCCATGGGCCTCTCCGTTGGTATTGCTCAGTGGAACGGTCCGGGCTGGACAGAGCTTTCAGCCAAAGTCTGGCGGAACACTGGAGAAAAATGGTCACGTCAGTCTGAAGAACTCCCCCTTCACCGGGTTATCGACTTGGCAACACTTATCTGCATCACAATGGACTACAGCAAAAATGGCAGATTGTCTTCGAGTGATGACTTTCCTGTAACCCGCTCAGCAGATAACGCTGATCTAACTCATCACATTGGGTTAATGAAAAAGGAGCTGAAAGAAAATCATGAGAGTCTTGATCAAAGCCTCAAGCGACTGTCGTTAGAACTTAAAAGACTCGGGTACTAACTCATTTAATTGAGTATTAGGCCACTTGAGCGGCCTTCTTAATGATACGTTCCATAGTATCCCTGACCTGTTCCCTGTTAAGGACATATCTCCCATGCAACAACTTCCGCCCCTGGCACGGTACAGACAAGCCCACTGAGCTAAAGGTCCGCTGTGAGCGAACAGCGGAGGTTCGGAATGCATACTTACTACGATGCATGTTAAGCAATGGGGAGCAGGTCACCTCTCCTGTGATAGAATCGGCTGATAATGTAAGTGCAAACACATGCTGAGGGATACTCATGAACGGGATTAGTTGGAAAGGCTCAAATAAGCAAGTTGAAAAACAATTGGTGGCACAATTTGAAAATCTAGGGATAGATTATTCAAATCCCGGTTTTTGTGATGATCCTAATTTCTTGAGGCAGGAAAAAAAAGACCCACGCTTTCTCGAAAATATGCTTTGTATGTAGAGTCTAAACATTATGAGGATGAGTACTTAGAAAGGGCGAAGAAATCTATAATAATTTGTGCTGAATCCTTACATAAGGCTATTAAGAAAGATGGAAGACTTGGAGCTTGTGTTGACGTGTCTAGTATGCTGAGTCGAATGCTGGAAGAATTGGGTATTTGGAGTTATGTAACCAATTCAGCGGTTAAGATTGATTTCCCTCAGTCATCAAAAATTAAGCCCATCTGGTTTTGGTCACCCTCCGATGGAAGTGGGATGGCAGCAGCACATGCCATTGTTGTTGCACCACCTTTTGCAATCGTAGATTTAACCATCAAAATGCAACCGTACCAACCAAGAGTCAATAGGTATCTTCCAGAAATAGCATTGGTTACAGATTATACTAACGGTCAATGGGAACCTGAAGACGTTATTGAGCATGACACCCTAAATATGTACGGTTTAAGCGGTGATGCTGCTCGTAAAGCTATTCAGAGCCAACTAAGGCCAATGTATGAAGTGATGAATACATTCCCGTGCCGGATAGCAACATTTGGAGAAACCCATATTAAGTATACGACCATTGCTATCGGAGGTTCATTAGAACCTCTGAGCGGGATCTTAGGCTATAAACCTAATGGCCAAACTGCACTAGAGATTTTTCGAAATGATATTATTCCTCGATTAAGTTGATTAAGTCGTTTAAGGGGTCCGTTAGGATATAGGGAATTATTGTACGTTTAGCGCTTACCAAACTGACCCTGGTTGCTAATCACTTAAGTTCTGATCTTTAAGTTACAGCCCACACGGAATGCTCTTCCTATTTCGAGATATTCAGCTCTCGCGGCACCGGTCAGCTGCTGCGACTGCTCAGTAACTTGGCCATATTGACCTGCTCCCCGTTGATTAATACACCGCGATGTTAGTAATGTATTGGAGTCCGCTTGGAAAACGGAAAATATCCTACGTTAAGCCTGCTTTTTGAGCTAGCATGACGGGCAGCTATGAGCGAGAAACGGACGTTCTTGTGTGGAGCAAATAGTTTGATTATAGTTAAGTCATTAGTTGGAATATAAATTGTATAAATACTAATTATTCGTCTAAAACCATATCTAATTAAACAATCAGGAAGTTGAAAACATGAGTAGACGTTTATGCAGGGATAACCGCACAAAAGTACGTAATATTCCCCGACGTATAAAATCACTTAACCGTTGGGCCGAAAGTTTTCGTAACCCGGACCGTGCAATTTTTCCAATAAGCGAACGATACTGGAATTTTAAAATTCCAGTAGAAATTAATCTTATTCAAGGAAAATACAGCAAACAAAAAACAAAAGCAGAGTGTGCACAGGCCTTGATTAATGCTTGTTCTAACTTGATACACGCTACAGCAGATTGCGGCGATACACCTCGAATTACTGCCGTGATTTGCCTTCCGGATATGTTTACCAGTGAAGTATGTTTATTTCGTTCTGAGGAATACTTTCAAGGCTTCATCACTGATGCTAGCTCTGAGAATGGCTCATCAGTACTACTCAAAGAACGTAGTCTTGCCAGGGAATGGGGGCTAACTCTCCCGGATGGTGTGCAAGAATTAGGAATTACACTTGATTATTATGGTGGTGACGATCCGGATGAGTGGTTTTCAGGCGAACGCTGGTATTATGGGCAACTGCGGTAATCGATACTATTTGCTATGCATCATAGGTGACCTTTTATGCCTACTGCTACGTCTCCTCCTGGCATGGCGCAGGCTAACTCATTGAGCAGAAGGTCCGCTCTGAGCGATGAGCGGAAGTTCGCGCATAGTTGTAATACTAACATTACCATGTGGGGGGCAACGGGGAGCAGGCCATATGTCGGAAGATCTCAAAAAGTGAATGGCGCATTTTGCAGGGATGCTTACATTCCCTTTAAGGGATCTACTATTCCGCGCAGCTATTTAGGGACGGCGAAACCCGGCATCCATTAGCAAGATTGGTACGCATTCCTCGGATGAGACTAACCTGAAATCTATGAGAATCCGTTGTGAAGGTTTTTACGCACGAAAATCAACTGATCTTTATAGTGTTTATTTCTATATGACCCTCATGACCCCAAAAAAACTGGATATCACGGTATATACGCTTTTTTACATCAGAGGAACGAGCAACATCCAAAATCTCCGACCTGCTTGATGAGATCTCAACAATAGGATTGTGAGACTCAACAGAGATCTTTACGCTCAACTTCAAGGGCGTGTCAGGTAGAACCCTGTGGTGCCGCGCACAGTCCCAAATGTAACGTTCCAAATTGGAAATAAATTCTTCCGAGTGGACGGCCAACTTGTGCCAATCGAATACAGCCTCATTCCGGAACTCATTTTCTTTATTGATAAAAAACTCGGCATTTAATTCGTGAAGTTGTGTAAAACGCGACACATCTTCCTCAAACTTCCTTTTGGTTAGATAAATTACCCTAGAGTCCTGATCACAGTTATCTATTTTGTAGCTAGTCATGGACACTTGTTCTGGGATTTCTATCGCCTCGACATCTGCACCATCGTTAAAGTCAAAGGCAACAAATTCTCCTTCAGTTAAAGATATTAAGTTAAACTGCTTAATTTCACGATTCTCCACGTTATGTCGATCAGATATCTCATATGCCTGAGCTTTGATCAGTTGCATGGTGGCGCTATGCATGTCGCTATCATGAAGTTTTCCTTTCTCCAAGGGGATTTGCTGATGTGCAAACACGTCATGTTGGGGCACACCAAACCAACTTGATAGCCCGTGCCCGGCCATAAAATCACAAAACTCTCTTTGCCACCCCCACTTTAGAGCATAATTAACCGGAGGGTATTTTGAAACAATCATGGCTGGAAATAAATTTATCTGATTTCCATATTCAGGAAAAGACCTGCGCAAGAAGCCCCACACGGAGGATTTTGATTTTTTGCAGCTTATTAATAGAACCGTTTTTACGTTGAATCTATCAAGACGCTTTAACTTGTATGCAACGATATCCATTTCCCTAGGTTTCTTATCATCTGAATCGATATAATAGTAATTAGTCCTGACAATCCAGCCTTCTTTTCTTAGAAGTGAAGATGCCCAGTGCTCAAGTGGAAACCCTGACTCACTTATCTGTTCGACAAACTTCTTCAGTAGTTCATTTGATACCATGTCTAATTTTCCCCTAGCTAATCCCTGAGAATTAATTGTATTTCATTGTGATGTGAAATCCAATATTATCGCATTTCTTTTCTCCTGCAAAAAAATCACATACTCATGAAATAATTATTAACTCCCCCACATTCCTAAGTAGCTGCGTGGAATAGTAGATCCCTTAAAGGGAACTCAGCCCGAATTGTGCGATCTGATCAATCGCCAAGAATTACAAATCACCAACCGGACTGAGCGATGTTGCCCGAACACTGTGCTGCGCCCGTTCATCCGTCGCGCGCTGGATTAACTGGTTTACGTGTCGGGTGTAGAAGGCCTGAAATCCTTACCCGCAGGGCGTACCCGGCGCTGGTCCTTTGAGCATATCTGCATATTGTTACGTGAACTGATAAAACACACTCCCGGTGATTTTGGTTATCAACGTTCACGCTGGAGTACGGAGTTACTGGCGATCAAAATCAACGAGATAACCGGATGCCAGCTGCATGCCGGAACGGTGCGCCGCTGGTTGCCATCTACAGGGTTAGTCTAGTGCAGAGCCGCACCAACATTGCGTATCCGCGACCCGCATAAAGAAGAAAAAATGGCTGCTATCCATGATGCGCTGGGAAAATGTAGCGTAGTACATCCGGTATTTTACGAAGATGAAGTGGATATCCATCTCAATCCGAAAATCGGCGCAGACTGGCAGGTTCGCAGGCAGCAAAAACGTGTTGACCTGCCCCCAATGATTAATGCAGTGCAGCGTTAACAACGTCCGCTCTTGGCACAAAGCGGAAAAGGTCACTGAGCTGAGGGTCTGCTGTGAGCGAGGAGCGGACATTGATTTAACTGGATTATAAGGAGCTTCAAATGTTACTGGCGCAACTTTCTGGGATGCTTACAGCCATAGTTAGCATTTTAACCAAGGTTCTGGACTATGGCTAACCCGTCAGTTAAATTCGTTCCCGACCTGTCGTTCTCTCCCTGGCAGGGGCCGCTTATTTCCGTGTTATGTTTTAAGGATAATTCATGAGTAATCGAGCGCAATCGTTTTCTAGTCAATTGCTAATTACCATAATTTCTATATTCTTAGGGTCATTTCTTTTTGCTGGGATATTAGAAAACTACAAAAAGGACCAAGGTCTTCAAGAGGAACTTATAAAGGATTACTACAGACCAATGAGGGAATTACAAAGTTCTTGTTCATCTTCACACAATGAACTTTTTCTAAAATATGGAGAGTTATCTGGTTCTTATCAACTTATGTTTAATGAAGTAGTACATATGATGGTGACCCCTGATTCCAAATTAGGTCAGAATTATGAAGCTATTCCAATGTCAATTATCAAAGCAAATGCGGATTTAAAAAAGACAGTTGAAGACCTCGAAGTGACGGTAAAAAAATGCAAAGCCGATTTATTTCTCAAATATGAAGAGATTGCATTAGCTACTGGTTCATACCCAGAATTTATGAGGTTAGCAAAAAAATACACAAGCGAGATTAATGTTATCTATTCAGAAAGACAAAAAAAAGCTAGTGGGAATATAGAAAACATAGACCCAAATCAACTAATGCCATTAATGCGAGAATTTATCGCTATAGATCTGTCCATCGATAAAAATAGATCTATGTTGATCAAGGAAATGGAGAGGGTATTTAATCCGGTAATGCAAAATTATTTAATAATTGAAGAGCATGAGCAGTTAATATTTGAAAAAGATAATGATTTTTTTCGAAGTCTTCATGAACTGTATGCAATGAAAATTAGTGAAAAGCATTCAAGTGGATTTATCAGTTGGGTGTTTTAAAATATAATATATCGTAATCCACTACGAGCTTTCAGTATCGGGCGCAGTAAACCTGAGCCGGTTGTTGATGTGCAAGATATAGTGCAACCTGCTGCCTATAAATTAGCACATTACTCCGTTAGCAACGCCCGCTTCTGACTACTCCGTGCCAGAAGCGGGTATCCTGCTTATTGACTGAAGTGAGTGTTAGCAATGACTGCTTCGGGCACGAATCGGACATTTTTCACTCCTGGATCGCACAATATTTTTTACATGTTAATCTAAAATTCCAAATTATTTCAGACAGATATTATCTCAGTGAATCCCCGCCTTCCTTACTGGATCCGGGATTTTTAATTTTTCACGCTGAGACTACTGTATGAATAAACCTGACGGCCTTCAGGCCTTTGAGCAACCGCTCGCGTCGCTTCCGCACACGCTTCGCCAGCTTATTCTTGAACGTATCCAGAACCTGACCCACTACGAGCCGGTGATTGGCATTATGGGCAAAAGTGGTGCTGGTAAATCCTCTCTTTGCAACGAACTTTTCCGGGGCGAGGTGTCCCCGGTGAGTGACGTGAACGCGTGTACTCGCGACGTATTGCGCTTCCGGCTACGCAGCGGGCGTCACAGTCTGGTGATTGTCGATTTACCGGGTGTAGGTGAAAACGGGCGGCGGGATCATGAGTACCGGGTCCTGTACCGTCGTATGCTGCCGGAGCTGGAACTGGTGCTGTGGGTCATTAAGGCCGATGATCGGGCACTGACCGTGGACGAGCAGTTCTGGCACGGTGTGATGCAACCTTACAGGCAAAAGGTACTGTTTGTGGTTAACCAGGCCGACAAAATCGAACCCTGTCATGAATGGGATAGCGCGATCGGCACGCCCTCGCCACAACAACAGGTAAATCTTAAAGCGAAACAGGCTGCAATTATGGCAATGTTTAAACCGCATCATCCGGTCTGTGTGGTGTCCGCCAGCACTGGATGGGGCATTGAGGATATGGTGGCGAACATGATGTGTTGTCTGCCTGACCGCGCCACCAGCCCGGTGGTGACACAACTGCAAGGGAGACTCTGCACAGAGCCGGTAAAGTCGCAGGCCCGTGACAGTTTCGGTGACGCTGTGAGCCGGGTTTTTGATACGGCTGAGTCATCGTCGTTCCTGCCTGCACCACTGAAAACGGTGATTCGCACCGTGCGTGATGCGGTGGTGTCCGTCGCCCGTGCCGTCTGGGACTGGATTTTCTTCTGAAACCAGACTTTATACTCCTCCCGGTCATCCGTGGGCATGAGCCTCATTTACAGACCCACTTCTTTTAATCAGAACCCCCCGTTGCCCCCGCTTCGTGGTACCGGATACCTGAGTCCCTGTTCTGTCACACATTTTCCCCGAAAGGGATGACAACCCTTGTGTTAATTAATAGAATGTAACGATCGATATCTATTTTATCGATCGTTATTATCGATCGATAAATAAATGCATCTGCTCCACCTGCTGCGCGCCAGGTACGCCGTTGCGGGCGCTGACTCCGGATTTTCTGAAATGGCTAAGGAATGAAAAATGAAAGTGAGGTTTGCAGTTTTTGCGCTGGTCTTCAGCGTCAGTCTTAGTACCGCGGCCCGGGAACGAGCCGATATTCCGGCGAACACCATCTGGTCGTTTAAGGACCCTGGTGGTCGGGTGTTATGGGATGTCTGTGGGGGAAAACAAAGCACCTGCACCATCGTGTTGGCGGCAACGAACAGGGTGGCCATCGTTAATCGTAAATCCACTAACGGCTGCGCCCTGGGGGATTTTTACGTGGTGGGCAAACCCGAAAAAGCCTGGAACCAGTACGACACGGGGACCTGCAGCAGCAATGCTTACTTCAGTCAGGGGACCATGAACAACGGGCAGTACCGGACTATCGATGTCCGTCTCAACGGGGAACTGGTAAAACGATTCCCGGTGGAATACTGGTCGCTGGTGAAATCCTTTTCGGGTAGCAACCGGCCAAAATGGAAGGACAAGACGACAGACAGATAAGAGCGTTGATGAAGTGAAATAAGGTCGCCCGGGTACCCGGAGCGCTTCAGCGCGCCCTGACGGATGCCCCTCCCTCTGATATTAATGAAAGGAAATCACTTATGCGTTTATCTCATGCCGCCCTGGCGGTCGTTATGCTGGCCTCAGCCTCCGTTGCACAGGCCATCCCCAATATGTGGAGCAGCGGCTTCGCCCAGGGGGTGACCGAATACATCATCACCAGTCCGGAGAAAGTGGTCTTTAATCTTAACTGCACCACCAGCCCCGATGAGCAGAATGTGCTGCAGCACAGCGTATACCTGACCCTGCCCGACGGTACCTTGCTGAATTCTCACGATGACGGAACCAACATCACCGTGGTGATGGATGACAGCCAGTATCCGTTACCGTCATTCCTCGGCTGGCGAAACGGTGACAATGCCTGGGTGTCATTTATTGACGCCCTGAGCCAGGCTGGGAATTTTGATGTTTACGTCAACGATAAAAAAGTAGGCACTTTCAGTCCGGGTCTGAAGAATACGCAAAAAGAGCTGTCTGACCTCAGTGAGTGTCGGACCACACACTACAGCGATTAATTATTCACATTTCAGACCTCTCCAGCCCGCTACGCACCAACACCAGATAGCGACAGGCCATGCTCCTTCGGGAACATGGCCTTTTTTGTTTTTATTTGATTATCAGATAAGGAGTTAGCCATGCGATTAGCCAGCCGCTTTGGCCGTATAAACCAGATACGCCGTGACCGGCCTCTGACCCACGAAGAGCTGATGAGTCATGTGCCCAGCGTGTTCGGGAGTGACAAGCATGAATCTCGTTCAGACAGGTACACCTACATCCCGACCATCACCATCCTCGAAAGCCTGCAGCGTGAAGGCTTTGAGCCGTTCTTTGCCTGCCAGACAAAAGTTCGCGACCAGAGCAAGCGGGAACACACCAAACACATGCTTCGCCTGCGTCGTGCCGGTCAACTGACCGGACATCAGGTGCCGGAAATCATTCTGCTTAACAGCCATGACGGCTCCTCAAGCTATCAGATGCTGCCGGGGCTGTTTCGAGGCGTCTGTACCAACGGTCTGGTCTGCGGTCAGTCATTTGGAGAAGTGCGGGTCCCGCATAAAGGTAATGTCGTCGATAAGGTGATTGAAGGGGCTTACGAAGTACTCGGCGTGTTTGAACGGGTGGAGGAGAAGCGTGATGCAATGCAGTCACTGGCGTTGCCAGCACCCGCCCGTCACGCACTGGCGAATGCCGCGCTGAAGTATCGCTTTGGTGAAGACCACCAGCCGGTCACGGTATCGCAGTTGCTGACCCCGCGTCGTCGGGAGGACTACAGCGATGACCTGTGGACCGTTTACCAGCGCGTGCAGGAGAACCTGATGAAAGGTGGTCTGTCAGGGCGTACCGCTCAGGGGAAAAGCAGCCGCACCCGTGCCGTTACCGGCATTGACGGCGATGTGAAGCTCAATCGCGCTCTTTGGGTGATGGCAGAAAATATGCTCGAGTTTTTCGGGCGTTAAACAACCGTTCCGGCATAAGGAGATAGTTTAATGAATACACAAAATCATCAGTTCGCGGAGCATACCGCAATTACTGCCTCAGTGGTCCCGGACGAGTTACGCATCGGCTTCTGGCCGCAGCACTTTGGCTCCATCCCACAATGGATAACCCTTGAACCTCGCATTTTCGCCTGGATGGACCGGCTGTGTGTCGATTATCACGGCGGTATCTGGCGCTTTTCGACGCTCAGTAATGGAGGTGCTTTTATGGCTCCAGAGTCAGAGAGCGGTGAGAAGTGGGCATTGTTCAACAGCATGAACGGCAATGGCGCAGAGCTTACCAGTGAAGCTGCAGGGATGGTCGCCTGTCTGATGGCTTACAACCACCATGCCTGTCGCACCGAGTGTGACGCGATGACTGAACACTATTATCTCTTACGCGACTACGCGCTGAACCATCCGGAATGCAGCGCCATTATGCATCTAATCGACTGAGGAATACCTGACATGAATACCGCATTATCCCCGCTGTCAACGCAGCCTGAACTCTTTCCGCTGGCGGTTATGGCCCAGCATGGTTGCCTGCTCCCCGCGACCTCCGGATTGACACCTTATGCCCAACGGACCATTCGCCGCGCTATCAACCTGCTGGATAAATATCTGCGCCAGCCCGGCATGTCCTTTACCTCAAGCACGGCTGCCCGTGACTGGCTTCGGTTACAGCTGGCAGGACAAGAACGGGAAGTGTTTATGATGCTTTATCTCGATAACCAGCACCGTTTACTGGAGAGTGAAACGCTATTTGCCGGTTCGATTAACCATGTCCAGGTCCATCCCCGTGAGGTAGTGAAGTCAGTGCTTCGCTTCAATGCTGCAGCTGTCGTGCTTGCGCATAACCATCCATCAGGTGACCCGGAGCCCAGCCAATGCGATCGCAACATTACCGGTAGGCTTAAAGAAGCCCTGGCACTGGTTGATGTGAACATACTCGATCATCTGGTTGTCGGTTCAGATGGCATTGTGTCGTTTGCAGAGCGAGGCTGGATATGAGGGTACTTCAATGAAATCTACTGGCTCAGAGAACGAATCATTTCTCCAGTGGGGGCTGAATCGTAATGTGACGCCTTGCTTTGGCGCTCGTCTGGTACAGGAGGGAAACCGGCTGCACTATCTGGTTTACCGGGCCAGCATTACCGGTAAGTTCAGCGAAGCAGAATGTCTTAAGCTGGATGTGGCATTCCCGCATTTTATCAGCCAGATGGAATCGATGCTGACTACTGGTGAAATGAATCCTCGCCATGCCCACCGCGTCACCCTGTACCACAATGGTTTCACCTGCGAAGCCGATACCCTTGGCAGTTGCGGCTACGTATACATCGCCGTTTACCCCACTCATCGTTAACTACTTTCACAAGAGCAAATATGAAAACTCTACCTGCAACAAATCCGCAGGCGGCGACGCTATGTCTGTCGCCCGTGGCTGTCTGGCAAAGGTTACGTACTCATCTGCTATCGGCATAGTCTTTACCAAGATGACTATAAACGGTGGCTTAGCGTCCGCTTCGTGCCAGGAGCGGACGTTGCTACTTCGTAAATGTCTTGATCCATATGGCTTTATTGGTAAATATCAAGGAATGCAAACCCAAGGCAAAAGTATTGGACACGTTGCAGAGGTAATATTTAGCGTAAAATCAGAGGGATAGGAGAAGAAGAACAACGAGGCTTTGACTAATCTTTAGCATTGTTTCTGCTATAATAGGACGAATTTTTATCTGTATGATTTTGTTTGATTAACTCTGAGAAGTTGCTCTCTCGGTGAATATGGGGAAGGGATATCAATGAGTGATGACAGCTATAAATTTCAAAAGTTAACGCCGATCAGCGATGTTGAGCTGGGTATATATAAAAATGCGATAGATTTTGTTTTTGCCAATGACGATCTAAAAAATATTGCAATATCAGGGCAATATAGCGCAGGAAAAAGTAGCCTTGTCGAATCATATAAGAAAAGTCATTCGAATATAAAGTTTGTTCATATTTCACTTGCCCATTTTAGAGCGACGGAGGAAGCTGAAACTAATGAACCTAGTAAAGCCATAAGTGAAACAGCGTTAGAAGGTAAAATTCTTAACCAGTTAATTCACCAAATTAATGCTGATGACATTCCCCAGACGCATTTTAAAGTAAAGAAAAAAATAAAAACGAGCAACATTGTGATAAATACTATCTTCACGGTATTACTTATCGCAACGGTACTGCATATCACTCTATTTAATAAGTGGGATGAGTTTGTTTCACTTTTATCTGATGGCGTTTTAAAGACACTACTAACATTATCGACTAGGCACGATACGCTTTTAATTAGCGGCTTTATAGTTACTATCCTGTCTTTTATCTTTATTTATAAACTAATAAAAACCCAAAAGAATCGTAATGTCTTTAAGAAAATAAATGTACAGGGTAATGAAATAGAGATTTTTGAAGAGAGTGAAGAGTCTTATTTTGACCGGTATTTAAATGAAGTATTATACCTTTTCGAGAACGTTGATGCTGACGCTATTATTTTTGAAGATATGGACCGTTTTAATAGCAATCATATCTTTGAACGTCTTCATGAGGTGAATAGGCTGGTTAATATTCAACGGACCCTAGCAGGACACAAGAAATCGACGTTACGTTTTATTTACTTGCTTCGTGATGATATCTTTATTTCTAAGGATAGAACTAAGTTCTTTGATTATATTATCCCAGTTATTCCTGTTGTTGATAGTTCTAACTCTTACGATCAGTTTATCTCACATTTTGATGATGGTGGTATTCTCAATTTGTTCGATGAAAGATTTCTACAAGGGGTTTCGCTATATATTGATGACATGAGAATATTGAAGAATATATATAATGAATTTCAGATTTATTATAATAAGTTAAATACGACTGAGCTTGATTGTAATAAAATGTTGGCTATCATTGCCTATAAGAATATTTTTCCACGGGATTTTAGTGAGTTGCAACTTAATCAAGGTATGGTTTTTACCATATTTAGTAAAAAAGATAATCTTATTATTGAGGAATTAAAAAAAATAGAAAAAGACATTAGTGATAGGAAAAAGGAGATTGATGTAATCAATGATGAAATACTCATTTCTAGTCAGGAGGTTGATGCTATATATGATCAGGAATTATCCAGATATAATAATCATCCTCACTATTATCAGACTGAGAAAGCTGATATAGCGAAGAGAAGGGCGGCTAGAAAAGAAAATGTAGAAAACAAATTCAATGGAAAAATAGAAGAAATCAATGAGCTTATTTCAAGATCAAGAGAGAATTTGGTTGATTCCAGGAATAAAAAACTTAAAGAAATAATAACAAGAGAAAATATTGATGAAATATTTAAACTCACCTATACCAATGAAATTGGAGAGGAAAGAGATTTTAATGAAATAAAAAGTAGTGAGTATTTTGACTTACTTAAATATCTTATTCGTGATGGCTATATTGATGAAACCTACACCGACTATATGACCTATTTTTATGAAAATAGCCTGAGTCGTATTGATAAGATGTTTTTACGCAGCATTACCGATCAAAAAGGCAAAGAGTTCACTTATCAACTCAAGAACCCAAAACTGGTCGTTGCCCGCCTTCGAGAAGTGGATTTTGAACAGGAAGAGGCGCTCAATTTTGATCTATTAGCTTATCTGCTTCAAACGCCTGCCCAAGTAAACTTAATAAAACGTTTATTCAAACAGCTAAGGAAAGAAAGAAGAGTTGAGTTTATTCGCGGTTACTTTGAAACTGAGAGGGCTCAGCCTGGCTTCATTAATCGATTAAATACGCAGTGGCCTGAGTTTTTTTCTTATGCGCTGACAGAGAGTGAATTTTCTGCTGATTGGGTTAAACTCTACTCTATAGGCACATTTTATTATTCTGCCAATAACACCATTGAGGCCATTAACATTGATAATTGTCTGACTGAGTACCTCTCTAATTCTGCGGATTATTTAGCAATATCAGAACCGAAGGTTGACAAGTTAATTAGTGGTTTTAAGTTGCTTAACGTCTCTTTTGTCAGTATTAAATTTGAAAACGCAAATAAAGTACTCTTTGATGCGGTTTATCAGCATTCACTTTATGATATTAACTTTGCCAACCTGACCTTAATGCTGAGTAAGGTTTACACGCTTAACAGTGAAGATGATATTCGCCATAAGAACTATACACTAGTGATGTCACAGCCTGATTCTCCATTAGCTAGTTATGTTAATAACCATATTAGTGACTATCTGGATATGGTTTTATCTAGTTGTGATGGTTCAATCTTGGATGATGAAGCCATTGTTTTATCCGTTCTTAATAATGAGAAAATATCTGATGAACAAAAAGGCCAGTATATAAACTCTTTGCAAGTTTTCGTGACCTCTCTGAGTGAGGTTGAGAGCGAATCCTTATGGTCATCTTTGCTGGATAAAGATAGAGCAGTTTGCTCTGAGGAAAATATTGTCTCTTATTTTGAACATGTTGATGGACTGGATGGCTCACTTATCGAATTTATCAATAGAACTGATGTAGAGCTGAATTTTCAAAATATTAACATTGATAATGAGCTTAAGGATAAATTATTTAAGTCGATTGTTATCTGTAATGATTTATCAAATGATAAATATGAAAAGTTAATTTGTTCACTAAATCTTATTTACGAAAACTCCTTTAGTGCTAGTAATATTGCGGGTGATAAGTTCAAAATATTAGTGGATAAAAATATTATTCGTATGAGTATTGTTTCACTTAACTTCATACGAGATAACTATTCGGAGCAACTTTCCTATTATATTGATAAGAATATCGGGGTATACGTTGAATTAATGACAACTGATAGCTTTATTTTGGATGAGGCTATATCAATACTTTCTTGGCAAGTTGATGATGATTTGAAAATTAAACTACTCGAGTTTGTTAAAACACCGTTGGCTATTCATGGTAAGAATTACCCTCAGTTAGTTAATGACTATATTTTAGAGAATAATTTTGAACCAGATGAACTTCTAATCTTGACGTCATCTTATAAAACTTGGGTAACCTCTACTCAGTCGCTCATCTTGAGTCGAGCAATACAGGATATATCAGCATTGATAGCAAGCCCTAATGATGTTTCTGAACCGTTACTTAAAAACCTGTTTGTCGCAGAGGGACTGAGTATGCAGAATAAAATAGCACTGCTAATCGCTTTGTTGCCGGGTAAGGATTTGAGTAAGACGACTTGCAAAGAGTATCTTGATCTGCTTGGTTTATCGGAGTTCAGTAAAATTTTGGGGCGAGGAAAACCTAAAATTGAAGTTGATTCAACTAATCAAAGTTTATTAACAGCATTAAGAGATAACCGCTTCTTCTCTGATTTTGAGGTGGATGAAGAAAATCCCATTTACTATAAAATAACAAGGCAGCGCTCTATGTTTGACTCAGAGACATAGCATTATATATTTTTCTACAGTTTGGGTACTTTTATAGTGCCCAATTTTTACGCTGAAACTTACATAGCTAATCTGACTTTTCCCAGTGGACGAATACAGCTAGGTGTTCGTGAAGCCCTCAGTGTGTTGAGATAGATGCGAGCGTCCGCTTCTCGCTCAAAGCGGACCCTGAGGACCAGCCAGCCTAACCTCTGCGAGCCAACAGCAGACGTTATGCGTTAGTTGACGGATCATACTCCCACTGCGATTCGTCACTGTAAATCGTACCATCATCATCCATTACTTGGGCATTAAGGTGTCTTGCAATCCGCAACATCTTTCTGTACAGGTATGTATCGGGCCATGTGGTATAAATATTACCTGCGCTCCAGTCAAGCCATGGTTCTTCGTACAAAGAGTGACCTGACCACAAGGCGTTGTAATCGCCGTTTATAATATATCTGCTTAATTCATTATCGTTATTAATGTAGTTAAGCCATTCATCAGCGGTTATCTGCGCATCCTCATTATCTGCCCAAAATTCAGCTCTCGTTATGTGCAATTCAACACCCATAGCATCTCCTTAACGCTGGTATAGACTTCACAAACTAGCATAGTGGTTTATTAAAAACGAGGTGAGTAACACTGCAGAATCTATAGACTTGAACGATATGTCTGCTCTTCGCTCACAGCGGACCTTCAGCTTCGTTAACACGTCCGCTCCGTGCCAGAAGCCGACCTTTGGTAGTTGTCAGTAGGACGGTATTTGAGCAGAATGAGACAGTCTTTAAGGCTGTCCGTTTTTTATGCAACAACACAAGGTCCGAATGGGGCTACTGACCCACAAAAGAAAGGATGTACGAGATCAAGCTATGCGTATTCATCAGCAGAATAAGCCCCGTAAACTATATCGCAGCGTCAACACGACGACGCGGCACCATTCTAATGATCCAGGTGCTGAGTATCGGTGGGAACGAAATCGCAAAATAGTCGGAGATGAGCTACTGGTAAAGCGCGAGACAATGCATAGCAGACAGAAGCGTGGCCGAGACTACACACCATTGTTTTATTTTCTGATCAAACAGATTGGCAAGCCGTGGAATGAAATATTCAGCGAAGTATGTGGGCGTCTTGATACCACCGAGCCGGTATTCTGGTTGGTCGCGCTACATGAGCATCAGCGAAGGGATTTAGTCTGCATTGGTGAAAGCAGTTTCTACCCAGGTCTGTTTGTTGATGAGAATGGAATTCTGCAACAGGTAAACCCTTCAATCACGAGAAATGACGTTAAGGTGACATGTCGTTGCTGCACACACACTTATATTGGTGAACCTGTACCTTGGATAGATTGAGTGACACCACCTATCTTATCTTGGGTGCGATCATTGTCAGCAGTAAACATCCGTTACTCACTTACTGCGGGCCGTTAGCCCTTACGCAATGTGCCAGAAGCGGAGGTTCATCACAATTTGTATTTTTTCAAGATATTTCCTGTAAAAACCCCCCTTTGTTATATACCCATGAAGATTTACATTAACGTTATTGGCGGCTATAGCCGATACTGGTTTCAGGGGATCAAACAACAGGAAGAATGGATGAACATTTTTTTATCGAGGTCACTGTCAATTGTATGTACCACGCTGCTACTGACGGCCTGCTCTGGCATTCGTGACCAATCTGAAAAACCATACAATTATCGCGCTGAACATAGCATCGCCTGGAATATCATCAATGCATCCGGCATGGACGCATATAGCGACGCGTTGGTTAACCAGTCTCAAAGTAAAATGTACAGCCGCACGGATTACAATTTCGCTTACCCTGTCGAGGGAAATACTAAATTAAATGAAGTGACATTGCCCTTAACCCCGTTACTGCAACATCGTGACACGGGTATGAGTGTGGAAGATTGGCAATCAAATGGGATCCTTGCCTGGATCCCTACCGAACTGGCAACCACCCCCCAGGCGGCTTCACTTGTGCTCTCAGATAAAATAGAATCTGCTGTCCTGGCGACCCTAAATGAATCTAAACGCGAATTTAGGGTTCGTAAGGGGGCGGGGTACAACGACTGGTTAGGAAAATACGTTTTTCAAACCAATGCTTCACGCTATCTAACCATTAAATTTGCAGATAAAGATGCAGGATGTGAGCTTCCAAAGGATGATTATTTCGACCCTGCCCGCAAGAATACCCCGATCTGTACTTTTTTCACAAGCTTCCACGATGCAGAAAAAATTGTCCGCACTCCTGAGTTCATAGGTTCAAATGCGACCGGGAAAAGTTATTTCATAAGACACGATGGTTTAAATGGAAGTTCCCTCAGCTCGGTATTTAATAAAAACGCAGGTCATTCTGATGCAGAAAATGAGCGTATGAATTATGCCTTCATGCAACAGGTCAGTAGCCATCTTCCTGCGTGGGTAGTTATTTACCTGTCACCTCATGATGATGAAGGTTTGCCTGCCGTTGCATTACAGCAAGGGAAAGTGCATTTTTTCTTTCGCGAAAAATAAAGCAGAACACATCAACAGGGGATCTTAATGTCCGCTCTTCGCTCATAGCAGACTACAAGCGTTTAGATTCTGCCCACCTTGTACCAGAAGTTGTCAATGCTAGTATTGCGATGTATCGATCAACGAATGAAGGTCAGGATATATGATTGTAACCAGGGAAAGCATGAAACTATGGATCATTGAATGTCTTCGGGAACGAGGTGGTAGTGCTTGGCCACGTGAAGTCTCAAAGTATGTATGGGACAGCTACGAGGCTGAGCTTAGAGATTCGGGCGATATGTTGTATACGTGGCAATATGACATTCGTTGGGCCGCTCAACAGTTGAGAAACGAGGGTACTCTGAAACCAGTAAATAGACGCAGAGATTTGCCATGGGAACTAGCATAGCAAAGTAAGGTTAATGTTAACGTTCATATCTCGGCTAGATCTGACTTTGTTCTGAGTGGATACGAATTGATTCCTCTGAAGAAAACGTTCCTGCCTGCCTGAATATTGCTTTGATAGCCATATCGGTGTTCTACTGGTATGGCTTTATACCCACTCGCGATGTCTATTTTTTATACGGATTTTAACTTGTGGGTACAAGTGTGGGTATAAATAATTATTCCTGCTTATAAACTACATTGATATCAGTCTATTGGGTGTGAAATTCGAGTCCGGCCTTCGCACCAAATCTAAATATAAAGCCCTCAAAAGCAGTTTTTGTACCTTAAATCCGCGCCACGCAAGATTTCTCTTTCAATCATAACCATCCTCATCCATGTCTACGAACTTCACCGAATTCATCAAGGTACTGCCCAAAAATGCCCCATCCAGCAGACCCCCTCATCACCCCTTTGCTGAATGTATCGTCGTTAGCCAGTAAGTGATGTTTTCATTCAACGCATCGCTTTTGAAGAGGGCGCTGCCGGATACTACGCGATCGACGCCGCTGGCGATTATCTCCGGCAGTTCTTCCAGTGCTAGCGAACCGTCGACGGCCAGCAGAATGGAATCCCGCTTCCCGGACGCATTGAGTAATGCGACAACCTGAGCGATGCGCCTGAGTAAGGCAGGCTTGCTGAGCTTGCTCCCGTAGCCCGGATTGACCGCCAGAATTTGTACGATTTCAACGTCTTCAATGACCGGCAGAATGTGTTCCAGCGGTGTTGCCGGGCACAGACTGACTCCTCGCAACACCGGCATTGTGCCGCCGGAGACTTCCGCATTTTGCTCACCCAGCCAGTGGAGCATATGGTGCAGATGCGGCGAGTTTTCTACCTGCAACGTGACGCAGTGTGCTCCCGCCTTTACGCTTGCCTGCACGACGGGCCAGGGATTATCCACCATCAGGTGAACATCCTTAATTATCTGCGCTGGTAATTGCGTGATAGCCCAGGGACCGACGGTGAACTGAGGGCAAAAATGCCCGTCCATCAGATCCAGGTGAAGAACGGGTTGTTCAAGCGCGCGAAGCGTTTGCAGGTACTCACCGAGTTTGAGCCACTGACCGGCAAGAATACCGATGCTTAACGGGTAACGCTTCATTAACGAGACGCACTCTGCGCGATTCAACCCGGAAAAGGGACGGTTCATTTTGAGATCCTTATGGCATCAATCCATTGAAGACGCGTTTTTTTCGGGGGCAGCTCATCAGCGATTCCAGTTTTTCCACGCAGGCAAGGTAGTGGGGCGTGGTTTTATGGAACGCAACGGCGGCTTCATCCTTATAGGCTTCATAAATATAAAAGCGGCTCTTCACTTCCGGATCCTGTAACACGTCGAAACGGAGATTTCCCTCTTCACGCACCGATCCCAGATGATTGAGGCGAAAGACGTCGATAAATTCATCGACTTTATCGTCGTGGACGTTAATTTCCACCAGAGTGACATGCATACTGTTCTCCTTGAAACGCATGGGCCCGCCTGGCAGGCCCATGACTTCTTAGTTTTTCTCGCTCAGATAGAGTTCATACGCGCGGTCTGCGGTTTCATTACGATGTACCACCGCGTGGACGGCCTTCATCATGGCGACAGGGTGTTCGGACTGGAAGATGTTACGTCCCATATCGACACCGGATGCGCCCTGGTCGATGGCCTGCCAGCACATCTCAAGCGCTTCGCGTTCCGGTAATTTTTTACCACCGGCGATAACAATCGGAACCGGGCAGCCTGCGGCGATGCGCTCAAAACCTTTATCGACGTAGTAGGTTTTGATGATCTGCGCGCCCATCTCTGCGGCGATACGCGTGGCGAGCGAGAAGTAGCGCTGATCGCGCACCATGTCTTTCCCCACGCCAGTTACCGCCATCGTCGGCATGCCGACCTTGATACCGGCATCAATCAACTGAATGATATTTTTGATCGACTGGTGCTCATACTCACTGCCGATATACACCTGTGCCGCCACGGCGCAGCTGTTGAGACGAACCGCGTCATCGATGGAGAGCGCAACCGCCTCATTGCTTAACTCGGTGAGAATCGAGTTAGCGCCCGAGGCGCGCAGGACTACCGGTTTGTTGGTGGCGGGCGGTACCACACTGCGCAGGATACCGCGTGTGCACATCAGCACATCGGCGAGCGGGAACAGGGGGGCGATATTGATATCGATACGTTCCAGTCCCGTCGTCGGCCCCTGAAAATAGCCGTGGTCAAACGCGAGCATGACCGTTCTTCCCGTCTCAGGATTAAAAATGCGCGACAGTCGGGACTGCATCCCCCAGTCAAGTGCGCCGCACCCCTTTAATGTGAATGGGGTATTGCGTTGCGGCGTATCGGTATGGAAATCCTTACCATCTTTGATGTCATCTAAATCAGCCATTTTTTACTCCACGGTTAAGGAATGAAACTCAAAAATCGTACTTATCGATATTCTCTTTGGTGAACACCACGCGCTCAGGCAGCAGCACAATGCCGTTGCCTTTCGCCTCATAGCTGTAGCCCTGTACGCTGTTCGGCGAGACTTCAACCTGGCCCACGCCCGGAATGTCCAGCTTGTCGCCGGTATTCATTTCGCCTTTTTTCAGCAGCGCGTCAGCCACGTACACGGAGATCTTGCCCTGCTGGACCACGTCCCAGAGGCCAAACTCTTTCACCGTGCCGCGCTCAACATAAGGGCGCATCACGTTTGGCGTGCTGAAGCCGACAATCGCCACGCTGGTGTTTTTCAAGTTTTCAGCAGCCTGAGCGGCGGCGGGAAGGGCGTTGGCATCCGGCGCGATGATGGCGTCGAGATCGGCATAAGCCTTAATAATGCCTTCTGCGGTTTGCAGCGATTTGGTGGCGTCGTTATAACCAAACTGCGTGGTGACGACTTCCCAGCCAGGATGATCTTTGGCGATCTTGTCTTTCGCTTCTTTTACCCACTGGTTTTGATCGGTCACGGTCGGACTGGAGTAGAAGAAGGCCACTTTGGCTTTCTCTTTTTTGACCTGATTTGCGGCCATATCGACCAGCATGCCGCCTAACTGGGCAGGAGTGCCCTGGTTGATGTAGTACGACCGGCATTCCGGTTTGGTGTCAGAATCCCAGGTCAGCACCTTCACGCCGCGCTGCATGGCACGCTTTAACGCCGGGCATAAGCCATCAGGCGACACGGCGGACACCACAATGGCGTTATACCCCTGGTTGACGAAGTTATTGATGAGCTGAACCTGACCGGACACGCTGGGCTCCGTCGGGCCATCGTAGGTGACATCGACGCCCAGCTCTTTGCCTGCCTCGAGGGCGCCGTTACCGCCGCTGGTAAAGAATCCCACGCCAACCAGTTTTGGGATAAACGCGATTCGCTCTGCGGCATAAGCGTTGAGAGTGAACGCCGCCAGGCTAAGGGTACTGATTACGGCAATTTTTTTAATGCTCTGAATAGTCATGTACTTTTCCTTTATGGCAATGGGTTTTAGGCCTGCCGGATAGCGCGACGACGCGCCAGCCAGTCTTTGATTTGCTGACGATGCAGGCTGACAGAACGACCTACGACAACGACAATTAGCAATGCGCCGGAGAGGGCGCTGGATACCTGATTGGGCACGCCAGCCATCTGCAATCCCTGCTGCAGATAGCCCACCAACAGCGCGGCGATGGCGGTACCGAGAATTGACCCGGAGCCGCCGTAGATATTGGCGCCGCCCAGGACGACCGCTGTAATGGCTGGCATCAGGAAAGAGGCGCCCAGATCGGAACGTGCAGAGCCGAAGTAAGAGACCAGTAGCACCGCCGCGACCGCCGACGCAAAGCCGGTCATCGCGTACAGCGCGTACAGCGTCCGGTTCACCGGGATAGCGCTATACAGCGCCACGCGGGGGCTCTGCCCAATCAGGAAGACATTGCGTCCGGCGTGGGTCCGGTGCATCAGCAACCAGAAAAAGATCACGCTGACGAGAAAGAAGATCAGGGGGACGGGCAGACCCAGCACATCGAGATTGGCAAAATCGGTGAAGCCCTGCGGGAAGCCGCCGATACCTTCATAACCGGTCGCTCCCGCCATCCCCGACAACAGCAGTGCGCTGCCGCCGAACAGGTATAACGTTCCCAGGGTGATGACCAGCGGGTTCACACCGGTGTAGATAATCAGTCCGGCGTTGATCAGTCCGCACAGCGCGCCCAGCGCGAGCGTCAGAATAATGGCCAGCGGCAGCGGTACGCCGCCCTGGAACATCACGCCCAGCGCGATGGCGCACAACCCCATCGTCGAGCCAAAGGAGATGTCGATCCCGCCGCTGACGATCACCATGGTTAAAGGCAGGGCGACAATGCCAATGCAGATAAAGTCGCTGGTGCTGAACAGCAGGACGTTCAGATCCAACAGGCGTGGGTTCAGGGCGCCGAATCCCAGAATTTCAATCACCAGTAGCGCGGCGAGCGCCAGTTCCCAGCCGTAACGATGTAAACGAGTCATCAGGCAACCTCACGTTTTTTGGCAGTGCGCACAGAGTCGGTGTTTTTTGCCGACGGACGCGGTTGGGGCGGCGGCGTGAAGCGGGCATATTTTTGCCGACGGATATTGCGTTCCAGCGCGCAGCGCAACCGGCCGTCAAATACCAGCACCGCCAGCAGGACCAGACCGGCAATAAAGTCATTCCACCACGCCGGAATGCGCAGCAGGACCAGTACGCTGTCGATTTGCGTCAGGAAATAGGCGCCGAGCACGGCACCAATGATCGTCCCGGAACCGCCCAGCAGGCTGATGCCTCCCAGCACGCAGGCGGCAATGGCTTTCATTTCCAGCCCGGTTCCCGTCTGATTCGGGATAAAGCCAATCTGTGAGGCAAAGACGATCCCGGCCAGCGCTGCCATGCAGCCATTGAGCGAAAAGGCCAGAATCCGAATGGCTTCGGTACGCACGCCCAGTTGCCGCGCGCCCTGTAAATTATCCCCGGTGGCATAAAAACAGCGACCAAAAGCGGTTTTTGCCAGCAGCCAGGCCATCAGCAACATCAGCAGCAGGGTCAGCCAGCCAATGGCGGAGATACCGAGGAAAACCGGGGCGGAGAGTTGCTTAAGTTGTGCCGGTAATCCTTCAATCCATTTACCGCCCGTCCACAGCAGCATGACGCCGCGATACAAGCCAAGCGTGCCCAGCGTGGCGACAATCGCCGGGATCTTCAGCCAGGCGACCAGCACGCCGTTGATAAATCCTGCCAGCAGCCCCAGCAGCAGCGTCGCCACGCAGGCCACCGGCAAGGGATATCCCGCGTTCAGCAACAGCCCCAGCAGTACCGCGCACATCCCGGTGATTGAGCCGACCGACACGTCGATGTTGCGGGTCAGCATCACCAGCGTTGCGCCCATCGCCAGCAGCATGAGGATTTGGGCGCTGCTGAAAATCATTGTCAGCGTCTGAACGCTGAGGTACTGGCTGTCCAGCATCCCTGGCAGCACGAACAGCAGCAGCACGGCTAACAGGGCGGTGGCCTCGCGGTTATTCTGGATAAATTTCAGCATGGCGCCTCCCCGGAATGTGGTGTAGCCCCTGACGTGCGGTCGCCGAACGCCACGTGCATGATGGTGTCGACATTAATCTCGTCGCCTTGCAGAGCATCGTTGCCCGTTTCTCCCTGGTGCATGACGTAAACGCGATCGGCCATCTGTTCTATCTCCTCCAGATCAGAAGAGATGAACAGCACCGCGACGTTCTGGGCGGCAATACTGCGGAGCAACTGATAGATGTCATTACGCGCCGAGACGTCCACACCGCGCGTCGGCTCATCCACGATCAGCACCTGCGGCGAGGCTTCAAGGCATTTGGCGATCAGGATTTTTTGCTGATTACCGCCAGAGAGCGTGCGGGCAGGCTGTTCAGGATCGTTGAGCTTGATATTAAGCGCGCGGCGATAGCGTTCGAGCGTGGCGCTGTCTTTGGCCGGATTAGCCCAGAAACCGCTGTGGTTGTGGGTTAATGCGCAAACATTCCACGCCAGCGAGGCATCCAGATTCAGCCCTGACGATTGCCGGTCCTCCGGCAAATACACCAGACCGTGCTGTAGACGTTCGCGGGTGGAAAGTGAGGAGATATCCTTGCCGCCGAGTACGATGCTTCCGGCCCGTAGCGGTCGTAGCCCGTAAAGCGTTTCGGCAAGTTCGGTACGTCCGGCACCGACCAGACCGGCCAGCCCTAAAATTTCCCCGGCGCGGACCTCGAAACTGACGTTCATAAACCCTTCGCCGGTCACATTCTCAAGACTCAACACCGGCGTGCCCGCCTCGTGCTGCGGACGGTTGCCGGGCAATTCCAGCCACAGTTTTTGCGTCGCGCTCAGCGCGTTGGTGCGTGAGGCAGGCGTGATGGCCTGGATAATCTCGTCAGTGGTCAGATCCGCCGTTTTTCCGGATAGCGCAATGATGCCGTCCCGCATCACGCTAATGTAATCCGCTATCTGGCGTATCTCTGGCAGCTTGTGGGAGATAAAGACGATCCCTACGCCAGTGCTCAGCAATTCACGCAGGCGGCTGAATAAACGATCGGTTTCCGCAGGCGTCAGTGAGGCGGTGGGTTCATCGAGGATCAAAATTCGTGAATCGCGCATCAGCCCGCGCATGATTTCGACCATTTGCCGGTCGGCCACATCCAGTGAACCCGCCGGGCTGTTGATATCAAACTGGCAGCCCAGCGCGGTCAGCATCGCCGCCATTTTTTGCGCCGAGCTCTGGTGTTTGGGCAGACCAAAGAGAATATTCTCCTTTACCGTCAGGCTGGGGAAGAGCAGAGGCTCTTGCGGGACAAGGTAGATGCCTAACTGATGCGCCAGAATGGGCGTCAGTTTTGTACAGCGGGCTCCCTCAATCTCAATGATTCCGCTATCCGCAGGGGTAATGCCGGCGATGATTTTCATCAGCGTGGATTTCCCGGCGCCATTCCCGCCCAGGAGCGCATGGACTTCGCCTTTGCGTAAGACAAAATCAATCCCTTTCAGGACGTTGACGCCGGAATACTGCTTGCAGACAGACTGCGCGCTGAGTAGTGGGGCGATCTTTTCTTGACTCATTTGCATGCCACCTCCGTTCGGCCTGGGTAGAATCAGGTTGAACAAATGTATTGTGCGATTCGAATTGTTCATAACCTTATGACCTAACTGCTCATAAAACCGACGAATAGATCACGTTTCATGCTAAAATGATCGTCAATATTAAATTTGTTCAAACGAAAGCCACTGAATTGTGGGTTTAATCACAGTTATTAACGACCAATGAATGAACAATTGTGTTCAGAAATTCGATATGTTCAAAGTGAAGACAGAATGATGACTATTAATGACCCGATGATTTCCGAGCAAGGGATGTGTGAAGAAGAGCTGGTGGCACGTATTGCGTGGTTCTATTACCACGACGGTATGACGCAAAGCGACATCAGCAACAGACTGGGGTTGACGCGGCTTAAGGTGTCGCGCCTGCTGGAAAAGGGGCATCAGTCCGGGATTATTCGCGTACAGATTAATTCTCGCTTTGAAGGCTGTCTGGAATATGAAACCGAATTACGTCGTCACTTTGACCTGAATAATGTGCGGGTCATCCCGGGACTTCCCGGCGCGGATGCATGTGTTCGCCTGGGGATCGGCGCTGCGCATATGTTGATGGAGTCACTCCAGCCACAGCAGATTCTGGCGGCGGGCTTCGGCGAAGCGACCATGAATACCTTAAAACGGCTCAGCGGGTTTATTTCTGCTCAGCAAATTCGCCTGGTGACGCTGTCGGGTGGCGTGGGGCCTTACATGACCGGGATTGGACAACTCAACGCGGCCTGTCCGGTCAGTATTATTCCGGCGCCGCTTCGCGCCTCTTCTGCGGAGATTGCCCGGACGTTAAAAAATGAAAATAGCGTCCAGGATGTCCTGCTGGCCGCCCAGGCAGCCGATGCGGCCATTGTCGGTATCGGCGCTATCAACCAGAAAGATGAGGCCACCATTATTCGCTCAGGCTATATCACGAAGGGTGAACAACTGATGATTGGCCGCAAAGGCGCGGTGGGCGACATTCTGGGTTACTTCTTCGATGGTGAAGGGCAGGTGATCCCGGAGATGAAGATTCACGATGAACTGATTGGGTTAACCCTCAATACCCTGAAGACGATCCCGACCGTGATTGGCGTCGCCGGGGGCGTGAATAAAGCGGAAGCGATCGCCGCCGCGATGAAAGGGGGCTATATCAACGCATTGGTCACCGACCAGGAAACTGCCGCCGCCATTGTCAGCGGACAGTAATGCGTATCTGTCGTGCAGGCGTACGGCAGGGGAGTAACAGAATTTCCGTTTGTACCGTGGAGAAAGCATTGACGACCTGACAGATATAATAAGCCGAGGACTAAAACGATGGCCCGACTCTGTACCCTCTCTGACTCAGAACATTACCTGATGGCACTGGACGCCGGAACTGGCAGCGTCCGCGCCGTGATTTTCGACCTGGAAGGCAAACAAATTGCGGTGGGACAAGCGGAATGGCGACACCTTGCCGTACCGGATGTGCCCGGCTCGATGGAATTTGATCTGGGAAAAAACTGGCAACTGGCCTGTGATTGCATTCGCCAGGCACTGCATATCGCCGGTATTGCGCCGGAAGCAATAGCTGCCGTTTCCGCCTGTTCGATGCGCGAAGGCATTGTGGTCTATGACGCAGAGGGAACGCCGGTCTGGGCCTGTGCCAACGTGGATGCCAGAGCGGCACGGGAAGTCAGCGAGCTTAAAGAGATCCACGACTACACTTTCGAAAGCGAAGTCTATCGCAGCACCGGCCAGACGCTGGCGTTGAGTGCCATTCCGCGTCTGCTCTGGCTGGCGCACCATCGTTCGGACATCTATCGTCGCGCCTCGACGGTCACGATGATCAGCGACTGGATGGCCTATATGCTCAGCGGCGAGCTGGCGGTCGATCCTTCCAATGCCGGAACCACGGGCCTGCTGGATCTCAAAACGCGCGACTGGAAACCCTCACTACTGCAAATGGCCGGACTGCGGTCGGATATTCTCTCGCCGGTCAAAGAGACCGGCACGCTGCTGGGTAGGGTGACGGCTCAGGCTGCAGCCCTGTGCGGGCTGAAAGCCGGCACGCCGGTGGTGGTGGGCGGCGGGGATGTGCAGTTGGGCTGTCTCGGCCTTGGGGTTGTTCGTCCGGCGCAAACCGCCGTACTGGGTGGCACATTCTGGCAGCAGGTCGTGAATTTACCTGCGCCGATTGTTGATCCTGAGATGAACGTACGCGTTAATCCGCACGTCATTCCGGGAATGGTACAAACTGAATCGATCAGCTTTTTTACCGGCCTGACGATGCGCTGGTTCCGTGATGCCTTCTGTGCCGAAGAAAAGCTGATCGCCGAGCGCCTGGGCGTCGACACTTATACACTGCTGGAGGAGATGGCTTCCCGGGTGCCGGCAGGGGCATGGGGCGTGATGCCGATTTTCTCCGACCGGATGCGTTTCAAGAGCTGGTATCACGCCGCCCCTTCGTTCATCAACCTGTCCATCGATCCGGAAAAATGTAATAAGGCCACGCTGTTCCGCGCGCTGGAAGAGAATGCGGCCATTGTGTCGACCTGCAATTTACAGCAAATCGCCGATTTTACCGGGATCCATCCCACGTCGCTGGTGTTTGCCGGGGGAGGCTCGAAGGGCAAACTCTGGAGCCAGATTCTGGCAGACGTGTCAGGGCTGACGGTCAACGTTCCGGTCGTCAAAGAGGCGACGGCGCTGGGCTGTGCGATTGCCGCTGGCGTGGGGGCCGGGATTTGGTCATCCATGGCTGAAACGGGCGAACGACTGGTGCGCTGGGAGCGGGAGCATGTTCCGGACAAGGAGAAACATGCGCTTTATCGGGAATCGCGCGAGAAATGGCAGGCGGTATATCAGGAACAGTTAGGTCTGGTCGATCACGGGTTGACGACCTCTTTGTGGAAAGCGCCGGGTTTATAACAGGAGATCGTCATGATTAAATCGAATGAAGCGCAGCATGAGTACCGTTTTGGCGACAGTGGCCCGAAATACCTCATTCGTGGCCCGGTATGTGACATGGGCGTCGTCATGCTCCAGCCCGGTCAGTCTTTTCCCAACCATCGCCACATCGAAGCCTGTGAAATTTTTTATACCCTGGCAGGCGAAGTGACGCTGTACCTGAACGGTGAACCCTACACATTAGGCTCCGGGGATGTGATGCACTGCGATCCCGGTGAAGCGCATTTTCTGGTGAACAAAGGGGAAGTGCCGTGGAAAGGGGTCTTTGTGAAATCGCCTCATATACCGGGTGACAGTCATCCGGTTGAGCCTGCCGGGTATTAGCTTTCGGGATCATCAACGGTCGGATAGTCAGTGGCTGTCCGACCATTTCGTTAGCGTAACCTTCTCGTTACATTTCGTTGCTTACCGTTTTGTGATCAAGGCTAAAAAACGCACAGCCTGCTCCTCTCTCTGATTTACCTCTACGCATGGCCTGCATTACAGTGAATCTATAAATAAGAACGTTGTTCTATAATGTAGAACAATAATGGAGCGACCTGAACCCCGACGCTCGGGAGAGTGAGACAATGTCTATCAACACCATTTTTACGCCGCAGGATGAACCGTTCTATGCGGTGAAAACCCACGCTGCCGGCCCCCAGGGGGCATTGCCGCTGACGCCGCAAATGTTATTGGAGTCTCCCAGCGGTAACCTTTTCGGCATGACGCAAAATGCCGGAATGGGCTGGGATGCTAACAAACTCACGGGCAGAGAAGTGTTATTGATTGGCACGCAGGGTGGTATTCGCCACTCAGATGGCCGCCCTATTGCTCTCGGTTATCACACTGGGCACTGGGAGATTGGCCTGCAAATGTCGGCGGCGGCGAAGGAAATTACCCGTCTCAGTGGCATTCCTTTCGCGGCATTTGTCAGCGATCCGTGTGACGGTCGTTCGCAGGGGACGCACGGCATGTTTGATTCGCTGCCTTATCGTAACGACGCGGCGATTGTCTTTCGCCGTTTGATTCGTTCGCTACCGACACGGCGGGCGGTCATTGGCGTGGCGACCTGTGATAAGGGGTTGCCCGCAACGATGATTGCGCTGGCGTCAATGCACGATCTGCCGGTGATCCTCGTACCGGGCGGGGCGACATTACCGCCCACCTTCGGCGAAGATGCCGGAAAGGTACAAACCATCGGTGCTCGTTACGCTAATAATGAGTTGAGTTTGAAAGAGGCATCCGAACTGGGGTGTCGCGCCTGCGCGTCGCCCGGCGGCGGATGCCAGTTCCTGGGGACCGCAGGGACATCACAGGTAGTGGCGGAAGCGTTAGGACTGGCGCTGCCGCACTCAGCGCTGGCGCCGTCGGGCCAGGAGGTGTGGCTGGAGATTGCGCGTCAATCGGCGCGGGCAGTGATGGCGCTGGATGAAAAAGGGATTACTGCCCGCGACATCCTCACCGACAAAGCGATAGAGAATGCGATGGTGGTGCATGCGGCCTTCGGAGGCTCGACGAATCTGCTGCTGCATATACCGGCGATCGCCCATGCCGCCAGATGCCGCCTGCCGGATGTGGCGCAGTGGAGCGCGATCAACCGCAAAGTGCCGCGCCTGGTCAGCGTGTTGCCCAACGGCCCGGATTATCACCCGACGGTGCGTGCATTCCTGGCGGGGGGCGTGCCGGAGGTGATGCTGCACCTGCGTCGACTGGGACTACTGCATGAAGATGTGATGACGGTAACCGGGCAAACACTCGGTGAAAACCTCGACTGGTGGGAGCACGCTGAACGTCGGGCGAAATTCCGTCAGTGCCTGCGCGATCAGGACGGTGTGGATCCTGATGACGTGATCCTGTCGCCGGAAGGGGCAAAAGCGAAAGGGATGACCTCCACAGTGGCGTTCCCGGTGGGTAATATCGCGCCAGAAGGGTCAGTGATCAAAGCGACGGCGATCGACTCGTCTGTGGTGGATGATGACGGTGTTTATCGCCATACGGGCAAGGCGCGCGTATTTGTCTCGGAAGAGGCGGCGATCAAAGCCATCAAACAGGGGCAGATCCAGCAGGGCGATATCATGGTGATTATCGGCGGTGGGCCATCCGGCACTGGCATGGAGGAGACTTACCAGCTCACTTCGGCGCTGAAGCATATCTCATGGGGGAAAACCGTATCGCTCATTACCGATGCCCGTTTTTCCGGCGTATCCACCGGCGCTTGCCTGGGGCACGTTGCGCCGGAAGCGCTCGCGGGAGGGCCGATCGGCAAATTGCGCACGGGGGATGTGATTGAAATTGTGGTCGATCGCTTGTCATTGAAAGGCAGCGTGAACTTTATCGGCAGCGCACAAGCACGACTGACGCCGGAAGAGGGCGCGACAGTTCTGGCGGAGCGCGAGTTACATCCCGACCTGAAGCCCCATGACTATCTGCCTGACGACACCCGACTGTGGGCTGCATTGCAGGCGGTAAGCGGTGGAACCTGGAAAGGGTGCATCTACGATACGGATAAAATTATTGAGGTGATTAACGCTGGGAAAAAAGCACTTGGGCTTTGAATAATTAAAATTAATTAATCAGTCGCCGGAACACTATTTTCGGCGACGAATAATATTGTCCTGAAATATATTATCCTTCACGGGAGGATGTCTTTTTTTTATTTTCTTGAAAAGTGCATCGTTATCACAGAAGTTAAAATACATAACCGCTAAAGCAAATATGACAATTGTTGTCTCATCGAATCCCTCTCTACAATCTTCCTCGTAAGCATCATCTGGTAAGCATACGGATAAAGGGTGTATTCCTCACAAAGTTCACGTTCAGATATTTAATTTTGTAGGTCCCGGTCATTCGGAACGTATTTCTCTCATATTCTCTGGAGGTAGAAATGCAGTTAACAATGAAAGATAAAATTGGTTATGGACTGGGGGACACCGCCTGCGGTTTCGTCTGGCAGGCCACGATGTTTTTACTGGCCTACTTTTATACCGATGTTTTTGGTTTGTCGGCAGGCGTAATGGGCACATTATTCCTGATTTCACGCGTGCTGGATGCGATAACCGATCCATTAATGGGGTTAATGGTTGACCGAACGCGTACCCGCTACGGCCAGTTTCGTCCCTATTTGTTGTGGGGAGCGATCCCGTTTGGTATTGTCTGCGTATTAACATTTTATACGCCTGATTTCTCCGCTCAGGGCAAAATCATTTATGCCTGCGTCACCTATATTTTATTGACGCTGGTTTATACCTTTGTGAATGTCCCTTATTGTGCCATGCCCGGCGCCATTACCGCTGATCCAAAAGAGCGTCATGCTTTACAATCGTGGCGTTTTTTCCTGGCCGCTGCCGGTTCATTAGCCATTAGCGGCATTGCCCTGCCGTTGGTAAAAATTATTGGCCAGGGGGATGAACAGGTCGGCTATTTCGGCGCGATGTGTGTATTGGGTATTTGTGGCGTAGTGCTGCTGTTCGTGTGTTTCTTTACAACGAAAGAGCGTTATACGTTCGAGATTCAACCTGAATCATCGGTTAAGAAAGACCTTAAATTGCTGATGGGGAATAGCCAGTGGCGAATTATGTGCGCCTTTAAAATGATGGCAACCGGTTCGAACGTGGTTCGCGGCGGCGCAACGCTCTATTTTGTCAAATACGTGATGGACCATCCTGAGCTGGCAACGCAGTTCCTGCTCTATGGCAGCCTGGCGACGATGTTTGGTTCTCTTTGTTCGTCTCGTCTGCTTGGCCGATTCGATCGCGTGACGTCGTTTAAGTGGATCATCGGCATTTATTCACTGATCAGCCTGAGTATTTTCTTTATTCCGTCAGACAATATCGCGCTGATATTTGCGCTGAATATTGTGTTCCTGTTCGTCTTCAATACCACCACACCGCTGCAATGGTTGATGGCCTCCGATGTGGTGGATTATGAAGAGAGCCGAAGTGGACGTCGCCTTGATGGCCTGGTATTCTCTACCTATCTTTTCAGCCTGAAAATCGGTCTGGCCATTGGCGGCGCGCTGGTGGGCTGGATCCTTGCCTTCTCCAGCTACTCGGCAAGCAACGCCGTGCAGCCAGATAACGTCCTGATGACCATCAAAATCCTCTTCTGCATCGTACCGGTCGTGCTTTACGTCGGTATGTTCACACTGCTTTCGTTCTACAAACTGAGCAGCAAGCGTGTGGAAGAGATCAGTCAGCAGCTGCAACGTCAGCGCACCGCGCAGCCTGAGAGCAAACCTGCCGATGCCGCTGTGGCAGTGAACTGAGGAGAGAACCATGTATCAGATTGAAAACCCGATCCTGACCGGCTTCAACCCGGACCCGTCTCTGTGTCGTGTGGGCGAGGATTACTATATCGCCACCTCAACCTTTGAATGGTTTCCCGGTGTGCGGATTTATCATTCTCGCGACCTGAAACACTGGTCTCTGGTCAGTACTCCGCTCGACAGCGTGGCGCTGTTGGATATGAAAGGCAATCCGGATTCTGGCGGCATCTGGGCGCCTTGCCTGAGCTATGCCGATGGCAAATTCTGGTTGCTGTATACCGACGTAAAAATCGTTGATTCGCCGTGGAAAAATGGCCGTAACTTCCTGGTTACCGCGCCATCTATTGAAGGGCCGTGGAGCGCGCCTGTGCCAATGGGCAACGGCGGGTTTGACCCTTCACTCTTTCATGATGCGGATGGACGAAAGTATTACATCTATCGCCCGTGGGGGCCGCGTCATCACAGTAATCCTCATAACACCATTGTGTTGCAGGAGTTTTTTGCTGATACGCAAACCCTTTCGCCGCAGCGTTCAACGCTCTTTACGGGTACTCCATTGGGCTATACCGAAGGGGCGCATATTTATCGTCGCGAGGGCTACTGCTATCTGATGGTGGCGGAAGGGGGAACCAGTTACGAACATGCCGTGGTGGTATTGCGGGCAAAAAATATTGATGGGCCGTACGAACTGCATCCCGATGTGACGATGATGACCAGTTGGCATCTGCCGGAAAATCCCCTACAGAAGAGTGGTCACGGTTCACTGCTGGAGACCCATACCGGCGAATGGTATCTGGCGTATTTGACCAGCCGTCCGTTACATCTTCCGGGAATTCCGCGATTAGCAGCGGGCGGGCGGGGATACTGTCCGCTCGGGCGTGAGACAGGGATTGCGCGTATCGAGTGGCGTGACGGTTGGCCCTATGTTGAAGGGGGCAAACACGCGGCGCTGACGGTGCCGGGGCCACGTATGACAGAGCAGGCTAGCGTTGGAACGGGAGCGTGGCGAACGGATTTTGACAGTGAAAGACTCGATCCGGAATTGCAGACCCTACGTATTCCGTTTGATGACCAGCTTGGCTCGCTGACCGCCCGACCTGGATTTTTACGTCTGTATGGCAATGATTCGCTGAACTCCACCTTTACCCAGTCAACGGTCGCTCGCCGTTGGCAGCATTTCTGTTTTCGTGCTGAAACGCAGATGGCCTTTTCCCCGCGCTACTTCCAACAAAGTGCGGGGCTAACCTGTTACTACAACAGTAAAAACTGGACGTACTGCTTTATGGACTGGGAAGAGGGGCGCGGACGAACGCTGAAGATTATTCAACTCGATCACAACGTGGCGCACTGGCATCTTTACGATAATCCGATTCTGGTGCCGGAGAATGCGGAAAACGTCTGGCTGCGAGTGGATGTGGACAATCTGGAATACCGCTATAGCTATTCATTTGATGGTGACCACTGGCAGACCATTCCGCTAACGTTTGAGGCGTGGAAACTGTCGGATGACTATATTGGCGGCAGAGGCTTCTTTACCGGGGCATTTGTTGGTTTGCACTGTGAGGATATTAGCGGCGACGGCTGCTACGCCGATTTCGCCACCTTCTCTTATCAACCGAAAGTTTAGCGAGACACAGGGTCAGGGTTGACGATAGCCCAGCGTTATCGACAGCCCCAGCCCGGCATCCATCAGTTTCTGACGCCAGGCGGCCAGCTCGGCGTCGTTTACGCGAGAAGTGAGAGTGGAGAGGCTAAGGGCTGCGATAACCCGTGATTCATGATTCCAGACCGGTACCGCGACGCAGCGCACGCCGGGCTCATTCTCTTCGTTATCCATCGCATACTGGTTATGGCGGGTTTCTTTCAGCGCGGCAAGTAGCGAGGCGCGATCGGTAAGGGTGGCGGGGGTAAAGCCATTGAACTGATACCCCTCCAACACCGCAGCAAGTTCTTCCTCATCCAGCCAGGCGAGCAATACCTTACCGATAGCCGTGGCGTGAACAGGCAAGCGGCGACCAATTCGTGAATAAGCGATGGCAGCCTGCTTACCTTCTATTTTCTCAATATAGACGCCTTCGTTGCCGTCCAGAATACCCAAATGGGTGGTTTGTCCCGTTTCCTGCGAGAGCCGGATCAACCAGCTTTTTGCCTTCTGGCGAATATCCATTGTGCCAACGACAAAGTGGCCACGCTCGACCAGTTTCATTCCCAGACGGTATTTTCCGTTTTCCGGGTTCTGATCGATATAGCCATGCAACTGAAGCGTTTTAAGAAGAGAGTGGAGGGTACTTTTGCTCAATCCCATCAGTTTGCTTATCTCGGTGATTTTGAGTTCCGTAGCCTGTTCATTAAACAAGTCGAGGATCTGCAAAGCACGTTCAACAGACTGAATTATTGGCATAATTTTCCACCGTCCACGAAGAATTCTTCTTGTGTGACCGTACTATTTTCGAGGGTGAAAAGCAATGCCGGACATGCTTGCATGATGCAGGTTTCAGGGCAGATAAGTGCAGGTGTTACAGGGCACGCTGAGTTGATGAATCGTTCTGTGTGGGCGACCTGCACCGGTTTGATTGAGAACGGGCTTAATCGCCCGTTGTACGATGAGATTAACAGGATAATGTCAGATAGCATTTCACATAGCGTAAATAATCTCTTTTCCTGATGATTTTTAATGAGCATAATACGTAGGCGATTTTTATCTTTATATTCACACTTACAATAGTACTTAGCTTTAATGTCGTACGTTTTTTCTTGGTGCTAAATTTTATAATATCCTTTTCCATCTCAGCTAGTTTTCCTTTGATGGCATTGCGTCGGTAAGCATTCATACTCATCGCTTTGAATGAGTCGCTATTATTCGTCGGACATGACTCACCCTCTTTGTTTATCTCCAGATACTTTTCTAATAAAGGTTCGTATTCTTTTATTTTCTCATTATAATTGTTTTTATTGATTTCATTTAAAAGAGATCTTGCTTTCCTGGATATTTCAATATAGGCATTGCCGACATATCGATGTTGTGCCGTTTGTTTCTCTAAACCAAGAAAACCGATAATTGCAGTTGAAATACCAACTAATAATGGAAGGATATGACTCAAAGCCGTATCCCAGGAGGCCCAATGTTCTATTTGAAGATAAGAATTTAGTAATTCTAATATGCTCTTGCCTATTCCAGATGATATTACAGCGGAGCCTACGACGGCAAATAAACCCAGATAGATTCGCCATTTGTTTTTTCTGTCGGCAGCAATAAAGTGCCTGTCCTTGCCAATTTTACAATCATTTTCCAGATTCGCAATTTCAATGATTTTTTTCTCATTCATAAATATTAACTCTATGCTGTGAAAAGGGTAATTTTTGTGCTTTTCAATGATGTTAGCCTTATAGAAAGACCACTTGTGAGATATATGATAAAAGAGTTTTGACCTAATCTAACGCTAGTTAAACGAAAGTATCATACCCTATTTTTTGTCATGGCTACTGAAAGTTCTAATGTTTCCTGAGCAAGCCTGATCTTTATCATCTCCTGAACACCTCTCTCCTATGCCAATCCACGAATTCGTCCTGCGGGCAGTATGCTTTTACCTGCGGTAGAGAAATGATCTTCCCCTGAAAATCCCAAAACAGCCTGCCGACGATCCCGCCACCGTTAACCGCTTCTGAAACCTGTACTCGCATACTCTCATCTAATCCAATGGATCCCTTATCAAAAGCTTTATGATGGATTGCGCAGAGGGCCAGACCATTCGGAATTTCGCAAGGACCACCGTACTGCTTCCATTTGATATGGGCAGCTTCCAGCGCGACAGAGGTATTGTCGTGCCGCATGTTGTAGCCGCAAATGGCGCATTCATAGTTGTAGGCTCGCAGTACCTGCTGGCGGAACAGGGGATCGCGCTGTTTACGAAGCAACTGGAGTTCAAATCCCAGTTCATCGGCGAGTTCTTCCTGAATACTTTCGGTAAAATGGGCTTCGAGGATTTGTCGGGCGAGTGAATTAATCAGTTTCTTACTTTTTATCAGATGGTCGTAATGTTGCTTATCAAAGCCGCCAGCAACGTTAAATTCAACCAGTTCACCAGCGGGAGGTTGTCGGCTACTGCCAAATGTGGAACAGCGCTCCGCGTTTTGCAGTTGCCAGAAACCGTCTCCCTGTAAACGCCAGAAGGGCATGTCCGGTCGGTACTGGGCGCGTTGGGGGCCAAATCGCTCCAATAGGCTACGTAGGTTATCGCGAACTTCCGAAGCATAATCAAACAGACGCCCATGACCTTGCTGATAACCCGCCAGTACGTATAACAGCAGTAATGGCTTATGCGGCGCGCGCTGCTCGCCTTTGCGCCAGATCGTCATGTCGGCAATTGCCTGTTGCAGCATCTGAATGGAACCCATTGATTTCATTACTCGAGAAATAATTGCGATGATGCTCGCAAAATACGGCCTGATCAAGCGGTGAAGGAGGGATACACTGGTGGGGTCACGGAGTCTTGCCAATGAGACAAGCAAAGCCCCGGATTACATGGATCATATCAAATGAATGAATTACCCGATCGATTGCCACGGAAATACATTATTAAAGCCATTCGAGCCTACGATGACGGGTTCCCTCATCTTTTCAAAGAGGCCCGACGTTATGAGGTAGTGTTTGATGGCCGCCGCTATCGCTTCAAAAGCGATCGTGGGGATCGCGGCAACGTTGATGACCGGGAAAACATTCACGCCGCAGGATTTCTCGGGAGGTATCAAATCGAAATGCGTGCGTTTGTTGATTGAGCAAGGATTTCACATCGTGCAGGGAGAAAAGGGGGCTGCAACTGTCAGCGATACCCTTTTCCCCGATGAGCTAACATCGCAAATCGACTATGTGGAAGGAGCGGCTACGCAGGTGGTGGTGAATTGTTATGAACGCGATCGCAATGCTCGGCAGAAAGCGCTTGAGTATCATGGCTATCAATGCAAGGTGTGCGGCCTCGACATGTCAAAGGTATACGGCGAAATCGGCAAGGGGTTTATCCATATTCACCATCTGGTACCGCTTTCGGCGATTAAAGAGGATTATCATCTGGATCCCATTGACGATCTGATACCAGTCTGCCCGAATTGCCATGCGATGTTACACCGACATAATCCGCCATTGACCCCAGAAGAATTAAAGCAACGAATGAGTTGAAATAATATTGGACTCAGCAGGCGACCGGCATTGCGTCGTTGCCCTCCCTTAGCGGTCCATCTGATTATATTTTCGCCATAAACTCATTTTGCTGATCCCCAGATGGGCGGCGACTTTCTCTTGATCCTGTTCAAAAAGATCCATGTAGAACGCAATAATCTGTCGCTCGAGATCTTTAATGATGACTTTCAGTTGTCCTTTACTCAGATCCGCGACGATCCTCCCATTTGTCTGTGACGCATTGCAGGATTTAAGCGCGTTAAAACCGGTCAGATTTAATATCTCAAACAGCGAAGCGTCCGGAAATCCGGCCGATAATAGTGCCAGCCGCTCAATAATAAAATTCAGTTCACGCACGTTTCCCGGCCAGTTGTAAGTGGAAAACAGGGCGATGAACTGCGCCAGTTTATGCCCGCAGCCCGATTTTTCGAGGAAGTGCCCAGCCAGAAAACGGACGTCGCCGTCTCTTTCCCGTAGCGGCGGCACCATTAGCGGTAAGACGTTCAACCGGTAGTAGAGATCGCCGCGAAACGAGCCTTCCTCCGCCATTTTTTCCAGCGATCGGTTAGTGGCGCCGATAATCCGCACATCGACAGGGATAATATCCTTTCCCCCCACCCGCATAATTTCGTATTCCTGTAAGACGCGTAACAGGCGGCTCTGAATAGGCAGTGGCAGTTCACCAATTTCATCGAGAAATAAGGTTCCCTGATGCGCCAGTTCTATCAGACCTTCTTTTCCTTCGCGCCGCGCGCCGGTAAAAGAGCCCCCTTCATAGCCAAACAGTTCGCTTTCCAGCAGGGTTTCCGGAATGGCGGCGCAGTTAATGGCGACAAATGGACCCCGGTGGCGTTTACTCTGGTTATGAATACTCTGCGCGAATAACTCTTTACCGGTGCCGGATTCCCCATAAATCATCACCGGGGAGTGGGTATTGGCATAAATTTTTGCCAGATGAATGACCGACTCCATGTGTTTATTTTGCGTGAGGATATGCTCAAAACGGTAACGGGCGGTGAAGCCTTTTTTCATCAGCTTGCCGCGAATAATCCGCTCCACTTTTTGGATTTGCGGCGTATCGGTAAACGAACACACCACCCCAATACACTGCGTACCACGAAATATTGGCACCCGGCTGGTAATGATGGAGGTGTTGTCCAGATCCATAATCTCCCGGATCTCGGGGGATTTTGTCAGCAATACCTGGTTAATCCGCGTATTTTTAATGACCGTATCCACCGGTTTGCCAATCACCTGCGAGGCCATCAGGCCAAATATGTTCTCGGCGGATTTATTGAAGATCTGGATCTCGTTATTTTCGTTGGTGACGATGATCCCTTCCGTAATTGAGGAGAGAATGATCTCCAGTCGCGCCATATCCTGTTGCTTGCGGCGGGTCGTCTCCACGATTGCCATCGCTTCGCGCAGCGCGCTGTTCACCGATTCCAGACCATTTTCGATCAGAATCCCGTGCATCTCATAGTGTTCCGCCGTGTCTGAAACCGGTAATCCTCCCGCCACCGTCTGGAAATTACGTGCACGGCATTTTTTGAGTTTATCCACCATATCGGCATGCGATAAAAAGATAAATTCTTCTATCTCCACGTCCAGTGCGGTTGCCACCAGATTTACGTCAGATAAATAGTTCTGATAATTGAAAAAGGCGATTTTATGCGGATGTTTTTTCAGTGGCGTGAGCGATTTAAGCAAATCCAGCGCGGACGTGAGAATACGTACTACCGGAATTTTGGTTACGCGATCGATATAGTCCGCCGTACCGCCACGGCTGATAATGATGTCATAAAAATCAGGGTCGAGATTTCGCGCAATCCCCGCGGCTTTTTCCAGGCTTCCGTGAAAAACATGGCAGTTAAAAATACCGGCGCACTGCTCAGTCACCACGGCTGCCAGTGCCGGATAGGGGGTTATTAAGGCCAGATTCGGTAACATTTTATGTGACATAAATCACCATTGAAATTTTGTGGCTATCACAAACCAATATCACAACTGTTATGAATTTCAAAATTGAAAGCCATTTTTCTTTCTCTCAGATAAATAGCAAAATGCAATAAATCTATTTATTTCATCTGGTTAGGTTAAATATTTCTGTTTTATTCATTCTGGCACACATATTGAATTAGACAATCTATAAGGCGAGCGGCCTTGTACTCTATCTAATAAAAAAGTGAGGGAAGGAATGAACAAACAGTCTGGTGTTTTAAGCGGTGTTCGTGTGCTGGATTTAACCCGGGTGCTGGCTGGCCCTTATTGCGGAATGATGCTGGCGGATTTTGGCGCGGATGTGATTAAAATCGAATTGCCGGGGAAAGGGGATGATTCACGGGCCAACGCGCCGCAAATTAATGGCGAAAGCGCCTACTTTATGAATTTAAACCGCAATAAGCGCGGAATGACGCTGAATCTTAAATCTGAAGAAGGTCGGCAGATATTTCTCGATTTAGTTCGCGACAGCGATGTGGTTCTGGAAAACTACCGTCCGGGTGTGATGGAAAAACTGGGACTTGGCTATGAGGATTTGCGTAAGGTGAATCCGGCGATTATTTACGGCGCCGTTTCCGGCTTTGGTCATACCGGCCCGTATTCGAAACGCGCGGGTTACGACATCATCGGCCAGGCCATGAGCGGACTGATGAGCACCACCGGTTGGCCTGATACGCCGCCTACGCGCACCGGGACTGCTATTGCGGATGTGGTCGGGGGGATGAGTTGCGCTATTGGCGTGCTTGCCGCTTACGTCAACCGCCTGAAAACCGGTGTCGGCGAAAAAGTGGATATTGCGCTGGTCGATTCGATGGTGTCGTCGCTGGAAATTATCAACATTATTTACCTTAATACAGGACGTATTCCGACACGTATTGGTAACCGCTATGAAGCGATTTATCCGTATGACTCTTTCCAGGCGCGTGACGGTTACGTCATTATTGCCTGCGGCAACGACAAATTATATGGCCTGCTGAAAAACGTTCTGCAAATCAGCGCGCTGGAAGATGAGAAATTTAAATCTAACCTCGACCGCGTCGCTCATCACGCCGAGCTGAAAGACATTATCGAATGCTGGACCCGCGATTTAGATATCGACACCATCGTGTCGATGCTACTGGATGCCGGTATACCTTCTGCGCCGATCAATACCATCGACCGCGTGACTCAGGATCCGCATATTGCTGGTGCCCGCGAAATGTTTGTCGATATTGAACACCCCGTCGCCGGGAAAATTACCATGACCGGCAATCAGGTTAAATTCACGAACAACAAGGCGACCATCAGAATGCCTGCGCCCACGCTTGGTCAACATAATTACGAAGTGCTTAAAGAACGTCTGGGCTATTCAGATGAAAAAATTGAGCAGCTTATTCGTTCCGGCATTCTGTAAGGGGTTCTGCCATGTCGACATTTATCCAGATTACTGAAGTCGGGCCAAGAGATGGTTTTCAGAACATCAAAGCGTTTATTCCTACCGATTTAAAAATAAAAATTATCGATCGTCTGGTCGAGTCGGGGATCGGCGCGATGGAAATCACCTCGATGGTTAGTCCTAAGGCGATTCCACAAATGAGCGATGCCCGTGAGGTTATTCAGCATGTTCTGAACACGCATCCGCATATTATTCCGTCAGTGTTAGTACCGAACGTGAAGGGGGCCAGTCTCGCCAGTGAGGCCGGCATTAAAAATATTAACTATGTGGTTTCGGTCAGTCCGGCGCATAACAAGGCCAACATTAACCGGACGCATGCCGAGTCGCTGGAGGATCTTTATAAAATTCGCCACACGTTCCCGGATATGACTATTACGCTGTCGCTGGCGACGGTATTTGGCTGCCCGTTTATTGGCGAGACCAGTCGTGAAACGCTGATGGATATGATCAAGTTTGCCGATGATCTCGGGATTTCGGCGGTAACCCTGTGCGACACCATCGGCGTCGCCAATCCGACTCAGACATTATCTGTACTGCGCGGGATCCAGCAGAAATTCCCCAAAATGGACATTGGTTTGCATCTGCATAACACCCACGGTATGGCGCTGGCCTGTATGTTTGCTGGCGTTCAGTCGGGCATAACGCGCTTTGAGACCGCTGTCGGTGGACTGGGCGGGTGCCCGTTTGCGCCTGGGGCCGCCGGTAATGCCGCCACCGAGGATGCGGTGAATATGTTTAACCGAATGGGGTTCGATACCGGTATCTCACTGCCTGACCTGCTGGATATCGCAAACCTGATCCGCAGCACGATTGAACCGACGTTGTTGAGCAGTCTTTCGCGAGCCAGAACCTACAGTGAATTTGATTTTTGCAGCGAAAAAATCTGACCTCTGATACGGAAACAGACATGATGAATAATAATATCGGGAAGCCGAAGATGACCCATTACAGATGGTGGGTCATGAGTTTTATTTTTGTAACCTACACCGTAGCTAACGCCGATCGCGCAAATATCGGCTTTGCTATTCCGTTTATTCAGGAAGAATTTCAAATCTCAAATACCATGGCAGGACTGTTAATCAGCCTGTTCTTTGCCGGCTATGCGTTTTTTCAAATTCCTGCCGGGTACTTGATTAAGAAGTTCGGCATGCGTAATGCATTTGCGATGGGGATGTTATTAACCTCCGTATTTACGGGGTTGATGGGGATGGTGAATAACATTTTCCTGCTGAAGATCCTGCGTTTTATGGTGGGCGTCTGTGAGTCACCGGTGGTTATTGGCTCGACGGTGACTATCAACCAGTGGTTTCCCCCGAAGGAAAAAGGGACGGCAACCGGGCTGTTTCTGGCAGGATCCAAGTTTGGTCCACTGATCGTCCCGCCGCTGTGCGCCTGGATCATCACCGTCTGGGGATGGCGCTATATCTTTGTCTTCTTTGCCATTCCGGGGTTGCTGTTGGCGATCTTCTGGTATCTGATGGTTCGCAATAAGCCGGAAGAGAGCCGCTTCGTGAATGAGCAAGAGGTCGCTTACATCCGCGAAGAACAGCTTCCGGCGACGACTCAGGAAGCCGCCGCACCGGTCGTTCCTGAGTTCAATTACTGCTGGCTCGACAAGCTAATTCGCACAAAGCAGGTTGAAGAACTCTCCTGTTCAAAACAGGTCTTCCGCTGCTGGGATATTTATGGCGTCGCGCTGGGATACTTCTCGATGGTGGGGATTGTCAGCGTGCTGATGTCATGGCTGCCCAAGTATCTGATCACCGAACGCGGATTCGATCTGACGAGTTCTGCCGCACTGGCAGCCGCACCGTTTCTCGGGACGGTCATGGGCAACTTTATTGGCGGCGTGCTCTCTGACCGGGTGCTGAACAAGCGTCGTAAACCGCTGATGTTGCTCAGCGCCGGGGCGACGATCTTCACCATGTACTCACTGGTTTATGCGCCAGAAAGCAAAATCGTTCTGTCGCTGATGCTGTTCCTGCTGGGGCTGATGCTGTCGCTGGGCTATTCGGCTTACTCGGTCTACGCGATGGGGCGGGCGAATAAAGACATTTATCCGATCGCTTACAGCGTGATCAACATGGGCGGGCAACTGGGTGGCATGTGTATGCCGCTGATCGTGGGTATTATTCTGGATGCTTACAACTGGGATGCGGTATTCATGGCGATGACCGGGTTCTGTGTTCTGTGCTTTATTCTGGTCTCCACGGTCATTGAACCGTTGTCGAAAAATATGAAGGTCAACTACCGGTAACCCGTAAGATACTGTGCGGGTAAGCGCGTGGCTTATCCGCACGTTGAACGGCGCATCTGTAGGCGCTATCGCGTCAGGTCAATGAAAGGTATGAAACGGCACGCGCTGATTACAACTTTCCTGTTATGGAGCGCGGCCGCAGAGTTCATAAAAATTAGTGTTACCCCTCCTGTTCGTCATCGTTTTATCCGGGCGGCCTTTGGCGGCCTGCATAACTGTGTTTGCGCAAAGGTGATGATGTATGGTTGATCGAATGTGCGTTCCGCCACTGGCTTCACGACGGGTGAAGCGAACTCAAATTCGCTCACGCGATAAATGGGTTGAAACGGAGCTGTTTGTTGAGCAGGGCGTCAGGTATTTCTTTCATGTCACCGGAAAGTGGTGCGATATGGGGCATTATTGTGACGCGAACGGTTACACCGTCGGCTATTTGAATTTTGCCCGACTCTGGCTGCGTTGCCGCCACGAATCTGCGACCTGGTTTACCCTGATTGGTACTATTGATAAATCAACCGATACCATGTTTGTGATTGGCGACGGCACCCGGCTCAATAATGGCTGGATTGCGCCCCGCAGCGGTGAGTTAGTGGTGTTTGCAAATGATATGTCGGGGATGTACTGGAATAACTTTGGTTCCGTCGTGCTGGAAGTGTGGCGATGAAAAGTAAAGTCAATATCACCCGCGGATGACAGGCATGTCTGGTGGCGTAAAATTTAGTGTACAAAAGCAGTCGGTATTTGTGCGCTTCATCAGATTCTTACCAAAAGCTGGCAAAATTCAGCTTTTAAAATTGATCCATGTCAATTGATACGCACTTAATTTGCGTCGTTAAAAAATGTCCTTATTTACGACTTGTTTACCTTTATTGCGTTTATGGTGGCGGTGGTAAGACGTCTGATAACAAAGAAAAGAAGTGACGTTAGCGAAAATTATTGAAAGAGATCGTCGTAACTCTCTCTAAAAAAGCCAGTTATTGCCTTCAAAGTAAACATTTATCCTGGAAGTAACTTATTGGCGCATAGGAATTTTCAATAATCGTGGTGAATGTTTTGCCGGAAGCGCAGGGGCTGAAATGCACTGAATTAATCAGAACATGTAAATAAACCCTGACATCATTAGCCTGCTACGGGCTATCTTTCACTTGAAACAGCGTTCCATTTTAAGGCGTTTTCTTAACATTTCTATCACCCGGCTGCTGAAATTTTGTACGTTGACTTGTTATTCGACCAACTGCATATTCCTCCCCAGTTAAGACGACATAGCCTTCAGGAGCCGACGATGCCTTCCCGCGATTATCCCGATACCCGTAAAGCCAGGGGAACCCGTTCTAAAGATATGGTGCTGTTAAGCGCCCGTGTTGAGACGACGCTATGGGACTACGTTCGGGCGTTGGCGTTAGAAACGCGTAAAAGCAAACAGGACATTATTGCCGAAGCGCTCATGCTGCATCGCACCGCCAATGAAGGCGGCCGTGAATAAGTGCGGGCGGATTTTACAGGATGATGTTTTTACCTCTCTGGCGCGCCATGGCGTGTATTACCGTCACCGCATTAGGACTGACCCTGGTCGTGACAACCGTCTCGCTCATGACGTGGGAACTCAGCGTAACGCTCTTTCCCTGGTCAACCGCGACAACCAGTAAAATCGTCACGGCTTCGCTGCTTTACGAATTACTGGAGTGGATCCACCAGGTCCCCCGTATTATGGTCAGCGCATGTCTTTGATGCGGCACGTCAACAAACGCTTTTGTTTATAGAATTGCAGGGCGCTGATCGTCGCGGCGATAAATAACGCCAGCGCGCCGCACAGCGTGGCATCGGTAATCGCCTGCGTGCCACTGCCTAACAGCGTGGTTAACAGCGGACCCAGAATCTGGCCGATACCGTAGGTCAGCGTCACAAACCCGAGCAGGTTGAGGTTTCCCGGCACAATAAGCTGTCGCGCGAGGGTCATGACCAGCGAGGTGGTGCCCATAAACGTTGCGCCGAACCCCACGCTGCTCAGCACCAGCAACAGCGGAGAGCCGCTGGCCAGCGTCAGGATCACACAGGCCCCCTGAATCACCAGGTTTGCCGTCAGGCATTGCAGCACTCCCCAGCGTTTCGCGGCCCACAGCCAGGCGAAGCAGCCCGGCACAATTGAGACACCGACCAACGTCCACAGATGAACCGTCAGCAGTGGAGAACCCGCCCCTTTCGCCATAAGCGGTAAATAGGTGGCAACGATGATGTAACCGAATCCTGCCAGTCCGTAGAGCAGCGCCAATAGCCACCAGCGCATCGGCTGTGGGGCACTTTTTGCCTGGGTGGCGGCAGGCAGCGTGTGGGCGTGGGACGGAAGCAGCAGCACCAGCAACATCGCCAGGACGGCCGAGAAGGCCACCGCCCCGATCCACAGCGCGTGGGAGGAGAGCGCAAAGTGCAGACCAGCAATCACGTACTCGTTACCCAGCGCAATCCCGACGCCGACGCCAGAAAACAGCGAGGCAATGACAAAAGGATTGCGGGTATGTTGTAGCACCAGCGTGGAGCCAAAGATCAGCATCCCGGCGCTGGCGACTCCCGCCAAAAAGCGCACCAGCATCACCACCATGGGATTGGAGAATAGCGCCATCGCGAGGATCAGTGCGCCGGTCGCCACCGCTGAACTCAACAGCATAGGGCGTAAACGTCCCGGCAGATGAAAAAGCCCGAACGAGAACAATAGGCTGCCGACCAGGTATCCCGCATAATTGATGCTGGCTATCCACGACAGTTCGGAAAACGTGAAGCGCCCCTCAGCCAGCAGTACGGGCAGCATTGGGGTATAGAGAAAACGGCCAATTCCCATGCCCAGCGCGAGGACCATCATCCCGAAAAGGGCGCTGCGCAGTGAATACCGGTCTGCGATATGCGGTTGCTGGCTCATGCCGTACCCATTGTTATTTGTCGTGAGCGAAATGCGAGAGTAACAAATTTATAACAAATGGGTAAGGCGATGGCGGTATTATTGTGCGCTCTTAGACGTGAAGCGGTAAAACAGGTTGGGCTCTGCCACGATAAACAGCGTCCCCTGGTTATCCATCGCGATCCCTTCAGCCTGCTGTATGGTGTGCGCCAACCCGTGGTGACCTTCGGTTAGCGGCATGACGCCGAGAACGTTGCCGTCGGTTCTGACCTCTTTGAGCACTCGTGATTCGTGAGATAGGATCAGCAGGCTGTTCCGCTGCGGATTAAACTCCGCGCCTGAAATATCCTGCACATCAAGCTGTTGTTGCAGCGCATGGTCTTTACTGATGGTCAGATTGTCATTATTGAGCAGCCCCGTCACTTTATAGATCCCAATCGGTCTCTTTTCTTTAAAAAACCAGAATGTCTCTTTTTCACGTGACCAGGCGAGGCCCTCAAAACCGTCGTTGGTCGGGGTTTCATAGAGATTAAGCGTTAACTTTTTGATGATGTTGACCTGTGACTGCGCATTGAGGGTAATCACGTAGATGGAATAGTCACTTTCATCGCTGATGACAAACGTGTCGTTACCAATGAACTCGATCGTCTCCAGATCGCGAATAAAATCGAGTGGGATGGTACGCAGCAGTTGACCCTGGCGGGTTAATTCAATAATCGCGGCGGGTTTATTGATTGTGCTGAACAATGTATTCGTTTTATCGGACCAGGTGAGTGAGGAGACATTTTTTTTCACGCCCGCGATCTGTTTAGCGTCTATCGTCGCGCGATAATCGGCAAGGGAGTTATTGTCATTGTCGGGCATGGCGTTACCCGATATGACATAACTCGCCCCCGCAATGAGTAAAGTAAGAAGAAGCATGATTCGCAGAGGTGAATTCAGATATCGGGCGGACAATCTCATTATTCTTCCTTAAATAAAATCAAAGACATTAAGGGAGAAAGTATAAAGATTAATCTTAATGAATCCTTAAACGGGTGATAATTGCATAGTGACATTTATCGTGGTTTCGCGGGGCAACGTGCTGGCGCGTCGAAGGTTGCCACACATTGCCAGTCGCCCTGCTCAAGGCGGTAGATTGATTCGGTGTGACCGGGGATCACCCACCGATCTTGTTCACCGGGCTGGCAATGCAGGTAGACGCACAGTCCGCAGCCCCCGCGCAACTGGCGGGGTATGTCGGCGACCCGAAAGGTCACGCCTGCGGCCTGCAACGCTTTGCGGGTCTGGATCACGCCAACCGTCGAATGAAATAAAAACAGGTATTCCGTCATCCGCGCGTTCTCTGCCGTTGGCCGATCAGCGCCGCGCCGATGGCGCCGGCAAACTGCGCGTCCGGGTGGGTGTTTACCGGGATACCGACATGGCCTTCCAGCATCCGGGCAAACGCTGCGCAGTGGCTGACGCCGCCGGTAAACAGCAGTGGCCCTTCTGAAGAGAGTCGACCAATGAAATTGGCGCTGCGCCGCGCCATGGCATTGATCACCCCCGCGAGGATCGCTTCCGGGGCGATACCCGCAGAGCGCAGGCTAATCACTTCAGATTCGGCAAAAACGGTGCACATACTGCTGATGGCGTGCGGCGCAACGCCAGCGGTAATGGTATCGAGTTGCTCCACGCTGGCGCCCAGGGTGCGTGAAATGACCTCCAGAAAGCGCCCGGTGCCCGCCGCGCATTTGTCATTCATCAGAAAGTCGGTGAGGTTACCATCGTCATCCAGTTGGATCACCTTGCTATCCTGTCCACCGATGTCAATGACCGTGCGGGTGGCAGGTGCGAGCAGCCGCGCCCCCAGTCCGTGACAGGAGATTTCCGTCACCTGCTTGTCGGCAAAATCAACCAGCTGGCGGCCATAGCCGGTTAAGGTCAGGTAGGGGCGCGTTTCCAGACCTTCCGCGAGAACCTCCCAGGCCTCGCGGATGGCATCGGCAGGGCGGAATGGCGTCGGGCACAGGAAACGGCGCTCAATCACACCGCCGGTGAGTAAAATGCCTTTGGTCGCCGTCGAGCCGGAATCAATTCCTATCGAATACGTCACGCCTGCTCCTCACAGCATTTCAATAAAGGCCGCGACGCGGGTGCTGAGCTGGCCGACATCCGAGGTAGAGTAGTCGGTTTCAATGGCGATATAAGGAATGTTGTGTTGCTGGCGAACATGGCGCTTAATTGCCAGTGATTCAACGGCATAGGTATGACAGGCCTGCAAAATCACGTCCACCACGCCGTCTGCATGGTACTCTTCCACCATCTGGCTGAGCAGCGTCAGGCGCTGATCGTTTGGAGAGATGCACGAACAGCCGATGGCGAGATATTTGTCGGTGAGCGCCTCGTATACGTCACCAGTTTCCGCGACGCACTGCTCGGTCGCCTTCGCGCCGGTACAGTTTTCGTATCCCACCACCCAACCGCCGTTTTCCTCAATGGCGCGCACCACTTTTTCTGCCGCGCCGCCGATCGGACAGCCGGTGATCAGAATACGCGGACGGGCGTCCAGTCGTTTACCATCCTGCCATGCCTGGCGTACGCGTTCAGCCATGCTGTTCAGTTCGTCGATAAGGGCTTCTTTATCAAAGCGGAAGGTCGCGCCGTACACCACTTTCAGGATATCGCTGCCGCTCAATGCAGGGGGATTAAGCTGCCCGAGACGATAGAAATTCGCCAGCGCACGACGCTCACGGTTTTTGAGGACAATGGCGTCACGCAGTGCCGCTTCGGTAACCGGCGTCCCAAAGCGTGCTTCCACAGCCTGTTGCAGACGCAGAATTTCTGCTTTCCACAGCGCGCGTGAGGCGGCATCCTGGCTGCTGTTTGGCAACTGCATGACGTGAACGGCTTTGAACTCCGCCATGTATTCGTACATTTTCTTTTTGCCATCGCAGGTGGTTTCACCCACTACCAGGTCGGAAAAGTAGAAATAGGGGCATTTGTCGGTTTTGCCGAAGCCGTAGCTGCTTTTGATCAGCGGGCAGAGGTTGCGCGGTAGATCTTTTTCGGCTTCTTCGATGGTTTCATCCGACGTTGAGCACAGCGAGACCACCACCGCACCCGCCGCCATCGGGATCTCCTGCGGCATGAAGGTGCAATAGGTTCCCACCAGCGGGATACCCTGCTCTTTGAGATCCATCACGGTGAGAAAGCCTTTCTGGCGGGCTTCAGAGAACTGGTCGAAAATGGCGGGCAGATCGGTGATAAGCGACATGGATTTTCCTTCCCCGTGACACGGGAGATGTTAAAAGTGCTCGCATTATAACCATGTCAATGTTATGGGTTTATTGATCTCCCGCCAGGTAAGGCATTATAAAATCTTCTTCAGATCCATCTCTTCCTGGATGCGCTCGCTCCAGGCCAGATGCGTGCGAATCGCCTCCTCAATGCCCGCGTTGTAGTACACAGGCCCTAGTTTTTCGCTAATGAAATCAATAAAAAACTCAGCGTCGAACTGTTCCAGCTCCAGTTCGAAATGATCGCGGCAGTAGTCTCTGAGCGCATCGCGCAGACCGTCGCGCTGCGTCGGGGAAAGGGTAATGTCAGCCATTTTTTCTCCTTAAAAAGTGGACAGTGCGGGCAGCAGTGAGGGAAGTTGCGATAACAGGTATAAGACCAGCCCGATCGTCCCGCCCACCAGCGTGCCGTTGACGCGGATAAACTGTAAATCTTTCCCGATGTTAAGTTCAATCTGCCGCGACATATCGCGGGCATCCCAGCTTTTCACCGTATCGCTGATGTGGCGGGTCAGGAAGGCGGCAAACTCCGGCGCCACCCGATGGGCGGCCTGCTCCAGATGGCCGTTGAGCGAAGCGCGCAGCGCATCGTCGGCGATCAGCGTTTCGCCAAACCACTGTCCGGCATGGGCGATTCGCTGCTTCACCCTGGAATCGTCGGCGTTGATATCCTGCTTCAGCCACTGACGTAAATCCGCCCACAGCTCGCCGAGGTAGCGGTTAAAGGCTTCATCTTCTTTCAGGTAATCTTTGATGCTTTCTGCCCGGTTCGCCATCTCCGGATCGTTTTTCAGTTTGTCGATAAGCCTGAACGTGGCGCGATCGAAGGCGTGGCGGATTTGATGCGCGCGATCATGGCTGATGTCGTCGAGCAGCGAGTTCACCGCTTCCGATACCAGCTCCGCGCTGTGCTCGCCCAGCCATTCGGTAGGCAGAATTTTAGCCTTCAGCGGATGCTCGGTCTCCAGCCAGTGGACGATTTGCCGGGCGATAAAGGTCCTCGAACTGTCGCGCTGTAGGAGGGATATCAACTGGGCGATCAGCGTATCGAGCAGAACCTGATGTCGATCGTTTTTGGTCATGCTTTCCAGCATCAGGGCGCTGGTGCCGGAGAGATCGACCTTATCAATCGCCTTATGCACCGCCCGTTTTAGCAGGCGCTGGATACGGGCATCGTCGGTCAGTTCCAGAAAGCCGCTCATGATCTGCAACAGATGCTGTCCGACCCGCTGGGCGTTTTCCGGCTGGCTGAACCAGTTGCCAATCAGCAGCGCGGGTTGATGGCGGCGGATCAGCGTAACCAGGGACTGGGTGTCGAGGAATTTCTCCTGCACAAACTGCCCCAGATTCTCGCCGATGCGGTCCTTATTGCGGGGAATAATCGCCGTGTGCCGCGAAATGAACGGGAGAGGGACGCGGCGAAACAGCGCCACCACCGCGAACCAGTCCGCCAGGGCACCGACCATCGCCGCCTCGGCAATGGCTTTGATCCCGCTGACCCAAAAACCAGGCGGCAGGAAGAGGGTGATGACGAACGTGGTGGCCGCGATCAGCAGTAACGAAAGCGCCAGCAGTTTGGCGCGTTTGAGTTCAGCAATTTTATTCATACGCTTAAGGATAGAGCCAGACGGAGGGATCGTGCAAAAACAACCGGGGATCAGCCGGGGATCCAGTTGTCCCACGCTGGCAGTGTCCCTAATTCCGCGACCAAAAAATCAATAAACGAACGCACCTTCGGATTGCTGTATTTGCTGGGGAAATAGAGCGCGTAAAGGGTGTGCGTTTCGCAGGCGATCGTGCCGTCGAGCATCAGCGGGGTGATCTCCTCTTTCTGGATATGATCGCCAATCAGATAGGTCGGCAGATAGGCCACGCCCTGATCTTCCAGCACCGACTTCAGCAGGACCAGGCTGCTGTTGGCCTGGATCGGCATATGCAGTTTTAGCTGATGCAGGCGATCCTGCTCGTCGGCAACCTTCAGAACCGGGGTCAGGCCAGGATAAACCAGACAATCGTGATCGACCAGATCGGTACGACGCAGCGGCATCCCTTTCTTCGCGAGGTAACCGGGGGAGGCGCAGTACGCCCAGCGGATCGGCACCAGTTTACGCGTGGCATAGTTTTGCGGCGGGGCGGTGGAGATGCGCAGGGCGATATCGAAATCCGTGTCGTTCAGATTGACGAAGTTATCGTTGAGATCGATATACAGGTTCACATCCGGGTATTGGGTGCGATATTTGTCCACCAGATTGACCAGTCGGGAATAGCCGAAGGCAATCGAACAGGTAATGCGTAATTCACCTTGCGGATTATGATAATAACCAGAGGTAGTATTAAGCGTTTCATCAAATTCTTTCAGTAATTTATTGGCCCGGTTAAACAAATATTGCCCGGCGTCGGTCAGCGTAATACTGCGGGTCGTGCGCTTAATTAATGTTGTCCCCAGCGTATCTTCCATTGCCGCCAGACTTTTACTGACCGCGGACGGTGACACGTTAAGTTGCACCGCGGCTTCAGATAAACCTCCGCAGTCCACAATTCGAACAAAAAATTCTAAGTGCTTGAGAGAAATGGGTGTGCTCATTGTTTCCTTTTACTCACAAGTGATTTGCAAAAATGGTACGAATAGGCCGTTACATTGGGTTTTGAAACATGTAACTATTGAATCACAGGAAACGACATACGCACAAAATGAAAAAATAACAACTTAAGTGAGGTGCGTCACAAATAGTAAGGAGGCAAAAACAGAACGTCGCCAAATTGTGAATTTACTCTCATTTAATTCCATTCTTATAAAAGGTACCGATTATGTGGACACGACTCGAACCCTACAAATCGTCAATTATTTTATTACTTGCTCTGGTGGCAGGTGGTTTATTAGGGATTTTAGCCCCCGCGTTTGCCAGTAAACTCCAGCCGATAGGTCAGATTTTCCTGAACCTGTTATTTATGATTATCGTTCCGCTGGTGGGAATCAGCGTAATGTCCTCTATCGCCAGTATGACCGACCTGAAACGCTTAGGGCGAATTATGGCGATTATCTTTATCGTTTCCATCGCGATGGCGTTTATTCCGGCGGCCGGCATCGTGGCGTTAGCCCTGTGGTACAACCCGGCGCAGGGGGTCACTATCGATCTCTCGCAGTCCGTGCAGGCGGGCAGCGGCAAGATGGATTTTGTCAGCATGATCACCACCAACGACTTTATTGGTCTGTTTTCTAAGTCGAATATTCTCGCGCTGATCGTGATGGCGATCATTGCCGGGATCGCGATTGGTCAGTCAGAACAGGCGGGTAAACGTATTGCCTCGCTGCTGGACGATGCCAACACCGTCATTATGAAGATCGTGTCGATCATCATGAAGGTCGCGCCGCTGGGGCTCGGTTGCTACTTTGCGGCGACGATGGCCAGCCAGGATTCCGGACTGCTGCTCACCTTTGCCCGGGCAATTGGTCTGTTCATGGTTGCCACGCTGGCTTACTACATTTTCGGCTCTATTCTCTACTCTTACATTGGCGGCGGCGTACCGGCGGTGAAGGCCTTCTGGCGTCACGCCATTGAGCCTTCTGTCACGGCGCTGGGTACCTGTTCTTCGCTGGGCACGCTGCCGGTGACGCTGCGCGCGGGCAAAGCGATGGGGATTAACCCGGAAATTGTGGATGTCTCGATCCCACTGCTGGTCAACCTGAACAAAGGCGGCGTGGCGATGATTGCGGCGCTGAAGATCGTCTTTATTTACTCGGTGCTGGGGATCCCATTCACCACGGAAACCTTCTTCCTGACCATGCTGATCGCCGTGCTTTCCGCGATTATCGTCGGCGGCGTACCGGGCGGGGCGTTCCTTGGGGAGATCTTTATCGTCACCACGCTGGGACTGCCGATGGAAACCATTCCGATGTTGGTGGTGCTGGGTACCATTACCGATGCCCCGGCGACGCTAATTAACGTGATTCATGATTTGAATGCGGCACAAATTGTAGAACGCTTCTCCGGGAAAAAGTCGGTGAATGCAGAGATGAATGCGACGGCGACGGCCGCCGAGGTTTAACGCACGGATTAAGGATAAGAAGGTTATGAAAGATTCAGTGAAACTCGAAACCCAGTTGGTCATCGCCGGACGCGATAAACGCTATACTCAGGGCGCGGTAAACCCGGTTATCCAGCGCGCCTCTTCGCTGGTGTTTGATACCGTGAAGGACAAAAAATTCGCCACCGCCAATCGCGCAAACGGTGAGTTGTTTTATGGTCGTCGCGGCACTTATACCCACTTCGCGTTTCAGAAAGCGATGAGCGAACTGGAAGGCGGCGTCGGCTGTGCGCTCTATCCGTGCGGTGCGGCGGCGGTGACAAACGCGATCCTCGCGTTTGTACAACGTGGCGATCATCTGCTGATGACCGGGGCGGCATATGAACCAACACAGGATTTCTGCAATAAGATCCTGAGCAAATTCAACGTCGAAACGACGTACTACGATCCGATGATCGGCGCCGGAATTGTCGATCTGATCCGCCCAGAAACCAAAGTGGTGTTCCTTGAATCACCGAGCTCGATCACCATGGAAGTGCAGGATGTGCCGGGAATGGTGAAGGCTATTCGTGCGGTGAACCCGGAGATCGTCATTATGATCGACAACACCTGGGCGGCTGGTGTGTTGTTTAAGGCGCTGGACTACGGCGTGGATATCTCGATTCAGGCAGGCACCAAATACACGATTGGTCACTCTGACGGCATGCTGGGAACGGCGGTATCCAACGCCCGTTGCTGGGACCAATTGCGTGAAAACTCGTATCTGATGGGGCAAACGCTGGATGCCGATACCGCGTATAACGGCAGTCGCGGCCTGCGTACGCTGTCGGTGCGTCTGAAGCAGCATCAGGAGAGTAGCATTCAGATTGCCCGTTGGCTGTCGGCACGCGCAGAAGTGGCGCGGGTGAATCATCCGGCACTGCCGGAATGTCCGGGCCACGAATACTTCACGCGTGATTTCAGCGGCAGTTCTGGTTTGTTCTCGTTCGTGCTGAAAAAGCGACTGACGGATGAACAGTTAGCGAACTTCCTCGATAACTTCTCGCTGTTCCACATGGCTTACTCATGGGGCGGATTTGAGTCGTTGATTCTGGCGAACCAACCGGAAGAGTTGAACAGCATTCGCCCGGCCGGTGAGGTTGATTTCAGCGGGACGCTGGTGAGGGTGCATATCGGCCTGGAAGATGTCGGCGATTTGATTGCCGACCTTGAAGCCGGATTTGCCCGCATTGCTTAAAAAAACGGCCCCGCATGGCGGGGCCTGATTTTACTTCTCTGTTGCCAGTTCCGTTGCGTGATACTGGCGTACCCGCGTTAACAACCCTTTCAACGTGAATACCACCGCCACTCCCGCAATGACTGCCAGCAGGTGAAACGGGATCCGGCCGCCGTTAAACCACAGTCCGCGACCGATTTCGACGGAAACGGCCATCACCGCCAGAATGACCATGTTCAGCGAGGCCGACACGGTTCCTTTCGGCAGGTTGTTGGTAAACAGCGTGAAGCGGAACAGCGTCGGGAAGATTAGCCCAATGCCAAACGCATACAGACTGGTGCCCAACACCGACCACAGCCACACGTGAGGCCAGAGCAGGTTCCCGGCGATCAGTACAAACAGGCCGCTGAGCTGAATGGGCACCGCACGCCAGATAAAGCGCGGGTTGGTCGGATCTTTTACAAAACGAGCAACGACCATGTTGGCGACGATGACCGCACCGAATACCGGAACCTGTACCCAGGCGAACTGGGAGGACGTCATGCCACCCGCGTCGATCAGGATCACCGGGGAAACGGCGACCCAACTCATCATTGGGATGTAACTTAGCGAGATCGTGGCGACGCCAAAGAGGAACACGCGGTTGCGAAAGACATCGCGAAAATCGCGTACGACGCTGATCGCACTAAACGGCACCGCGCCGCGCTGGACCGTCTCCGGCATCGCCAGCAACAGGCCCATAAAGGCGATAAAACCCATTACCGCAATAATGGCGAACAGCACCTTCCAGTGGACGAAGTGCATCAGCGCCGCACCGGAAAGCGGGCCAATGATCGGCGCTACCAGCACGATAGAGGTGATGATTGCCATCAGCTTGATGGCTTTCGTTTGTCCGAACGCCTCCTGCACCGTGACGTAGCCGACCGTCGCGATAAAGCAGATGCTGGTGCCCTGCACCACGCGCGCGATCAGAAACTGTGTCATTGAAGTGGTGAACAGCGTGGCGGTACAGGCGAGGGAAAAAATGAGCGCCCCCGTGACCAATACCGGACGACGACCGATCCGGTCGGAAAGCGGCCCCAGCAGCCATTGCAGCGCCATCCCTCCGGCGAGATAGAGACTGACCGCCGCCGGTGCCAGACTGACATCGGCGTCAAACTCCCGCACGACGTTGATGATGCCCGGCTGAATCAGGTCCGTCGACAGATAGGCGGCAAAATCGTACAGAATCAGCGCCATCGGAAAGAACAGCGTCGTGGCGTGCCGCTTGAAAAACTCAATAATCCATTGCATACAAAACGAACTCCATGTGGAGAACCCCTTAACGGGAACAACGAAATTCAATACTGTCACAGGGACATCAGGCAGAAAAGAGAGAACAGCAGACTGCGGATGTACTGAATTTCATGTAATCAAAAGCACTGCCCATGAGAATCACAGACAGGGGAACACATTCTGACGCTTGTCAGAATGTGTAGCGATTACAGATGGTTATCAGCACATCACACCTCGGGAAAAGTAAGTTGAACGGAAAATATACACCTTAAGTGTCATTATAATTTGATGTTAGTCAATAGAATGGGCTGAATTCATTCAGTATCTCAATGAGCTACGGGAAGAGAAAGCGCCAGACGATCCCGCAGCCAAAGGCGATCAACACGACCCCGGCGAGACGTTCGATCCACACGATCCCGTGGCTTAGCCGTCGCTGGATAAACGGCAGGCCAATCCCCATCACAATCAACAGATCCCAGCACAGTACGACGCTGGTCATCCAGATCCCGCTGACGGCCTGCTGCACCAGCGTCACTGACGGGCCAAGCAGGGCGGTCATCAGCGCCAGATAGAACAAGGCGTTTTTCGGGTTGAGCAGCGACGAACCCAGCCCCAGCAGCACTTGTTTGCCCAATCCCGGACGCGTGGACTGGGCATCTGCGCCTGTCAGCGTTTGCGGACGACTGCGTAGCAGCAGGCTGCCGATCCACAGTAAATAAAGTGCGCCCAACAGTGCGATCAACGTGAAGAGCTGGGGAAGCTGACGGAGGATCCCCCAGCCGGCAATCGCCAGAAGGATATAAATGCCGTTACCGGTGGCGATCCCCAGGCACAGCCCGGCACTGCCGCGCAGTCGATAGCGAACGGCGTAGCCCACCAGTAAAAAGAAATCCGGTCCGGGGCTGAGCAGCGCCACAAAGTGAGCCAGCGCCAGGGCGGGAAAGGCAGGGGGAAAGAGTACAGACAACGGTTCCATAGTGACCTCAGTGTGTAAACCTGAGTTCACGCTACGCCCGGTGAAACGCTAATTATTGTCTGATATTGATCGCCCCCGCGCATACTGACGCGGTGTGGCGGCGGTATAGCTGACAAAGGTGCGGTGGAAATGGCTCTGGTCGGCAAAACCACTCTGATAACCGACGTCGGCGATATCGTCTCCGGCGCGCAGTCGCGTCCTGGCAAAATCGATCCGCGCGATGTTCAGATAGCTGCCCGGCGTCAGACCGGTGTCCTGCTTAAAGGTGCGAATCAGCGTCTCTTTGCGCATGCCGAACTCTTGCGCGATATCATCTAGCGACGGTGGAGAGAGCAAATTGTTGTGCAGCCGCGCTTTCAGAGACTGACTGGTCGCTCGCGTGCGCGGCGGATTTCCTGACTGCAAGGGGAGTGCGCGCAGCAGGAGACGGACGGCATCGATAAGCGGCGCGGTTTGTTGTTTCTCCATTAACGCCACAAGGTCGAGAAAGCGCTGAAAGCGTTGTGGATCGCGGATCACCGGGTTCGGGGCGAAAAACGGTGCAGGGATTGTCTGTTCGGGCAACTGGGCAACACACCAGTCCGCGTCCAGGTAGAGCATATGGTAGCTGCGACACTGTCCATCGACCGGATTACAGCTGTGCGGTACCCGTGGCGGGATGACTATCAGGTCGCCCACCTGCAGACGGTATTCTTTGCCATCGCTGACACAGCAGGTTTCACCTTCCAGAATGGCCCCAATGGAGAGCTGCGGATGATGATGGCGCTTATAGGCCTGATGGCTGCGCCAGGTGCTGCGCAGCTCCAGCCATGCAAGTCGCTCATCGCGCCAGAACGATTGTGGAATATCTCGGGTGTGGGTCACAATTAGTGCCTCCGGCATAGTCATGCTTTGTTATATCACGGTACAAAGACTTACCGGACTTTCCGCAGAAGAGCTGCAGAGTGTGATTCACTGAATACGTTGTGTCGCGTTCAGGCCGTCCGGTAAGTCGAATGTTTACTCCATCGCGACTTTGATCGCCTCGCCCAGCTTCTGCATCACGTCCCGGTGCTTCTCGCTGGGCGGGAGCGCACAGTTTATGCGCACACAGTTGCGGTATTTCCCTGATGCGGAAAACAGTGAGCCCGGCGCGACCTGAATTTTCAGGCGGCAAAGCTGTTTGGCAACGCAAACCATATCCACTTGTTCCGGCAATTCGACCCACAGCATAAAACCGCCTTTTGGTCGCGTAACGCAGATGCCGCAGGGAAAATATTCCCGCGCCCAGCAGGTATAAATCTCCATATTACGCTGATAAATCTGGCGCATACGCCGGACGTGGCGATGGTAGTGTCCTTCCCGGACAAACGTCGCAGCCGCCAGTTGTGTGGCGGGAACGTTGGTGCCAATGACCGCATATTTCATATGCAGTAATTTGTCGTGATAACGACCCGGAGCGACCCAGCCGACGCGCAGGCCAGGGGCGACCGATTTAGTGAATGAACTGCAAAGGATAACCCGACCGTCGATATCCCAGGAGTGAATGGTTCTGGGGCGGGGATACTCTGTCGCCAGTTCACCGTAAACATCATCCTCGAAAATCACAATGTCGTGGCGTTGAGCGAGCGCCAGCACCGCCCGCTTACGGGCGTCCGGCATGATAAAACCGAGCGGGTTATTGCAATTGGGCACCAGGATAACGCCTTTGATCGGCCACTGTTCAAGCGCCAGCTCCAGCGCTTCAATACTGATGCCGGTATCCGGATCGGTCGGGATCTCAATCACTTTGATCCCTAAACCGCGCAGCAATTGCATGGTGCCGTAATAAGCCGGGGATTCCACAGCGATAATGTCTCCTGGCTGGCAGACGGCCAGCAGGGCCAGTGACATGCCGCTTTGACTGCCGCTGGTGATCACCAGATCGTCGGCGTTAACCACCGATCCGCCATCCAGCATCAGCCGGGCGATTTGCTGGCGTAGTGCGAGGCTGCCAGCCAGTTCATCGTAGCCCAGAACCGCACTCAGATTGTGTTGTGCTACGCGACTGAGTTCGCGCCAGAGCGGTTTCAGGCTGGGTTGGCTAACATCCGGAATACCGCTGCTAAGCGGGATAACCGATTGGTCGTGATGGCCTTCCAGCATGTTCAGTACCTGCTCCCATTGGGTAATCTCAACCGGACGCTGTACCGGACGCGACATCGGCGGGACCGGCGGCAGCGCTTTCTGAGGCGCGACGAAGTAGCCTGAACGGGGCTGCGGCGTAATGAGCTGCAATGATTCCAGTACCTGATACGCCTGCTGTACGGTGCTGATACTGACACCGTGCTCCTGACTCAGACTGCGTACTGACGGCAATTTCTCTCCGTGACGATACAGCCCTTGTTCAATACGCTCGGTCAGCAGGTTGGCCAGATGTTGGTAACGGGTCATGCTGTATCCCTCGAAGATGCCATACAGATGTAAAAACCAGTACAGACAGGTGCAAAATGTGCGATGCAGAGACAGTATTAGCGAATCTGTATGTTAAATAAAAGCTGTTTTTGAATCTGTATTGATCCACTCGAAAACCGCCAGAATACAGGCTCTGGTATGAGAGGGGGTGGAGTATGGAATTTCATGAAAACAAAGCAAAGCAGCCGTTTATTGGTTTTGTCCTGATCTGGCGAGCGTTTAAAAAATGGCATCTGCAGGCGCAAACCCGACGGATCCTGCAACAGATGAGTGATGAGCGACTCAAGGATCTGGGATTACGCCGGGATCAGATTGAATAGCGTGACTGTAGCAGTCAGAGGCTGGAGGTTGAACCCGTCCGGCCTTTGTTACATTCATAAAATTTATCAATTCATGCTTACAGACAGTGTGTTTCTTGATACTTATCCTGATAAGTATTATTTTCCTTTCGCTTAGAGAGGAAAGAGACATGACTGAAGATGAGCTGTTTGCCCGCCGCCCGTTGGGGATGCGTATGGCGATGGTCGTGCGTCAATGGCGGGCCATTATTGATGCGGCTATTACCGATACCGGCCTGACCCAGTCCAGCTGGACGGTGCTGATGCAACTGTATCAACTGGGCGATAACGTTTCGGTCAGTGAACTGGCACAGGTGCAGGGTATTGAACTGCCACCGCTGATGCGCACGCTCACACAACTGGAAAATCAGGGCTATCTGGTGCGTTCCACATCGCCTTATGACAAACGCATCCGTCTGCTAATGCTAACTGCGGAAGGCCGTGCCCGGCTGGTAGAGTTGAACCGGATGATTGAAGCCTATCAATGTCGCGTCACGCGTACCATTCCTGAAGCAGATCTCGCTTCCTTCAGCGCCACCTTAAATGTAATCGCCTGCAATCTGCGGACAATCCGCGAAGAAGATAATCAACACTAAAAACTATGATGACCCCAGAACAAAAATTTGCCCGTTGGGTAAGGGTGAGTATTGCCGCTTTCCTTGCCATATTCGCCTGGTTTATCGTTGCCGATATTTGGATCCCGCTGACGCCAGATTCCACGGTGATGCGTACAGTTACGCCGGTTTCAGCACGCGTTTCCGGGTATGTCTCGCACGTTTATGTGCGCAATAACAGCCTGGTAAAAAAAGGCGATCTGCTTTATGAGCTGGATCCCACGCCATTTATCAACAAAGTCGAAGCCGCACAAATCGCCTTTGCGCAGGCCAGACTGAGCAATCAGCAACTGGATGCACAGATTGCTTCTGCCCGCGCCAACCTGCGTACTGCTGAATATACGGCGCGTAATGACAAGCTGACGTTCGATCGTTATCAGCGGCTAAGCGCGATGCAAAACGTCTCGCAGGCGGATCTCGACAGGGTGCGGACGACCTGGCAGACCAGCGAACAGTCGGTAACCGCGCTGCATGCCAACATCCAGAATCTGCTGATCCAACGCGGCGAGCGCGAAGACAGCCATAACGTGACGCTGCAAAAGTATCGCAACGCGCTGGAAGAGGCGCAGTTGAATCTGGCATGGACAAAAGTGCGCGCAGAGACGGACGGAACGGTGAGTAATCTCCAGCTTAACGCCGGGCTTTACGCTAACGCCGCCACGCCACTGCTGGCGCTGGTCAGCAATCAGACGGATATCGTGGCCGATTTCCGCGAGAAGAGCCTGCGCCATACCCGCGTCAATACCGATGCCGCCGTGGTGTTTGATGCCATGCCGGGTAAAGTGTTCCGTGCACGTGTGACCAGCAGCGATGCGGGGATCCTCGCCGGACAGGAAGAGGTCAACGGTCAACTGTCGCAGCCAGAGCAATCCACCCGTTGGGTGCGCGATGCGCAGCGGATGCGTATTCACGTGACGCTGAGTGAACCACTGGACAAACCGTTACCGACCGGTGCCCGCGCCACGGTGCAGTTGTATAACAGCGAAGGCCCCTTTGCCCGTACTTTTGCTGGCGCGCAAATCCGCCTGGTCAGTTGGCTGCATTATGTCTATTAACACCCTGGCGCGCGTATTCACGCCACATGACAACATCGTCTATACAGCCAACGACTTTCGCCAGACTCTGCGGATAGCCGTTGCCGGGACGATCGCGCTCAGTATTTCGACCTTTTACAACGTCCAGTACGGCGTTTTCTTCGTGGTCTATCCGTTGATGCTGATGTCGCTGGTACCGGTGTTTAACCGCCACGTAGCGCGGCAGTTTGTGTTCAGTGCGGCGGTGAACTGCGTCGAAATGGTATTGATTGTCGGTTATCTCTCGCAGTGGCCAGTGATCATGACGCTGGTGGTGTTTGGCCTTTACGTGATGCGCTTTCGCTTTATGAGCAAGGGTCCGCTGTTTCTGCTGGGGTCAATGGGTGTGGTCTGCCAGAGTACGATGCTCAATTTTATGAGCTATCCCACCACAGACTGGCACACGCTGATGTTTTCCAACATGGAAGCCTGCGTGATGGCGGTAGCGCTGAGTGCGCTGCTGCACTATTTGATCCCCGATGTGGAACCGCGTAACTCGCCGCCGCGCATTGAGAAAGACGACGCCCGCATTCGCCACGAATCGCTGCTTTCCGGCACCGTGGCGACGATGATCTTTGTGATCTTCCAGATTTGCGATCTGAGCGATTCGCTGTCAGCGCTGATGGCGGGGATTTTGATCCTCTTTCCGATGCACTATCGCGGCGCGGTCCTGAGTTCCCTCTGGCGCGTCGTCGGTGTGGTACTGGCCTGTCTCTATATTCTGGTGGTGCAGTTACTGATTTATGATTTCAGTAATCACATGCTGTTAATGATGCCGCTGATCGGTCTTGGATTGGCTTTTAGCGCCCGTCTGCACGTCATGGAAAAAGTGGGTGCAGGCGTGGGGTTCGCCAGCATCACCACAATCGGTATTATGTTCGGCCAGAACCTGCACCCGAACAGCGATTTAGTGTTCAGCGACCTGTATCGCATCACCTCAGTCACCGTCGCGCTGCTGGCAACGCTGACGATGGTCTTTCTGGTCCACCGAATACTGAACTGCTTTGCGGCGACACGATTTGTGGTGGAGTGATAAGGGGATTATCGAGCCAATGCCGGATGGCGGCTTTGCCTTATCCGGCCTACGGGGTAGGGCGCCCGATAAGCGTAGCGCCATCGGGCACGGGAATCACGACTTCTTCAGCCCCGCAAAGGCGGCTCTGATGTCGTCTTCCGGCAACTGAATGCCGATAAACACCAGCGTGCTGTGCGGTTGTTCGTCGCCCCACGGGCGGTCCCAGTCGGCGCTGTACAGGCGTTGCACCCCCTGGAACAGCAGACGGTTCGGTTCGCCTTCAATCCACAGCATACCTTTGTAACGCAGCAGTTTTTCGGCGGATTCCAGCAGCAGGTTTTCCATCACGCGGGAGACGTCGCCGATATCCACAGGGTAATCCAGTTCCACCACAATGGAAGAGATATCGTTCTGCTTGTCGGCGATAAAGTGAAAGCGCGGTTTGGCGCTGACGACGTTCTCTTCCAGCATAAAGCCATTGGTGTCGAATAGCAGAGAAAGATCGATATCGCCGTGCGTAACGGTATACACCGGGGCGCGGGCGTTGATGCGCGCCAGACGTTCGCGAAGCTTTTCACTTTCGCCAGCGACGTCGGTTTTAGTCAGCAGAATGCGATCGGCATAGCCGACCTGCGACTGCGCAATGGTGAACTGGTTCATTTGATCGTCGGCATGGACCGCATCAACCAGCGCAATCACGCCGTCCAGCAGATAGCGCTGGCAAATCACGTCGTGGGAGAAAAAGGTTTGAATAATCGGGCCGGGGTCGGCCATGCCGGTGCACTCGATCACCAGACGATCAAAATTGATGGCGCCCTTATCGAGGTTATCGAGCAGGTCTAACAGCGCGTCTTCCAGCTCGTTGGAGCGTGTACAGCAAATACAGCCGTTGGTCAGGGTTTTGATCTGCGTGGCGCGATCGCCAATTAGCTGATCGTCCACGGACACTTCGCCGAATTCGTTTTCGATAACGGCAATCTTGTAGCCGTGTTCTTCGTTGAGGATGTGGCGTAGCAGGGTGGTTTTACCTGCGCCAAGAAAACCGGTGAGTAGGGTGACTGCAATCGGGGTCATTCACTTCTCCTTCTAACAGCAGCGCATGCCGCCTTTACCGTCGCCGCCGTAGCGCGCCTGCTGGCGCTCGCGGAAGAATTCTTCATAGCTCATGTACGGCTTGTCCGGATGGTTGGTTTGCATATGCTCGACATAGTTGTCGTAGTCTGGAATACCAATCAACATCTTTGCCGCCTGGCCGAGATATTTTTTTGCCTGACCTAAGTTACCAAACATTGTGCCGCCTCGTGAATGATTAAAGCCGGATGACGGCTTTCGCCTTATCCGGCCTACGCTTAAAGCATTTTGTAGGCCGGGTACGCGAAGCGTTACCCGGCATCAGCTTAGTGATGTGAAGAGGTCTTCACGCCGCCTTCAGGAATCGGAACGTACGGTGTTTCTTTATCGGTACGCTTGTCGACGTTGCGCACATTCATCCAGGTTTTGAAACCATAGAAGATGATGCTGTACACCACCACCAGGAACAGAATACTCAGGCCGGCGTTGGTGTAGTTGTTCACAACGATGTGATTCATGTTAGCAATCTGCTGTGCGGTCAGTTCGCCGCCGTTGGCAATCTTCTCTTTGTACTGGTTAGCCATGTAGAAGAAGCCTTCCATCTGCGGGTTGGAGCTGAACAGTTTCAGGCCCAGCGCCCAGGTGGTGCAGATCAGCAGCCATACTGCCGGGATAACGGTCACCCAGATGTATTTGGTGCGCTGCATTTTAATCAGTACCACGGTACCCAGAACCAGCGCCACGGCTGCCAGCATCTGGTTAGAGATACCGAACAGAGGCCACAGGCTCTTCACGCCGCCCAGCGGATCGACCACGCCCTGATACAGCAGGTAACCCCACAGACCCACGCAGCCCGCCGTACCGATGATACCGGCAACCAGAGAGTCGGTTTTCTTCAGGAACGGAACGAAGTTACCCAGCAGGTCTTGCAACATAAAGCGACCAGAACGGGTACCGGCATCCAGCGCGGTCAGGATGAACAGCGCTTCAAACAGAATACCGAAGTGGTACCAGAAGCCCATGTCCGCCATCGGCAACACTTTGTGGAACACGTGCGCGATACCTACCGCCAGCGTCGGTGCACCACCAGCACGGTTCAGAACGGACGGTTCGCCGATGTCTTTCGCCGTTTGCAGGATCTGCTCTGGCGAAATCACGAAGCCCCAGGAACTGACGGTTGCCGCCGCATGCGCGGTCACGTCTTTCAACTGTGCCATAATCAGCGGCGCGTTCTCACCCCCCATTTCATGCAGGTTCGGCATCGTAATGCCCAGGCCTGCCGGCGGGGTGTTCATCGCAAAGTAGAGGCCCGGTTCGATAATGGACGCCGCAACCAGCGCCATGATCGCCACGAAGGATTCCATCAGCATCGCGCCGTAACCGATGAAGCGGGCGTCTGTTTCACAGGCCAGCAGTTTCGGCGTGGTACCGGAAGAGATCAGGGCGTGGAAGCCAGAGACCGCACCACAGGCGATGGTAATGAACAGGAACGGGAACAGTGCACCTTTCCACAGCGGACCGGTACCATCGATGTACTGGGTCATGGCCGGCATTTTCAGCTCTGGGTTGAGGATCACGATACCCAGCGCCAGGCCGACGATCACGCCGATTTTCAGGAAGGTGGCCAGATAGTCGCGTGGAGCGAGGATCAGCCATACTGGCAGCAGTGCAGAAACGAACGCATAGCCGATCAGTGCAAAGGTAATGGTGGTGTCTTTAAAGGTCAGCGCCGGGCCCCAGTACGGGTCGTGAGCAATCACGCCGCCGAAGTAAATAGACGCAACCAGCAGAACAATACCAATCACCGACACTTCACCCACACGCCCCGGACGCAGGAAGCGCATGTAGATCCCCATGAACAGCGCGATAGGTACGGTGGAGCAAACGGTGAAGACCCCCCACGGGCTTTCTGCCAGCGCTTTTACGACGATCAGCGCCAGTACCGCGAGGATGATGATCATAATTAAGAAGCAGCCAAACAGGGCAATGGTCCCCGGCACGGAGCCCATCTCTTCTTTAATCATCTCGCCAAGCGACGCGCCGTTACGGCGAGAAGAGATAAACAGCACCATGAAGTCCTGGACCGCACCCGCCAGCACCACACCCGCCAACAGCCACAGGGTACCAGGCAGGTAACCCATCTGCGCTGCCAGAACCGGACCGACCAGCGGACCAGCGCCCGCGATTGCGGCAAAGTGGTGTCCGAACAGGACATAGCGGTTGGTCGGAACGTAGTTCAGGCCATCGTTATTGATGACCGCAGGTGTCGAACGTGTAGGGTCGAGCTTCATCACCTTCTGGGCGATGTACAGGCTGTAGTAGCGGTAAGCCACCAGATATACCGACACGGAAGCGACCACGATCCACAGTGCGCTGACGTGTTCACCCCGGCGTAAGGCGACAACCGAGAGGCAGAATGCCCCGATGATCCCGAGGATCACCCAGGGTATGTGCTTGAATATCTTTTTCGTATCCATAGTAAAACCTGGTTTTATAAGATGAATAATTGGCCGAAGCCGTTTGGTTTGGGTTGCGTTTGAAGAGGTAATTTGACTGCTATGTTGGTGACGATCTTGCCAGAGAGTCGCGCGTGTAAAGTAAGGTAAATAAGTGAGCGGTCAAATGGTGAGTTAAGCGGTCAGAAGTGTCAGTAAGCGGTAAAGAGGATCGCCGGGCGGTAAATATTATGTGACTGAGATCACAAAGAAAAATCCGCCAACGAAGGGTGAATACCGACTACGCTTATTGCCGACAACATCATAAGGAGAACAACATGGAAACAGTAAACCTCACTTTATCTGAGGCTTACACGCTGGCGCGTGAGGTGCTGAGCAGCAACGGCTTTAGCGCGGAACATGCGGATGCTATCGCGCGCAATGTGACGGCGGGCGAGCGCGACGGCTGCGCGTCTCACGGGTTATGGCGCTTGCTGGGGATCGTCGAGACCCTGCGTAAAGGAAAAGTCTCCGCTGATGCCCGTCCGCAGATTTTCGATCAGGCGCCCGCTATCGTCAAAGCAGATGCTGGCGGCGCGTTCTCGCTGGTGGCCTATGAACAGGCGCTGCCGTTGCTCATCAGTAAAGCCAGCGCATGCGGAATTGCGGCGCTGGCGATCAACCGCTGCGTTCACTTTTCCGCATTATTTGCAGATATTGAACCTCTGACGGACGCCGGACTGGTGGGCTACGCCTGTACGCCAAGTCACGCCTGGGTCGCACCGTCAGGCGGTACGCGTCCGCTGTTTGGCACTAATCCCATCGCGTTTGGCTGGCCGCGCAAAGGCAAACCGCCTTACATTTTTGATATGGCGACCAGCGCGGCGGCGCGCGGCGAGATCCAGTTGCATCTGCGAGCTGGAAAAGCGATTCCGGAAGGGTGGGGTATCGACAGCGAAGGGCGACCGTCAACCGATCCGCAGGCGGTATTAAATGGCGCGATGCTGACCTTTGGCGGACACAAGGGCTCGGCGTTTGCGGCAATGGTTGAACTGCTGGCAGGGCCGCTCATCGGTGATATGACCAGTGCGGAATCGCTGGCCTGGGATGAGGGGGCAGGCGGTCTGCCATACGGCGGCGAGCTGATTCTGGCACTTGACCCGTCCCGGTTCCTCGGGGATGAGGCGCATCATCATCTGGATCGCGCCGAAACCCTGTTTGCCGCAATGCAAGAGCAAGGCGCACGCTTACCAGGAGAAAGACGCTTCAGTTCGCGTGAGAAATCGTTGCTGGAAGGGGTGACGATTACCCGTTCCCTGTTTGAGGACATTTCCGCACTGAGATAAGGCAGAACGGGCGAGGCATCCTCGCCTGATTCCCGTTCGGGTAGAGGGTAATCGCATTTTTTGCCAGTTAATTGAACAAATTTCCTGTGATACCCCTCGCGATTGCATAAAGTTTTCTCGTTCCAGGCCGACAACCAGAGTATCTGTCTAGCGGAAAGAGAAAACATGTTAAAACGTATCAAGATTGTGACCAGCTTATTGCTGGTTCTGGCTTTATTTGGCCTTTTACAACTCACTTCGGGCGGTTTGTTCTTTAACGCATTGAAAAATGACAAAGAGAATTTCACCGTTCTGCAAACTATTCGCCAGCAGCAGTCTACGCTGAACGGCAGTTGGGTGGCTCTGCTGCAAACGCGTAACACCCTTAACCGTGCGGGTATCCGCTACATGATGGATCAGAACAATATCGGCAGCGGCGCGACCGTTGCGGAGCTGATGCAGATTGCCAGCGCCTCTTTGAAACAGGCGGAGAAAAACTGGGCGGACTATGAAGCGTTACCGCGTGACCCACGTCAAAGTGAAGCGGCATCGGCGGAAATTAAACGCAATTACGATATCTATCACAACGCGTTAGCCGAACTGATCCAGTTGCTGGGGGCCGGGAAAATCAACGAGTTTTTCGATCAGCCAACCCAGGGGTATCAGGATGGTTTTGAGAAGCAGTATGTGAACTACTTGCAACAGAACGACCGTCTGTATGACCTGGCGGTAGAGGACAACAACAGCTCTTACAGCCAGGCGATGTGGGTTCTGGGCAGCGTGTTGTTGGCGGTGCTGGTGGTCATTATTGCCGTCTGGTTTGGCATCAAACTGTCGCTGATCGCGCCAATGAACCGCCTGATCGCGAGCATTCGTCACATTGCCAGCGGCGATCTGGTGAAGCGGATTGATGTAGAAGGCACCAATGAAATGGGCCAACTGGCGGAAAGCCTGCGCCACATGCAGGGTGAACTGGTGCGAACCGTGGGCGATGTGCGTAACGGCGCGAACGCCATTTACAGCGGCGCCAGCGAAATCGCGATGGGTAACAACGATCTCTCTTCCCGTACCGAGCAGCAGGCAGCCTCTCTGGAAGAGACGGCGGCGAGCATGGAAGAGTTGACGGCGACCGTTAAGCAGAACGCCGAAAACGCCCGTCAGGCCAGCCATCTGGCGCTGAGCGCGTCCGAAACGGCGCAAAAAGGCGGGAAAGTGGTGGATAACGTGGTGCAAACCATGCGCGATATCGCCTCCAGTTCACAGAAAATTGCTGACATTATCAGCGTGATCGACGGCATTGCCTTCCAGACCAACATTCTGGCGCTGAACGCAGCGGTAGAAGCGGCACGTGCAGGTGAACAGGGACGCGGCTTTGCGGTGGTTGCCGGTGAAGTACGTAACCTCGCGCAGCGCAGTGCGCAGGCAGCGCGCGAGATCAAGAGCCTGATTGAAGACTCCGTGAGCCGTGTTGACGTCGGTTCTACGCTGGTAGAAAGCGCCGGTGAAACCATGGATGAGATTGTGAATGCGGTAACCCGCGTGACCGACATCATGGGCGAAATCGCGTCGGCTTCCGATGAGCAAAGCCGTGGGATTGACCAGGTCGGTCTGGCCGTGGCGGAAATGGATCGCGTAACTCAGCAGAACGCCTCGCTGGTGGAAGAGTCAGCCGCCGCCGCTGCGGCGCTGGAAGAGCAGGCCAGCCGTCTGACGCAGGCCGTCGCCGTGTTTCGTATCCAGCAGGAACAGCAGCGTGCGCGTGACGTTGCCAGCGTGAAGTCCGTTTCCACAACGGTTCAACCGCGTAAAGCCGCTGTAGCGGAAACCGGGGATAACTGGGAAACGTTTTAATTAAGCATCAGGCGCATGGCACAACGCGATTCAAACGGGATGCCATGCGCCGTTTCTTCCTCTCGCTTCTGGCGTAATGCCGCCGGCCACGCGTTCTCTTCCAGTATTTCAAATCCCAGATGTTGATACAGCGGTGCGTTCCAGGCGACATGGCGAAACGTGGTGAGCGTCAGGGAGGTAAAGCCCTGCTCACATGCCCATTGCGCGACGGTGTTGATTAACTGGCGGCCAATGCCTTTACCTTGCCACGCCAGATGCAGCGAAAATTCGGCAATATACAGCGACGTCTCCATCGCTTCGCCCAGCAGAAATCCAACGGGCCGATCGTCAACCAGCGCCAGCCAGCTCAATCCTTTAGCGGCATATTCACGGTGCAGTTCCGCACTAACAATGTGATCGTCCGCGATCCATGCCAGCGCTGGCACCGTTAAAAAACGCTGTCCTGCTGAGCGTTCAATCGCAGGCAGAACGGCAGCGTCTGCCAGTGTAGTGGGGCGAACCGTAATGTCCATAACGATACCGGGAATAAGGTGACAATGAGGGCAGTATAACGCGCTGTCCGGTCACAGGGAAAAGTCCCCGCGAGCGGGGACACTTTGGGGTTAACAGGTTAGACGAGAAATAACGAAATAGCCGGTATGTAGGTCACCAACATCAGCATGAGTAACAAGGTACCCAGTAACGGTAGAGACTGGCGGAAAAACTGTCCGACAGAAACCTGCGTAATATTGCAGACCAGTAACATGACGGTGCCAACCGGCGGCGTGAAGGCGCCAATAGAAAGGTTGAAAATCATGATGATACCGAAGTGTACCGGGTCGATTCCAAAATGCGCCACGACAGGTTTAAGCAAGGGAACCAGAATCAGCAGAATGGCATTCCCTTCAAGAAACATCCCCAGTGTTAGCAAAAGAATATTGATAATTAACAGGAATATGTATTTGTTTTCTGTCAGCGTCGTGACAAAGTTCGCCACCGCGACGCCAGCATGTTCCATTGAGAAGATCCAACCGAGCGCGGCACTTGCCATGATGACTAACATGACCGATGCCGTTGCCCGTGCCGTTTCTCCCAGCGCTTTCACGACATGGCCGAGAGTCATTTGACGATAAATGAAGAAACCGATAATCAACACGATGAGCACCGCTGCCGCACCGGCTTCTGTTGGGGTGAAGATGTTGGCGCGAATCCCCCCGACGACGGCAAAAATCAAAAACAGAGCGGGCCATGCCTGCCCAAGCGAGAAGAGCGCTTCCTTACCGGTAGGCCAGGTGTCGCGTGAGGGCTTAGCGTTGGTTTTACGGGCAACCAGATAAACCGTAAACATTAACAACACCGCACAGAGCAGACCCGGAATCAGACCAGCCATGAACATTTTTCCGATGGAGACGTCTGCCACCAGCCCATAAATAATCAGGGCAATTCCCGGTGGGATAATCGGGGTGACAAGCGATCCCCCGGCGGTGATCGCCGCTGCAAAGGCGCGGTTGTAGCCTTTACGCTCCATCTCGGGGACCATCATGCGTGACAGCATCGCAGCGTCGGCCAGGTTTGAGGCGCTGACCCCTCCCATCATGGTACTGACCAGAATATTAGCGACACCGAGTCCGCCCCGCATTTTACCGACCAGAATATTCGCCACCTGCAGGATACGTTCTGCAATACCGGTATAACTCATCAGCGTACCCAACAAGATAAAGAAGGGTATTGCCAGCAGGGATGGGCTTTGGGTTGGCGCAATCAACCGCTGAACCGCAATTTCAATCGGAACCGTGGAAAAGAAGAGGAAATAGGCAATAATGCCGATAAACATTGCCAGATAAACACGAATATTCAGAAATAAGCACACGATCATTAGTGGAATAATTAATAACCAGCTCATTGTTTTTCCTCACCGACATCGGCCTGTTTAACGTCATTAATTAACCAGTAGAGCGTGTACGCTGCCGTTGCCAGGGTGCCGACCGGAACGGCGACATCAATCCAGAACCAGGACACTTTTAAGATTTGCGTGACCTTGTACTGCGCCATTTCCGCCAGTCGATAACCCAGCCAGGCCATATAAACCAGCAATCCGATGGACAGCACAGCAACCAGCGAGGCAATAATGCGTTTGATTTTATGCGGGAGCATATCGACGACAAAAGGAATCGTCAGATGCGCCCGGTCGCGCTCAGCCACCACGCCCCCCAACATCACTACCCAAATCATCAGCAGTCCGGACATTTCCTCGGTCCATTGAATGGGCTGTCCGACAAAATAGCGCATGAATACGGCGGCAATGGTCATTATCACCAGGATAAACAGTGCCAGTGCTGCGCTCAGTTCTACAAGCTTGCCAAAGAAACGCATTAATCCTCCTTCAGAGAGTCGCCCTGGCCTTGAGAGAAAAAGGTTTAGGGCGATCTGGGCCTGTATTTATTGCAGTTGCTGTTGAATGGTTTCATACAAACCCGGCGTCCACTCCGGGAATTGCGTGTACACGTCGCGAGCTTTCTGGCGGAATGCTTCAGTATCCGGGTAAATTACTTCGACGCCTTCCGCTTCCATGGCCTTCAGCATTTCGGCGTCGCGTTCAATCGTTAATTTTTGGCTATAGAGACCCGCTTCATAACCCGTTGAGTGAATCAATTCCAGCTGCTCAGGAGAGAGCGTACTGAAAAAGGCTTCGCCACCAATCCATACCGAGGTGTTGGTCAGGTAATTGACCATCGACAGATATTTCGCCTGCTCAAACAGTTTTTGTCCTTGCAGAACAGAAATCGGGTTTTCAACGCCATCAATAACGCCCTGAGTCAGTGCAGGGTAAACTTCACCCAGCGGCATAGGGGTTGGCGTGGCGCCCATTGCCTGAATGGCTTTAATTTGCATGACATTATTTGGTACGCGGATTTTCATCCCCGCCAGATCTTCCACTTTGCGAATCGGTTTTTTAGAAATAATCTGACGGGTGCCGTACAGATAATTGTTCATCACCACATGAATCCCTTTTTTCTTCAGGTCTTCATTTTTTTGACGGAACCAGTCGCTCTCATAGATTTTGAAGAGTTTTTGCGGATCGTCAGTCAGATAAGGTCCAAACAAAATACCTAAATCAGGTTCATAATCGGCAAGGAAAGCCACGTCGGTGAGCGTGATGACGTTCATTCCCATCATGGCTTGTTCAGTCACATCTTGTTTTGACCCTAGCTGTGAGCTGGGATAGAGAACCAGGGTTATTTCTCCATTACTTTTTTTATTCAGAATGTCAGCCCAGTAGCGCATCACCACATCTAATGGCTCGCCTGGATTATTCTCATATGCGACTTTAATAGAAAGCGGTTTAGCCTGAATGGTGAATGGCAGAAAAAAAGTACAAACAGTAATCAGCACGGCTATTATCTTGTTCATTTTCTACTTGCTCCCAGGGGTCAACGAATAAAACCAACTTTTTTACTGGCGAAAAAATTCAGAGTGAATCCTGCCTAATCAGAAAGTAAGCAGAAAGTCATCATGGTGCTGTATGCGTTGTATGAAATCGTGCTCTTGCTAAAGGTTTGTTGTTTTTAATGTGTTTTTAATTTACTCGTTTTCTTGTCGAATAGAGCGAATCATCGATTGCTTCGCCGTATTCAGGTGGTTACGCAGTGCAAGAAGCGCATCGAGATCGCTGCGGCAAATCAGCGCGCTGAGGATGGTCATGTGCTCATCAATGGCGATGATATTGCGTTGTTTAAGATCGCGCTCATCCCACTGGTAATGGAAATGGAAGATCACTGAAATAATCTCAAGCGATTGATTAAAAAATATATTATCGGCAGCTGAGAGCAGCAGTGCGTGAAAATCACGGTCCAGCAGGGAGAACATACGGAAGTCGCTGCCGACGCTGTCGCGCAGCGTACGGTGGCGTTCCAGCAGCATTTTGGCCTGCAGCCAGCGCGGATCGTCATCCGGCAGATTGAGAAAATGCTGTAGCGCATGGGTTTCCAGCATCTCACGCAGCTCAAAAAGCTGTTCTGCATAGGACTGATCGAACTTTTTCATGCTCCATTGGCCGCGTTTCTCGCTCTGGATGAGATCGTAACGTCCAAATTTTAAAAGGTATTCTCGTACCACCACCGGGCTGACCCCAGCCGCTCTGGCCAGTTGAAGTTCAGAGAACGTCTCGCCAGCGCGAAGCTGGCGTTGGTTAATCATCGTATAAAACGCCTGCTCAAAAATACGGTTCTGCTCGGCCATGGAGGCGGTGGTACAGGCAAAACCATCATCATGTTCGGGGCTTCGGGTAATGACGTGGTCGTTGCCGACCAGAGTCAGCACGCCGCACTCGCTGAGGTGGTTCAGCATGTGGCGCACGGTGGTACGGCTGATGTTGTACATCTCAGCTAAGGCGCTTTGCGACGGCAACGGTGAAGGAAGGTGGCCGCGCGCCATATCATCGATCACCTGGTTAATAACATTGTGACGTAAATTTTGCGAACGGCTCATCGGGATCTCCTTTTGACTGCATTAAAACCCGATTTAAAACATTTTAATGCGCAGAGTTTCACAAATTAGCTTTCTCGTTACGCGGCTATTTCTATTTTCATCAATATCTGAAGCAACAAAGAAACAGGAGCGCATAACGATGTCCACAATGAATATGTTGATTTGCCAGGAACCCAAAAAATTAATTCATGAGAAACGCGCAATTCCAATTCCGGATAAACAGGAAGCGCTAATTAAAATTAAGTCTGTCGGTATTTGCGGAACCGATATTCATGCCTGGGGAGGTAATCAACCTTTTTTTAGTTATCCGCGCGTGTTAGGCCATGAAATATGTGGGGATATTGTGACGCTCGGCGAGAAGGTGACGCAGTTTAAAGTGGGTCAACAGGTAGCGGTGATCCCGTATGTCGCCTGTCAGCAGTGTCCGGCGTGCCTGGGAGGACGAACGAACTGCTGCGAGAAGATCTCGGTGATCGGCGTGCATCAGGACGGGGGGTTTAGCGAGTATCTCAGCGTGCCGGCGACCAATCTGCTGTTGGCGGAGGGGATTGATCCTCAGGCTGCGGCGTTGATCGAGCCTTACGCGATTAGCGCGCATGCGGTACGCCGTGCCGCTATCGCCCCCGGTGAGCAGGTATTGGTCGTTGGAGCCGGACCGATTGGGATCGGCGCGGCGGCCATTGCCAAAGCAGAAGGGGCGCAGGTGGCGGTGGCCGATACCAGCGCTGCACGTCGCGAACACGTTGCTTCTCGTCTTGACCTGCCGGTAGTGGATCCCTCTGCGGCAGATTTTGAGGCTCAACTGCGCGCGCTGTTTGGCGGTCCACTGGCGCAGAAAGTGCTCGATGCGACGGGGAACCCGCATGCCATGAACAATAGCGTTAACTTGATCCGCCACGGCGGCACCATCGTTTTTGTCGGGCTGTTTAAAGGCGACTTGCAGTTCTCTGACCCGGAATTTCACAAGAAAGAGACCACCATGATGGGCAGTCGTAACGCCACGCCGGAGGATTTTGCGAAAGTGGGACGACTGATGGCAGAAGGCAAACTGAGCGCTGAAATGATGCTTACGCATCGCTATCCGTTCAGCCAGCTTGCGGAGATCTTCGAACAGGATGTGATTAACAACCGGGCGTTGATCAAAGGAGTGATTACGTTCTGACGATTGCCATGCAGCGCCCGGAGTGGTGTTGGGCGCTGTTTTTTTTATTGTCGGTGGTCAGCCCTGAGCGCTGACCACTTTGATTTCAACCATTCCGATCCCCAGCTTACGCGGTGAGTGACCGAGGATGTTGCCTTCGTTGGTCGGGACCGGATCGGGCGGGACAATCACCAGCGTATCGGACTCTGTCGGGTTGTCGAAATGCAGCGTGGTGGTGGTAACATCGTGACCTAGCACCAGCGTCTGCTCTTCCTTGCCTACGCGCACCGGAATGGGACGATTCGCATTGTCGCCGAAGGCTTTCGCGGTGATCACCAGATCGAATTTTTTCGGCAGCGGCTGTTTGTACTCGATCTTCACTTCTTCTGCCAGTTGCGCGTTAGACCAGCGTCCCCAGGATTCCGGACGAGAAATCCCGCTGAACTGCTTCACCTCTTCCGGCGCGCCTGCCACGTTGAAGATAAAGCTGTCGGCTTTATAGCGGATGTCGTTGTCGACAATTTTCAGGGTATCGACGTTGCCTTTATAGCGTTCCATGTCGATCATTGTGTCTTTAAAGGCCGTCTTACCTTTCCACTGCGCTTTATCAACATGCTGGACGATTTGCTCGCCGCCAAGCTGTCCCTGCGAGACACACCAGTCGGTTGAGAGCGCCAGTTCCGGTGACCACAACTGGCCCATCTTGTAGCAGCGATCGACCCAAACGAAGTTATCGCGTGGGGCAAAGTCGGCAAGCTGGTAGCGCAGCGGAGCGGAGTATTCACTTTCCGGCAGTGGCTCGACGCGCTTATCCGACACCCGCAGCAGCAGCGGCAGACGGAAATGGCTGCCGGAGAAGGCGATCATATTTTTATCCCGGTCGACGGTGAAATCTTTCATCTCTTTCGGGAAGTTCCACAGGCGAATGATGTCCGGCTTCATGGCGAGGATCTTTTCTTTGCTGTTGAGGAACACTTCCGACATCGACTGACCTGACAGGCTACTACGCCCCAGGCCAATAAAGTTATCGCCGCCGAGAATATCCAGCACCGTGGCGCCGTTATCCATGGTGTTACGTTTGACCGCCAGCGTCTCCTGCTGAGGTTTGTCGCCACGTATCACGAAGAACAGGTTGTTGCGATCCTGCTTGTTCAGGTATTTCCATGCGCTGTTGTTCATCGCCAGATGGTCTGAAGAGACCACAATCACCGTATTTTTAAACCACGGTGATGCTTTGATTTTATTGATAAATGCCGCGATATTTTCCTGACTACAGCTGACGGCGCTAAAAGACTGGTTAGGTTTACCGTCGAAATCATAGCGTTTTCGCTGACAGGCACGTGAGATAAAGCCATCCGGATGATGGGTATCAACGGTCAGGGTAAACAACGAAAAACGCTGGCCGGAACGGGAGAGCTCTTCGAACTTCTTCCACGCTTCATCCAGTACCGTATCGTCATAGAAGCCCCAGTCATTGCGGTAATTCGGATCGGCGACGACGCTTTTTAACTCTTCGGCGCCATACAGATAATCGAAGCCGTGGGACTTCAGGAACACGTCTTTCCCGGCAAAACGCAGGTTTGCCCCTTGCACAAAGTGGTTTTGATAGCCGGAGTTTTTCAGGATATCCCCGAGGCAGATATTTTGCGGGAAGAAGCTGGAGACTGACGCTGACGCGTTGCCTTCAAACGGCGCGAACAGGGGAATACCGCACTGGGAAGCGACCATTCCGGCGATGGTGTAGTCTGTACCCGGTAACTGCTGGGTGTGGCTGAAATCCATACCTTCGTTTTTCAACGCGCCGAGTTCCGGGGTGAGTTCCGGGAAGGCCTCATTGTCGAAATAGGTACGCTCCAGGCTTTCACCGTAGATGTACACCAGATTCAGTTTCGGGTTGGGGATGCTTTTCGCCGGTTCTTTATAGTAGGCCGCGAAATCGGGATCGCCCTCTCGGGTCTGGGATTTAACCAGTTCGCTGATCTGACGAAATGCCGGGCTGGCATCGACGGAGCCCAGCGCCAACAGCAGTGCCAGCAGGCTGTAACCAAAATGGTGGGGATGATGGCGACGACGACGCAGCACCCAGCCCAGCGTGCCAAAGACCGCCACGAGCGCTAATGCAATGCCGATGCCCGGCAGAATGTATTTGCCGACACCGGCCCCTGTCAGACTGTTCGTCAACGTGTAGAGTACGGCATCGTTAATTCCATCACCGGTGAAATAGTCGCTGGCGAAAAGCGTGATATTCAGAATCACAAAAAGTCCCAGCACCGTCAGGGTAGCGATAAACCACCAGGTGTTGCGACCCGCTTTGCAGGCATAAATCAATACAGAGGCAAGAAACAGCGCGATGGAGAGTAACTCAGACAACGGACGATCCTCACAAATAGCCTTGTGATTAGGCTTTAAACCAGGCCTTCGACTGGCAGATTAGCGTTTACAGAAAGTACAATGTAATGGGGTTGTCACTTAGCTGCAATTCTAGTGACATTTAATTACCTTGTTATTCAGAATTGGTTTAGAAAGAGGCTTTTTTGATCGCCGTCACTTCCCGCCATGCCTGGGATGAGCATGAAAGAAGGGCGAAAAGGGGGGAGAAGCGCCGCGACTGGCGAAAAACGACCAAAACGCGGCGTCGGGGATCAGGAAATAAAGTTCATACCCTGTTTGAGTACCAGGTCGCAGGCTTTGGTTTTCACCTTTTCTGCGAGCGGCGTGCTGCCGATATTGTTCAGGTTAAGCTGCTGACCGTCTTTGGTATTGAGCAGACCCTGAATACCGTCCAGATAGTTGGTGTCCTGCTTTTGCTCGGTCGCGCCGAGGCCAAGCTTATCCAGTACCTGATTTTTCACATTTTCCGCATCGGTAACGGACGCCAGCTTCTGCTTCGCGCAGTATTGCAAAATCCCGGCGGCGTTATTCATATTGTTCGCACTCAGCGCCTGGTTGCCGCCGTTCAGCAGGCTGGTCAGGGAAGAGAGCGAGGTGCCGCTTTGCGATGAGGTGGTACTCTGCTTGCTCAGTTCGCTGGCGGCGCTGGAGAGCGAGTCTTGCCAGGAGGCGGCGAAAGTATTGGCGGCGAAGCAGGCACTGGCCGCGATTACGCAGCACAGCAAACGTTTTGTCGTTTTCATTGTGATTACTCGTGTATAAACCATGGTCGGAGTATAGCGCCGCTCAGTCTAAGAATGGTCTTAATACTCTTTGCCGGTTACCCGACTGCGAAAACTGTCCCAGTTGAAGATCACCCACAGGCTATTGCCCAGTCGCATGCGATCCATCACGCGTTCACCCAGCAGTTTGGTCATTTCTTCCATGTTACTGTTAGTGAGCATGCCGGTCGGGCGTTTTGAAGAGGAACGACGATCGACGATCTGGTTGATGATCACTTTTTCATAGCGCGATTCGGTTTGCACGCCGATCTCATCAATGACCAGCAGATCAACATTGCTCAAATCGTTGAGCAACTGCTCTTCACTGGTTTGGCGATTGCTGAACGTCTCTTTCATCGCCGACATGATGTCCGCCACGGTGATTATCAGTACCGACTTTCCGCGCAGCAGCAGCTCGTTGCAGATTGCCGCGGCGAGGTGGTTTTTCCCCGTTCCCGGTTTGCCTGAGAAGATAAAACTGGCGATGTTGCCGTCGAACTCTTCCACGTACTGACGCGCTTTGCTTAGCGCATTCATCTGGCCTTCGCATTCCACATGATAGTTATCGAAAGAGCAGTTTTGATGTAACGGACGGATGCCGGAACGGTTAAAAGTGCGCTGCATTTTCATCGCCCGATTTTCGCGAGCCAGTGCGGCGGCGCGAATTTCACCTTGCTCTTTCTGCCATGCCAGTAGTTCTTCACCCGTTTTAAACGCCGGTTCGATATGGGCGGGCATCATTTTTTGCAGACGTTTCATCAGATCGCCAACGTTTTTCATGGTTAACCTCTAAAGCCCGGTGGAATTTGATTATCTGGTTCGCTGACCGTATTCACATCACGTTTCGGCAAGCCGCCGTTGCTTGCGCGGCCGATCTGGACGCTGCGCGCCAGTTTTTGCTGCCACTGCACGTGATGAAACACTTTGCCTTCCGCTTGCCAGTAAGTCACGAACGAAGCCAGCTCTTCGGTGGTGACCGGCTCTCTTAACGCCACGCCCCACAGTGCGGCCTGACGCTGAAAGTCGGCATCCGGCTGCCAGGCGGGATACATGGCGAATTTCCCCAGCGGTACGGCGACCGGCACCGGTTGCGGTTCTTCATAAAACTGTGCATCCAGCGTCACATCGCTCCCAGGACGAGCGAGCTTTTCTTCGAGCGCCAGCAGTTGCGCCAGGCGTGCGGGGGTCAGCGCATAAAAAGCCGGGGCGTTATTGGCAAACACCGCCACCGCGCCAGCTTCAGACTTCGCCAGCACCGTCTGGTGATCGTGTAATAAGGCGTCAATACCAATGACGTCCGGGGTCAAAATTCTGGATGACATAACGTTTCTCAATACCGACTACAACCGAGAAGGGACACTGCTTCTATAGTAACACACCGATGAGGAGGAGCGGCAGGGATGCGCCTGCCGCGGCGATTAAACGCGTGGGCGTTTTCGGTAGAGCCACAAGCCGGGCACGGAGAGTCCGATCGAAAGCGCGCCCACAATCGACGAGGCTTTCAGGAAATTGGTCAGCAGCGTAATCATCAACGGTTCGCTGTAGCCGAAGTGGCCGATTTTCACCGCAGAGATCATTGCCGTGTAGGCTGAAATTCCGGGGAACATCGGGATCACCGCCGCAACGGTAAACACTTTGGGATGCGCCAGATACCAGCGCGACCATTGGATGCCGATGCTGCCGACAAGCAGCGAGGCAACAAACGTTGACCATTCAATATTAAACCCGGCGGTCATCATCACCATACGCGAACCGTGACCGAGCGCACCGAGCAGCGCACACCAGGGTAGGGCGCGGTGGGGGACGTTAAAGACCATCGCAAACCCCAGTGCCGGGATCGCGGAAAGCAGCATGTCCTGCATCAGCGCGAGAATGAAATCGATTATACCCATCCGCGAAGCCCCCAAAGTGTCAGCGCCATGACCACGCCCACGCAGGTTGCGAGCGTCAGCAAGCTGGCGATCGCCCAGCGCGCCAGACCGGTATTGATGTGTCCTTTAAACATATCCGCCACCGCGTTGATCAGCGGAAAACCGGGAACCAGCAGCAGGACGCTGGCGGCCATCGCCACCGTGGGCGTCTGGCTAAAGGCGGGAAGGTGTAACATCAGGCCGGAAATGGTGGTCGCGACAAAAGCCGTGACGCAAAAGTTGATCTGTGGATGCAAATGACGATGCGCCAGGATTTGACGAATATACATCGCCACCATGCTGGCAAAAAAGGTAATCACCGCGCCGTCCCAACCGCCGTTATTCAGCTTACAGAAGCAGGCGCAGGAGAGGCCGACCATCAACGCGACCAGCCAGCGCGGATAGCGCAGGGGCCTGACCTGGCTGAAACGTTTCTCGACGCCTTTGTAATCCAGCAGCTTATGTTCGGCGAGAATGACGATGTGCTGAACCTCAGTGACCACATGCATATTAATGCCGCGATCCTGGTTTTTTCGCGTGGAGGTCAGGCATTGCCCATCTTTAATAGTGGTCAGAACGATAGCATTGGAGGAGATAGCGCTTTCGACGCTGTCCATCCCCAATGCCAGTCCAAGTCGGGTAGAGAGTTCATCAACCAACGCGCTCTCCGCGCCGTGTTGCAGTAAAAAAAGCCCACACTGAATGCATAACCGTGTAACCGTTCGCTGTAATGACTGCTCTTCTTGCATGACTCGCCCTGGCTGAAAAGACGCGTTACGTACTGTCGAATGACGAAAGACATCTTTGTATCACGAAGTGCGCGTTTTTTGGCTCCGGCTGAGATCAATCTTTCTGTTGAAAAAAGAACCCGCTCTACGGTGGCCGGAATTTGAACTGCGCCACAGTTTTGCTAAATCGGTGAAAAGTGCAATTTTTAACCGCATTTAGCCCTTCTTTTTCTGTGTCTGCTTATCAAAAATGCAATTTGAAACTTTTATTCAACATTGATTAAACAAATAATCAACGATGCAGACGAGGAATGTGATGAAAACTCAGGTCGCAATTATTGGGGCAGGACCTTCCGGCCTGCTACTGGGACAATTACTGCATAAGGTGGGGATCCGCACACTCATCATTGAACGTCAGACGCCGGAGTATGTGCTGGGGCGCATCCGGGCGGGGATCCTCGAGAGTGGGACGGTTTCGCTTTTGCGGGAAGCTGGTGTGGCGCAGCGCATGGACAGCGAAGGTCTCGTACATCATGGCGTTGAGTTTATTTTTGATGGCAAACGCATTCCCGTCGCGCTGAGTGAATTGACCGGCGGCAAAAGCGTGATGGTCTACGGACAAACGGAAGTCACACGGGACCTGATGCAAGCGCGTAGCGACTGTGGTGCGCCTACGATTTATGGCGTTCAGCAGGTAGACATTCACGATGCTAAAAGTGACCGTCCTTTTGTCACGTTTGAGAAAGAAGGGGAGAAGTGCCGCATTGAGTGCGATTTCATTGCCGGGTGTGATGGATTCCACGGCGTTTCCCGACAAAGTATTCCGCGTGATGTCATTCGCGAATACGAAAGCATCTGGCCGTTTGGCTGGCTGGGGCTGCTGGCCGATACGCCGCCAGTCAATCCGGAGTTGATTTATGCGCATCATGAGCGCGGATTTGTACTTTGTAGTCAGCGCTCACTAACACGAAGTCGCTACTATTTGCAGGTCCCGCTCAGCGAGCAGGTGGACTCCTGGAGCGATGAGCGTTTCTGGGGCGAGCTGAAACGGCGTCTGCCTGATGAACTGGCCATGAAGTTAGTGACTGGTCACTCACTTGAAAAGAGTATCGCACCATTACGTAGCTACGTGGTGGAACCGATGCAATATGGCAAGCTCTTTCTGGTTGGTGATGCGGCGCATATCGTGCCGCCGACCGGTGCAAAGGGACTGAATCTGGCCGCGTCTGATGTGAATTATTTATGGCGTATTTTGACGCAGTACTATCAGCACGGGCGTAACGACCTGCTGGCGACCTATTCCCGACTGGCCCTGAACCGGGTATGGAAGGGGGAGCGTTTCAGCTGGTTTATGACCCATCTGCTGCATGATTTTCAGGGAAAGAGCGATTTTGATCGCAAGATGCAGGAGGCGGACCGTCAGTACTATCTGGGCTCGCAAGCGGGACTGACGACAATCGCGGAGAACTATGTCGGACTGCCTTACGAAAAGATTGGTGAGTAATGAGGAAAAATGATGCCACCGGCTGACATTGTCCCTGTTTTTAAATTGTATGGTGAACACCAGGGATGGCCCACTCCCGACCTGCTGCACTGCGAATCAATTCATCAGCGCAGCAGTTTATATGAGTGGCATATTAGGGTGCATCAGCATGCGGAGATCGTCCAGTTGCTCTACTTGCATCGGGGGGAGGCAACGATTGAAATCGAGGGGCAGACGACGATGATGCGTGATGCCTGTATTCAGGTCGTCCCTGCGCTTTGTGTCCACGGTTTTCGCTTTTCCCCCGGGACGCAAGGTTACGTTCTTTCTCTGGCGTTACCGCTGATTGGCCGCCTGGAGTCTCAGTTCCCACAGCCGTTGTCATTGCTCACTACCCCTCAGTGCGTGCCGGTGGCTCAGTCTCGCAGCCACATCCGCACGTTGTTTTCCGCCTTGCAGAGGGAGTATCAGACGGATAACGAGGCGCGGGAAATGATGCTGTTTTCATTGCTGAGTGCGCTGCTGGTCTGGCTTCGTAGGCAGCGTCTGCCGGTTCAGCCATCGAATGACACCCTGGCGCGCCGGCGTAGCGCAATAGGCCTTTTTGCCCGGCAGATTGAGAGCCACTATCGCGAACATCTTCCCCTTGCAGAATACGCGCATCGAATCGGGCTTTCCGCAAATTACCTGAATCAGTTATGCCGTGAATTTCATCATTGCAGTGCATTAAGCGTTTTGCATCAGCGGTTGATGCTCGAAGCCAAACGTAGCCTGCAATATACCAGCATGACGGTAAGCCAGATCTCCGACTATCTGGGATTCAGCGATGTTACCTATTTTTCCCGCTTCTTTAAAAAACACGCCGCGTTGTCTCCGAAGGCATACCGGGAATATATTAAGAATAAATAGCTTGTCCAAATTTGGATAAATAAAAAATTCATATATAAAATAAGAATGTTTAATATCCTGTTCTGGAATGCGACGTATCTATCGACAATATCGACTTGTATTATACCCCGTGATAGTTGTATAACCGCATTTTACGGAATTAACGTTAAAACACCAGGGATAAACAATTCATATTGTCTATTGTTTTGTTTTTTGTATTGCATAATTGTATGTGTTAATTCAAATGCGATTCATTAATAACAGAAAGATAAAAGCATATGAATATGGAGGATATATGTTGCCAGGATGCTGCAAAAACGGAATTGTCATCAGTAAAGTTCCCGTGATACAAGCGGGACTCCACGGGGTTATGCAACTGCATTTCCCGGAGTATGAACTCACCATCTGTAGTGTCGTAGAAGAACTCACGCCACTACAACTGCGTCGGACGGAATTGGTGATCGTGGATTTAACCGGTGACTGCCATCACCCGCGCGCTGTTTGCGAGCGATTCTACGCACTTCTTTCTCAATACCGTGATATCCACTGGGTTTTCATGGTGTCGCGCGCGTATTACGCGCAGGCGGTCGAATTATTGATGCGCCCCTCCAGTACGCTGCTGTCTGATGTCGAACCGATTGAGAGTCTGGTAAGTACTATCCGCTCGGGACACAGCAGCCCTGACCGAATCAGCAAAATGCTGTTGTCACCCCCAGAATTAGAACCTCTGGAATTTGGTTCTCACGCCATTCTTTTAACGCTATCAGAGCGAAAAGTACTGCGCCTGCTGGGGAAAGGTTGGGGGATTAATCAGATTGCGGCATTACTTAAAAAAAGTAACAAAACCATCAGCGCCCAAAAAAATAGCGCGATGCGCCGATTATCAATACACAGTAATGCGGAAATGTACGCATGGATTAACAGTTCTCAGGGAGCCAGGGAGCTGAATTTACCTTCAGTATATGGAGAGACAGCAGAATGGAAAATAGAAACTGTACGCGAAATGTCGCACTCATAGAAAAATGTGTTATGAGTGGTATTGGTATTCAGAGTTTATTTAACGCAACGTTTGATAGCCAATATAAATTACACCTCTATTTGACGCTGGATGATTTTCAACAGGCGATGGGTACGACTGCTTTTTCTGCCATTATTTTCTCTCTCTCCTCGATCAGAAAAGACAGGCGGGTGGGGTTGATGAGTCTGATCGAACTGGCTGAAAATTATCCCGGCATGCGTCGCCTGGTGATCGCGGATGATGATGTTGAAGCGCGTTTAATCAACGCACTGTCGCCCTTACCGTTGGATGGCGTACTGAGCAAAGCCGCTTCGCTCCCCGCGCTGCAGGAGGCGTTATTTACTGCGCTAGGCGGTACGCGGCGGATCAGCGAAAGTAACAGCAATCTCTGGTATCTCAATCAGAGTCGTATGCTGAGCCCGACAGAGCGTGAGATTTTGCGCTTCATGTCCTGCGGTTATTCAATGCCGCAAATCGCGACAGAACTGGCGCGAAATATTAAAACCATCCGGGCGCACAAGTTTAATGTGATGTCGAAACTGGGCGTCAATTCTGACGCCAGTTTACTGCATGCGGCGGATATTCTGCTTTAATCGCCGCGAAAGCAAAGGGTTGATGTTTACTGGCACACATCAACCCAGGTGGCGGAAGTCAGCTCAGCCATGCGCTCTGGCGTAATACGCACTGCGCTATGAGTGGCACCGGCGGCCGGAAGGACTTCGGTGAACGATCGTAAAGAGACGTCACAATAAACAGGCAACGGGGTTTCCAGCCCGAAAGGACAAACCCCGCCAACGGGATGTCCTGTCGCGTTGACGACTTCATCACTGCTCAGCATACGGGCTTTGGCACCGAAAGTGCTTTTGAGTTTTTTATTGTCCAGTCTTGCATCGCCTTTGGCGACGACCAGGATGATGGCGTCCTTAACCTTCAACGAAAGGGTCTTCGCTATCTGTCCGGGCTGTACGTTATGCGCTTTTGCCGCCAGCTCAACCGTCGCGGTGCTTTGATTTAATTCAATGATTTCAATATCCGGGGCATGTTCGGCTAAAAATTGCCGTACCGATTGCAGACTCATTTGATTCTCCTGACACCATTTCTACAGTCCTCAACGCTTCAGAAAACTGCTGGCGTAATTTGGCATAAGTCTTCCTGTACTGTAAATATTTTAATGTAACAAACCAGCAACATGGGCGATTTTTCGATCCTCTTCACATTCACGGAAACCGGTTACCGTAACCGGTTGCAGTCCTCGAAGGAGCGATTAATACTGGAGCTGTCACTTCCTCTGTATCACATAAAAAGAGCCACTTATGAAATCTACCAACCATGCAGTCTTTAATGTGATTTTCCGGTTTGTTGAAAACTATGTCAGCCCGATTGCCGGGCGCATTTCTTCACAGCGTCATGTTATGGCTATCCGTGACGGCTTTATCTCTGCGATGCCATTTATGATTGTCGGATCGTTTTTGTTGGTATTTGCCTATCCTCCGTTTTCACCCGATACCACCTGGGGCTTTGCCCGGACCTGGCTGGATCTGGCGAAGCAGTTTGAAGGGCAGATCCTGACCCCCTTTGATATGACCATGGGGATCATGTCGATCTACATCTGTGCCGCCATTGCCTATAACCTGGGCAAACATTACGTCAAGTCATATCAGTTGGACCCGTTCATGTGCGCCATGCTCTCTATCATGGCGTTCTTACTGGTCGCCGCGCCTAAAACAAAAGGCACTCTGCCGGTGGACAGCCTCGGCGGAACGGGGATTTTTACGGCGATTCTGGTGGCGCTTTACTGCGTAGAAATGATGCGCTTTCTGAAAGCGCATAACATCGGCATTCGTTTACCCGATCAGGTCCCGCCGATGATCAAAAACTCATTCGATCTGCTGATACCGGTGCTGGTGGTGGTGTTGACATTATACCCACTCAGCCTGCTGATTCAGGCACAGTTCGACATGCTCATCCCACAAGCCATTATGTCCATCTTCAAACCGCTGGTATCCGCTGCCGATTCTCTGCCAGCGATTTTACTGGCGGTACTGATTGGCCATCTGTTGTGGTTTGCCGGTATTCATGGTGCGGCGATCGTCTCCGGGATGCTGCAAATGTTCTGGCTGACCAACCTGGGTATGAACCAGACTGCGCTGGCGCAGGGGGCACCGTTACCGCATATTTTCATGGAGGCATTCTGGACGTTCTTCATCGTGATTGGCGGGTCGGGTGCGACGATGGGGCTGGTGATTTGCTATCTGCGCAGTCGTTCCGTACATCTGCGCTCAATAGGCCGACTGAGCGTAGTACCCAGTATCTTTAACATTAACGAGCCGGTGATTTTCGGTACGCCAATTGTTATGAATCCGGTGTTCTTTATTCCTTTCCTGTTAGCGCCGATGGTGAACGCCGTGCTGGCATGGGCGGCGATGAAACTGGATCTGATTGGTCGTGTAATTTCGGTTGTGCCATGGACTGCGCCAGCGCCAGTCGGAGCCGCGTGGGCATTAGGCTGGGATTATCGTGCTGCAATTCTGGTGGTGCTTCTGGCAATCGTTTCAGCCGTCATCTACTTCCCGTTCTTTAAAGTGTACGAGAAGCAACTGCTGGAACAAGAGGCGGAAGAGGCACAACGTTCAGACGCGGAAAACGAGCAGATTGCGTAGTTATCATCAGGGGGCGAACGCTCCCTGACTACTTCAGCGTACAGTCACCACACTGCTGAACGTCCGGCAGACGATAACGCTGACAGCATGTTCTGCGTACCAAGACGCCTTCACGAGGGACGACCGTACGCCAGAGCGGGTTGTCAGCCCCACAGGACAACTGCTTTTCAAAGAAGCAGGTCTGGCGCAGCGTATTCAACAATGTTTCACCCAGCAGCGGTTTCATTTCAGTGAGATACCAGTTAATCAGATAGCCGGTATTGCTCCAGATAAGTTTGCCGTTGATCTCTCCGGTCGCCTCTAGTGCCTGGATGACCGGCGTCAGCGCCTGCTTAACCAGCGTTTCCATGCGTGCCTGCGGGGATTGCGTTGTCGCCAGTTGATCCTGATGTACGTCGATCCAGAAGCACGCAGCACGCCCGGTTTCGTGAAACTCAACGTGGATATGTTCGGGCGAGACATCAATGGCTGTTTCCTGCGTGAGCAGGGCTAGCATGAGGGGAGGTACCATCAGACCGATGTACCACTGCGCCCACAGCGAGATTAGCGGCTTATTTTCGCGCGACTGCGTGGGATGGTTGCGATAAATATGATCGGAGTAAATTGCCAGCAGAGACTGAAGCTCGCTGGGGCGACACCATTGTGCCAGCGTCATCGCACTTTGTGGTGCGGGTTCATCCAGACGGATAAAATCCAGCAGATGCTCACGCGTCTGGGCTATGGTTGCGCGTACGGCTTCGGCCAGCGAGGGCATCTGTGGCTGGAGATGCGTTCGCCAGATGACATCGTCAATGATCGGTGCGGAACGATAGGCCATAGTCTGGATAGTAATCTAAATGATAATGATTGCCAATCCTAACGATAGCGATAACCGATAGCAAGATCTTTGTCAGCTGACGTTTAACGGCGCACGAATGCGTCATCGTGCGTCAGGCGATACCCGGATCGTCACTGACTAAAATATGGTTACGGCCCAAATCCTTAGCTTTATAGAGCGCCTGATCGGCATGAAGAATGGCCCCTTCGACATCGCTCCCCACCAGAGGCGCAATACCGATACTGATCGTGACGTGAGTTGCGACGCTTTCATTGAACATATGGGGAATTTTGAGATCGTAAACATTCTGTCGGATGCGTTCCGCTACCGTGCGGGCGGTTTGTGGGTCGATCGCCGTCAGTAACACCATAAACTCTTCCCCCCCAAACCGGGCGACGACATCACGTGAACGCACAGCGTTGCGGATCGCAGCAGAAACACGGATCAGCGCCTGATCGCCCATCATATGCCCATAGTGATCGTTGTAGGCTTTGAAATGGTCGATGTCGATCAGTAAAACGTAATGTTCATGCGTGTCGAGTTCCAGCACGGCTTTCAGCTTATGCTGGAGTCCACGCCGATTGTACAGGCCCGTTAATGGGTCAAGCATGCTCAAGTCAGTTAGTGTCTCTTTTTCGGCGAGCAGTTTGAACATCAGTTGCTGGGCGAAGTCGTCATAGCGCTTTTGAATCACATGCTGAATCGCGATACCGGCCATGGGCAGGGCCATAAAAAAGAGTAACTGCAGGCCATGTTCGTGGCCGTTTAGCCATAAACAGACGAATAAGGATGGCAGCGAATGAAGGGTGAAAGCGATGATATTATTGGCAAAAGCAATTGAGCCAATAAATAACACCGTCAGCAGTGCAACCAGCAAAAAAGAATAGTCAGGATTCTGCTGAGCCAGGTATTTCAGCGTAATGTGCGCTGCCCATAACCCACCAAAGAGTAGCGAGATAGCATGGAGATTAATCCGCTTCTTCGCATACTTTACATGCCATGTCAGTAACGCAGTGCTCAGCACAAGGATGAGAGAGCCTGGTGTGGAGATGGTTTTACTGGGAAAGATCGGAAAGGCTACGGCAAACAACGCGGAAACAGCGTTGAGAAACAAAAAGAGTCGCAGAGAGAGTTGGTATTTTTTCGTGCGCAGAGTTTGCCAGGATTGTGCAGTCATATCTTAACGTCATTATTTATCTAACAATTACACTGTTCAGGTCACACAAATAATGGGCGAGAAGATGCTCGCTTAAGTTCAGATTATTGTGTCTCTATGTTTACCGCTGTGCAATTTATCACCTTAAATAATTCGTGTCATCATTACTTAAGTAAAGCTCATGTAAGTGGTCTATGGATTACTGACAAATGAGAAAATTTATCATATGATATTGGTTATCATTATCGGTATGAGAGGTGAAACCATGTTGCAACGGGCGCTGGGCAGTGGATGGGGAGTCTTGCTGCCGGGGATCGTGATTGCCGGGCTGGCGTTTGCCGATCTTTCTCTCGGGGCATGGAAGACCATTATTGTATTCGGGTTACTGCTGACACCGGCTATGCTTTATCACAAACATTTGCGGCACTTTGTATTGTTACCATCATGTGTTGTGTTGATCGGCGGAATGATGCTGGTGATGATGAACTGGAATCAGGGATGAATTTTGGAGAGGAAGGTAAGATAATTGGTGCGAGGGGGGGGACTTGAACCCCCACGTCCGTAAGGACACTAACACCTGAAGCTAGCGCGTCTACCAATTCCGCCACCTTCGCACAGTTATCTTACTTTTTGATATCGCCTCGTTGGTGCGAGGGGGGGGACTTGAACCCCCACGTCCGTAAGAACACTAACACCTGAAGCTAGCGCGTCTACCAATTCCGCCACCTTCGCCCAGTGCGAGCAATATCAACGTGGTTTATGGTGCGAGGGGGGGGACTTGAACCCCCACGTCCGTAAGGACACTAACACCTGAAGCTAGCGCGTCTACCAATTCCGCCACCTTCGCATACCATCGATTCTTAAAAAGAATCGCTACCACGGAGGCGCATTCTAGTGGTTTTCAGTTTTTCGTCAATAGTTAATTACGTAGGATAGCGGTGATTGCTGCAAAAACGGCCATTCACATGGCCGTTCAGACTGCTGACAAAGAAGGAAAAAACGTGGTTTTTCCTTCTTTGTGGTTATCAGCCGAAAATCAATGAGTTGATTTTCCTTGTTTTTAATGAGGTGTTCTCTGCTTGTCCGGTATCGGGATGTGGTTTGTCATCCCTCTCAACGGCCATTCGCATGGCCGTTATCGCGACTAGGCTTTTTTCGCCTGGCGGGTCATGACCGTACGATACACTTTGAAGCGTCCGGTCTGGGCGATGACCTCGTGGAAGCCAAAGGTCTCATCCAGTACCTGCGGATACGGCAGGAAGGCGTTAGCAACTATGCGCAGTTCACCGCCACTGTTCAGATGACGTACGGCACCGCGAATCAGAGATTGTGCGGCATCAAGGCTGGTTTGCATGCCGTCATGGAACGGTGGGTTAGAGATGATCATATCAAAGCGTCCCGTCACTTCAGAGAAGACGTTGCTGGCAAAGACTTCACCCTCAATGCCGTTCGCCGCCAGGGTGGCGCGACTGGCTTCCACCGCCGGCGCGGCGACGTCGCAGAGCGTTAAACGCACTTTCGGCGAGTGACTGGCCAGCGCGACAGAAAGTACACCTGCGCCACAGCCGACGTCCAGCACTTTACCTTTAGTGTGTGGTGTCAGCGTGGAGAGCAGTAACTGGCTGCCGACATCCAGACCATCGCGGCTGAAGACGCCAGGCAAGGTTTTGATCGTCAGCCCATCAACGTGGTATTCGCCCCAGAATTTATCGGCATCAAACATCGGCTGCGTTTCCAGACGACCATGATACAGGCCGCAACGACGCGCGCTGTCAATTTTGTTCAGCGGGGCATATTCCGCCAGCATTTGCTCGGCGCTACGTACGCCACTGCGGTTTTCACCGACTACGAAAATGTCGGTTCCCACAGGAAGCAGCGACAGAATATTCATCAACTGAAACTGGGCTTCCGGCTTGTTTTTCGGCCAGTAATAGATAAAGGTGTCGCAGTCGGCAACGTCTTGCGCTTGTGCGACAAGGCTGAAACGTGCGTTGTCGCCCATCTGGCGGCTCAGCACCTGCCAGTGGTGGAACTGTTGGGTATGCACGCGGCGGTCTGCGCTTTCAAAGCGCGCGGGCAGGTCATCCTGCAAGTCTCCGGCAAACAGAATACGGCTTTGTTCGAAATCATCACTGTGGCGCAGCAAGACTTCACTTGCCGGGGTAAAAGCAGACATGGAAAACTCCTTAATTCATACAGCGGGCGATTATAGACGTTTGATGGCGTCTATTCGACTAATTTGCTATATTTGCGCCCCTGAATACAGGAGCGATTCGCTATGACAACCCGACGAGACTGGCAGTTACAGCAACTGGGCATTACCCAGTGGTCGCTGCGTCGCCCCGGCGCGTTGCAGGGAGAGATCGCGATTTCCATTCCTGCGCACGTCCGTCTGGTGATGGTCGGTGAAACACTGCCGCCGCTGACAGAACCTCTGGTCAGTGACATTCTGCGAGCCTTAACGCTGAGCCCCGATCAGGTATTGCAGGTGACGCCCGAACGCGTCGCGATGCTGCCGCAGGGCAGCCGCTGCAACAGCTGGCGACTGGGTACAGATGCGCCGCTGACGCTGGAAGGCGCGCAGATTGCAACGCCGGCATTTGATGAATTGCGGGTAAACCCAACGGCACGCGCCGCACTATGGCAACAAATCTGCACACATGAACACGATTTCTTCCCTCAGTCAGAGTGATTTACCCGCCGCGTTTCAGATTGAAAAGCGCGCCCATGCGTTTCCCTGGAGTGAGCACACGTTTGCCAGTAATCAGGGGGAGCGTTATCTCAACTATCAATTGACGGTAGAGGGGAGAATGGCGGCGTTTGCCATTACGCAGGTAGTGCTGGATGAAGCTACGCTGTTCAACATTGCCGTTGATCCCGATTTTCAGCGCCGGGGATTAGGGAAAGCGCTGCTGGAACATCTCATTGATGAATTAGAAAAACGCGGCGTCCTGACGCTGTGGCTGGAGGTTCGCGCTTCCAACGTTGCCGCCATCGCACTGTATGAAAGCTTAGGCTTCAACGAGGCAACGATTCGCCGCAATTATTATCCGACCGCTGACGGTCGTGAGGACGCCATCATAATGGCACTGCCAATCAGTATGTAAAAGAAGGTGTAATGATGAAGTGGGACTGGATTTTCTTTGATGCCGACGAAACGCTGTTCACGTTTGACTCGTTTACTGGCTTACAGCGGATGTTTCTCGACTACAGCATCACCTTTACCGCTGAGGATTTTCAGGACTACCAGGCCGTGAATAAACCGCTATGGGTGGATTATCAGAACGGCGCGATCACCTCATTACAGCTTCAGCATGCTCGCTTCCAGAGCTGGGCAGAACGGTTAAAGGTGGAGCCGGGCTCGCTTAACGATGCCTTTATGAACGCGATGGCCGAAATTTGCGCGCCGCTGCCAGGGGCCGTTTCGCTGCTCAATGCGATACGCGGCAAAGCCAAAATTGGCATTATTACCAACGGTTTCACCTCCTTACAGCAGATCCGCCTGGAGCGCACGGGACTACGCGACTACTTTGATTTGCTGGTCATTTCTGAAGAAGTGGGCGTGGCGAAGCCGGATCCGAAGATTTTTGATTACGCCCTGGCGCAGGCGGGCAATCCCGATCGTGATCGGGTGCTGATGGTTGGAGATACCGCCGCGTCCGATATTCTTGGCGGCATCAACGCCGGGCTTTCTACCTGCTGGCTGAATGCGCATCATCGCGAGCAGCCCGAAGGCATCGAGCCGACCTGGACCGTATCGTCATTACACGAACTGGAGCTGCTCCTGTGTAAACACTGATTGCCTCCCCCCCGCTGATGGGTAAAATAGCCGCAATTTTTCGTATTCAACATGCGCGGTGCGATGCCGCGTTTACTCAAGAAGAATGAACTATGACGTTGTCTCCTTATTTGCAGGAGGTGGCCAAGCGCCGCACTTTTGCCATTATTTCTCACCCGGATGCGGGTAAAACGACCATCACTGAGAAGGTGTTGCTGTTCGGACAGGCGATCCAGACTGCCGGTACGGTAAAAGGCCGTGGTTCCAGCCAGCATGCGAAATCAGACTGGATGGAAATGGAAAAGCAGCGTGGGATCTCCATTACCACCTCCGTGATGCAATTTCCGTATCACAACTGCCTGGTTAACCTGCTGGACACCCCGGGGCACGAAGACTTCTCCGAAGATACCTATCGTACCCTGACGGCAGTGGACTGCTGTCTGATGGTGATCGACGCCGCGAAAGGCGTCGAGGATCGTACCCGTAAGCTGATGGAAGTCACCCGTCTGCGCGATACGCCGATCCTGACTTTTATGAACAAACTCGACCGCGACATCCGTGACCCGATGGAGTTGCTGGACGAAGTTGAGAACGAGCTGAAAATCGGCTGTGCGCCGATCACCTGGCCGATTGGCTGCGGCAAGCTGTTCAAAGGGGTTTATCACCTCTATAAAGATGAAACCTATCTGTATCAGACGGGTAAAGGCCATACCATTCAGGAAGTGCGCATCGTTAAAGGTCTGGATAACCCGGATCTCGACGCGGCCGTTGGCGAGGATCTGGCGCAGCAGTTGCGTGACGAACTGGAACTGGTGAAGGGCGCCTCTAACGAGTTTGATAAAGAGCTGTTCCTGGCGGGCGAAATTACCCCGGTCTTCTTTGGTACCGCACTGGGTAACTTCGGCGTTGACCACATGCTGGATGGTCTGGTGGAGTGGGCGCCAGCGCCAATGCCACGCAAGACCGATACGCGCGTGGTAGAAGCGGAAGAAGAGAAGTTCACTGGCTTTGTCTTTAAAATTCAGGCCAACATGGATCCGAAACACCGTGACCGCGTGGCATTCATGCGCGTTGTTTCCGGCAAGTACGAAAAAGGCATGAAGATGCGTCAGGTCCGTATCGGCAAAGACGTGGTGATCTCTGACGCGCTGACCTTTATGGCCGGTGACCGTTCGCATGTAGAAGAGGCTTACCCGGGCGATATCCTCGGTCTGCACAACCACGGTACAATCCAGATTGGCGATACTTTCACCCAGGGTGAAATGATGAAGTTCACCGGTATACCGAACTTCGCGCCGGAACTGTTCCGTCGTATTCGCCTGAAAGATCCGCTGAAGCAGAAACAGTTGCTGAAGGGGCTGGTACAGCTTTCCGAAGAAGGTGCGGTACAGGTGTTCCGCCCGATCGCCAATAACGATCTGATTGTGGGCGCGGTCGGGGTACTGCAGTTCGACGTGGTTGTTGCCCGTCTGAAGAGCGAGTACAACGTTGAAGCCATTTATGAATCTGTCAACGTGGCGACGGCACGCTGGGTGGAATGCGCTGATGCGAAGAAATTCGAAGAGTTTAAGCGTAAGAATGAAGTTCAGCTGGCACTGGATGGCGGTGATAACCTGACCTACATCGCACCGACGATGGTGAACCTCAACCTGACGCAAGAGCGTTATCCAGACGTTCAGTTCCGTAAGACGCGCGAACACTAATTACCCCTTCAGGGCGCGGCTGTCGCTGCGCCCTGCGACTTTTCCAGCCTTATTATCCCCTTGCGGAATGTTCTTAAATCCCTCTGTTTTGCTTATGACTGCCTGTTTTTTATGCAATCCTCCGCGCTTTTTCAAAATTGTGATCTATATTTAACAAAGTGATGACATAAACATTGGCTTTAAATACCGTTCAACTCGTGAATCTAAGTAGTTAAAGCTAATGTCTGGTGTAGTCACGATATTAATAACTGACTCAGAGGGGCACCTGTCAGCGTATCATCATCACCTTTTCTGTTGCGTGATTGTGACCGCCGCCATTGACTTCTGAGCTGGGTGAATTTTTCACCACATTCAGCAATGCAACCTTATGTTGCCTGAGCTCAAATTATGAGCAAACCATACAGGAAAAAATCGATGACTATGACAAGACTGAAGATTTCTAAAACTCTGCTGGCCGTGATGTTGACCTCCGCTGTGGCAACGGGTTCTGCGTATGCAGAAAACACCACAATGGATAAAGCGCAATCCGGTGTAGAAAGCGCAGGGCAGAAAGTCGATAGCTCTATGAATAAAGTCGGTAATTTCATGGATGACAGCGCCATTACCGCCAAAGTGAAAGCGGCACTGGTGGATCATGAAAACATTAAGAGCACCGATATTTCCGTCAAAACCGAGCAGAAAGTCGTGACGCTGAGCGGCTTCGTCGAAAGCCAGGCGCAGGCGGAAGCGGCCGTGACCGTGGCGAAAGGTGTTGAAGGCGTAACCTCCGTCAGCGACAAACTCCACGTGCGCGACAGCAAATCAGACTCCGTGAAAGGCTATGCCGGCGATACGGCAACCACCAGTGAGATCAAAGCGAAACTGCTGGCGGATGACATCGTTCCTTCTCGCAAAGTGAAAGTAGAAACGACCGATGGTGTGGTCCAGCTTTCCGGCACCGTGGATTCCCAGGCGCAAATCGAGCGCGCTGAGAGCATCGCGAAAGCCGTTGATGGCGTAAAAAGCGTCAAAAACGATCTGAAAGCGCAGTAAGTCTTCGTTTTCTCCTCCGGCCCCGGTCGGAGGACGTCATGAGCACTAGCACTACACAAACAATAGCGTGAATGAGCAGCCTGAGCGCTCATATCAAGCGGTCGACATTAACTATGGTAAAGGAGAAGCGTATGTTTCGTTGGGGCATTATATTTCTGGTTATCGCGTTAATTGCCGCCGCTCTGGGATTTGGTGGACTGGCCGGTACGGCAGCGGGCGCGGCGAAAATTGTCTTCGTCGTCGGGATTATTCTCTTCCTGGTCAGCCTGTTTACAGGGCGTAAGCGGCCCTAGCGCGTAAGGCGTACAATGATTTTGCTGTCAAGCCAGTCCAGTGGACTGGCTTTTTCGGTTTTAGCCGCCGTCTATTTGCGTTATTTTGGCACATTACGTAATAAGAAACAGGAAGGCAGAGGTGGGGCAGCGTATACCCGTCACGCTCGGCAATATTGCGCCGTTGTCATTAAGAAGGTTCAAACCGGGTCGCCTGGCGTTGGTCTGCGAGGGCGGCGGGCAGCGTGGCATCTTTACCGCAGGTGTACTGGACGAGTTCATGCGCGCGCAGTTTAATCCGTTCGATCTCTATTACGGCACCTCGGCGGGGGCGCAAAACCTGTCGGCCTATCTGTGCAACCAACCCGGCTACGGGCGCAAAGTCATCATGCGCTATACCACCAGACGGGAATTCTTTGACCCGGTACGCTTCGTGCGCGGTGGGAATCTGATCGATCTCGACTGGCTGGTGGAATCTACGGCCAGTCAGATGCCGTTACAGATGGATACCGCCTCGCGCCTGTTCGAAACCGGGAAATCGTTTTACATGTGCGCCTGTCGGGGTGATGACTACACGCCGTACTATTTCTCTCCCAATACGCAAAACTGGCTCGATCTGATCCGGGCGTCCAGCGCGATCCCAGGGTTCTATCGTAGTGGCGTATCGCTGGAGGGGATCAATTACCTGGATGGTGGGATCAGCGATGCCATTCCGGTGCGTGAGGCCGTGAAGCAGGGGGCGAAAACGCTGGTGGTGATTCGAACGGTGCCTTCGCAAATGTATTACACCCCGCAGTGGTTCAAGCGGATGGAGCGCTGGCTGGGCGAAAGCAGCCTGCAGCCGCTGCTCAATCTGGTTCAACACCACGAAGCCAGCTATACGGAAATTCAGCGATTCATTGAAAAACCGCCGGGCAAGCTGAAGATCTTTGAAATCTACCCGCCGAAGCCGCTAAAAAGTATGGCGCTGGGAAGCCGGATTCCGGCATTGCGGGAAGATTATAAAACCGGGCGGCTGTGTGGGCGCTACTTCCTGGCGACCGTGGGAAAACTACTGGCAGCGGAACCGCCGTTATCACGCCATCTGCCGCAAATCGTCACGCCGACGCCAGTGGTGGTTCCACCAGCACCGGTGGCCAACGATACCCATGCGGCGGCGGTGAGCGATGCGCCGCAGGCTAACGATACGACATTCAGCAATGAGGATCTGGCGTGAGTTTTCGCTTTATCGATACCCACTGTCACTTTGATTTTCCGCCTTTTACCGGGGATGAAACCCACAGCCTGCAACTCGCGGGTGAGGCGGGCATTGAGAAGATCATCATTCCGGCCACCGCAGCGGAAAACTTTGCCCGCGTGCAGGCGCTGGCGGAACGCTTTTCGCCTCTCTATGCCGCGCTCGGTTTACATCCGATTGTGATTGAACAGCATACGGAAGAGCATCTCGAACGGCTGCGACAGGCGCTGGAACAGCGTCCGGCAAAGGTGGTCGCTGTTGGTGAGATAGGCCTGGATCGGTATCGCGACGATCCGCAATTTGCGAAGCAGGAGCGGTTTCTGCAAGCGCAATTGACGCTGGCAAAACGGTTCGATCTTCCGGTGATCCTGCATTCCCGACGTACGCATGACACGCTGGCGATGCACCTTAAGCGCCAGGATTTGCCGCGTACCGGCGTGGTACATGGTTTCGCTGGCAGCTTGCAGCAGGCAGAACGTTTTGTGCAACTGGGCTACAAAATCGGGGTGGGCGGGACGATTACCTATCCGCGCGCCAGTAAAACCCGTGACGTGATGGCACGATTGCCGCTGGAGGCGCTGCTGCTGGAGACCGACGCGCCGGATATGCCGTTGAATGGTTTTCAGGGGCAGCCAAATCGCCCGGAACAGGCTGCGAGAGTGTTCGATGTGTTATGCGAACTGCGCCCGGAACCCGCAGAGGCGATCGCTGAGGCGCTGTATCGCAATACGACAGCATTATTTACTCTAGAGATATAGCGCAGGGAAGATAAGCTCAGTCACGCCGCGTTCCCGTAATGCCTGCGCCAGCGTCTCCACCTCTTGTGGCGTCGCGCTTGGCCAGGATTTTGCCTCACCGTATACCCCGTGCGCATGAAAGGCATTCAGTCGTAGCGGGACATTTCCCAGTTGTCCGATGAATGCGGCGAGTGAATCAATGTGCAGCAGATAATCCACCTGCCCGGGGATGACCAGCAGGCGCAGTTCTGCCAGCTTTCCTCGCTGCGCCAACAGCGTAATACTGCGCTTGATCTGCGCGTTATCCCGACCGGTGAGTGCGATGTGGCGCTCACTATCCCAGGCTTTGAGATCGAGCATCACGCCATCGCAAACCGGTAGCAGTTTCTGCCAGCCGGTTTCGCTCAACAGCCCATTGCTGTCGACCAGACAAGTCAGAGACCGGAGCTGCGGGTCGGCCTTAATCGCCGTAAACAAATCCACAACGAAAGGCAACTGCGTCGTGGCTTCGCCGCCGCTGACGGTGACACCCTCAATGAACAATGATGCTTTGCGGATCTGGCGCAATACCTCGTCCACGCTCATTGTTTGCGCCATCGGCGTTGCCTGCTGCGGGCACATCTGCAAACAGGTATCACACTGTTTGCAGGCCTCGGCATGCCAGACAACATTCCCGTCACTGAAACTCAGCGCCTGGTGCGGGCACTGCGGAACGCATTCGCCGCAGTCGTTGCAGCGTCCCATGGTCCACGGGTTATGGCAATTCTTACAGCGCAGATTGCACCCTTGCAGAAAGAGGGCCAGACGACTGCCCGGCCCGTCCACGCAGGAGAACGGGATAACCTTACTGACTGAAGCGCATCTGCTGTTCATGACTGACGACACGAGGTTGGCGTTCCAGAATATGCGTATTGCGTGCGGCCTCTTCCCCCAGCCAGGTGGTATTGGTCCGCGAGCCTTCGGCGCGGTATTTTTCCAGATCCGACAGGCGCACCATGTACCCGGTAACGCGGACCAGATCGTTGCCGCTGACGTTGGCGGTAAACTCGCGCATTCCCGCTTTGAACGCGCCCAGACAGAGTTGCACCAGCGCCTGCGGGTTACGCTTGATGGTCTCATCGAGCGTCAGAATGTCGCTGATACCGGACTGATAATGCGCGTGGTGTGGTGCGACGGTTTGCAGGTGGGTGATCGGATCCGGTTCATCGCCATAGGGCAAACGTGCGCCCGGCGTAGTGCCAATATCTGAACTGATCCCCGACTGGGCATGCAGCATGGCGCGCTGCTGCCAGCCATATTTCACCGGCGTGTTCTCGACAAAATCCGCAAGCTGGGCGCTGATGCGATAGCCCAGATCGTTCGCCGTCTCATCTTTGCCGTAGCGCGCATTCATACCCGCTTTTTCGCACAACAGGTTAACCGCCTCCGCCAGGCCGTACATACCGAACATCGGCACAAAACGTTGTGGATCGATCAGACCTTCCTGCACCAGGAAGCTATTCTCAAAGAAATGTGATTTTTCATAGAGGAACTCACATCGCGCATCGATGATGGCAATTTGCTGCTGACAATAGTACGGCAGTGTGCGGTTAAAGAAGTCATAGACAGAAGTGCTGCGCTCGGCAATGGCTTTCAGATTGAGACGAACCAGCGTGCTGCCGCCACCGGCAAGCGGCAGAGAGTTGTAACAGCTGACAATACCATAGTGACCTTTTGTGAAAATTTTATCATTTACCGGCCCATTGGAAATATGCGGCTTGCTGCATTCACAGATGTTTTTTGCCACTTCCAGCAGCAGATCATCGGGGGTGATTTCCGGGTCGTAGATGAACGTCAGATTAGGCGCAACCTGCTTTAACTCTGCGTCGGCGCGTAAAATAGCCCGGGTGATGGGGGTATCTGCCGGGCCAATGTTGGCGTGCATAAAAGCGTCAGGCAGCGTTCTGTCGAGATACCGCCAGAAACGTTTTATTCGAATATCGATCGCTTCTTGTGTTAGAATTTTCACATATGGTTGCAGCAGCGTATCCAGTTGCCCCAGGTAAACCGGCATCGATGTGACGGAAGGCACGTGGTGATACAGAATGGTCAACAGAGACAGTGCATCGTCCAGATCTTTCGCCCCTTCCAGTTCCAGCCAGGCTGAACCGTTGGCCAGAAAACGCGCGTAATCGGGAAGCACATAGCGCGGTTTATACGGTGCGTGACCTTCGAACATATCGCAGATAACCCCGTCGTCCAGCGCCTGGCGCGCCCCGGCGGGCAGTGAAGGGTAAGGCAGGTTGTTCTCTGCTTCCAGCGCGAGAAAATGACGTTTCTGTTCCGGACTGAGGAGTGAGCTGGTGACGATTTGCTGGCAACGTTGTTGCAGCGCGGTTTCATGGGTCGTAGGCATCGTAATTCCTTTATAGGCCGAAGATCATAACGTCATTGTAGAAAGATGTGCTGTCAGCACTTTGATCCTGATGCGCCTGAGTGGAGAAGAAATCGACAGAAAAGGACTATTTTTTGAAGTTGATCTCATTACAGTAATGCAAATTTGTACGTAGTTTTCATTAACTGTGATGTATATCGAAGTGTAACGGTGAGTCGATGTTAGAATACTAACAGACTCGCAAGGTGAGAATTTTATACGGCGACGCCGTTGGAGAATGTTATGAGCGATTTAACTGCAAGCAGCCTGCGCGCACTGAAACTGATGGACCTGACCACCCTGAATGACGACGACACCAATGAAAAAGTGATCGCCCTGTGTCATCAGGCGAAAACTCCGGTTGGCAACACGGCAGCAGTCTGTATCTATCCGCGTTTTATCCCGATTGCGCGTAAAACGCTGAAAGAGCAGGGCACCCCGGATATCCGTATTGCGACGGTGACTAACTTCCCGCATGGCAACGACGATATTGAGATCGCGCTGGCGGAAACCCGCGCGGCGATTGCTTACGGGGCGGATGAAGTGGACGTGGTCTTCCCGTACCGTGCGCTGATGGCTGGTAACGAGCAGGTCGGCTTCGATCTGGTGAAAGCCTGTAAAGACGCGTGCGCGGCGGCAAACGTGCTGCTGAAAGTGATCATCGAAACCGGTGAGCTGAAAGAAGAGCAGCTTATTCGTAAGGCCTCTGAAATCTCTATCAAAGCAGGTGCGGATTTCATTAAAACCTCTACCGGTAAGGTACCCGTAAACGCCACGCCGGAAAGCGCTCGCATCATGATGGAAGTGATCCGCGATATGGGCGTATCCAAAACCGTGGGCTTCAAACCTGCGGGCGGCGTGCGCACCGCCGAAGATGCTCAGCAGTTCCTGGCTATCGCTGATGAACTGTTCGGCGCGGACTGGGCGGATTCTCGTCACTATCGCTTTGGGGCATCCAGCCTGCTGGCAAGCCTGCTGAAAGCGCTGGGTCACGGCGATGGTAAGAGCGCAAGCAGCTACTAAATTTGAATTGCCCATCGTAGGCCGGATAAGGCGTTAGCCGCTATCCGGCATCAATACGACTCGCCGGGGAGCACATGGCTTACCCGGCCCTAATCGGGAGGTTATCGTGTTTCTCGCACAAGAAATTATTCGTAAAAAACGTGATGGTCATGCGTTGAGCGATGAAGAAATTCGTTTCTTTATCAATGGTATTCGTGACAATACCATCTCAGAAGGGCAGATCGCCGCCCTGGCGATGACCATTTTCTTCCACGATATGACGATGCCAGAACGCGTTTCGCTGACCATGGCAATGCGGGATTCAGGAACCGTCCTGGACTGGAAGAGCCTGAATCTGAACGGCCCGATCGTGGATAAACACTCCACCGGCGGTGTGGGCGACGTGACGTCGCTGATGCTCGGCCCAATGGTCGCAGCCTGTGGCGGCTACATTCCGATGATTTCAGGTCGCGGACTGGGTCATACCGGCGGTACGCTCGATAAACTGGAAGCTATTCCGGGATTCGACATCTTCCCGGACGACAACCGTTTCCGCGAAATCATTAAGGACGTGGGTGTGGCGATCATCGGGCAAACCAGCTCGCTCGCACCGGCGGACAAACGTTTTTATGCCACCCGCGATATTACCGCAACGGTGGATTCCATTCCGCTTATCACCGGCTCCATTCTGGCGAAAAAACTGGCGGAAGGGCTGGATGCGCTGGTTATGGATGTGAAAGTCGGCAGCGGCGCGTTTATGCCGACCTATGAGCTCTCTGAAGCGCTGGCGGAAGCGATTGTGGGCGTGGCGAACGGTGCTGGCGTGCGCACCACCGCGCTGCTGACCGACATGAACCAGGTACTGGCGTCCAGCGCGGGTAACGCGGTGGAAGTACGCGAAGCGGTGCAGTTCCTGACCGGCGAATACCGCAACCCACGCCTGTTCGATGTGACGATGGCGCTGTGTGTTGAAATGCTGATCTCCGGCAATCTGGCGAAAGACGACGCTGACGCGCGGGCGAAATTGCAGGCGGTGCTGGATAACGGTAAAGCCGCTGAGATCTTTGGCCGGATGGTTGCCGCCCAGAAAGGCCCGACCGACTTCGTGGAGAACTACGCGAAATACCTGCCGACGGCAATGCTCAGTAAAGCGGTTTACGCTGATAGCGAAGGGTTCGTCAGCGCGATGGATACGCGTGCGCTGGGTATGGCGGTGGTGTCGATGGGCGGCGGTCGTCGCCAGGCGTCGGATACCATTGATTACAGCGTCGGCTTTACCGATATGGCGCGTCTTGGCGACAGCGTAGACGGGCAGCGTCCGCTGGCGGTGATCCACGCGAAAGATGAAGCCAGCTGGCAGGACGCGGCGAAAGCCGTCAAAGCGGCAATTATCCTTGACGATAAAGCGCCTGAAAGCACACCAACGGTCTATCGTCGTATCACCGAATAGCTATATACTGATCTGATCGCTTTTTTGCAGCGCAGATGAATGGAGAACAAGATGAAACGTGCATTTATTATGGTGCTGGACTCCTTTGGTATTGGTGCGACGGAAGACGCAGATCGCTTTGGCGACGTCGGTTCCGACACCATGGGGCATATCGCTGAAGCCTGTGCCAAAGGCGAGGCTGACAAAGGGCGTAAAGGCCCACTGAATCTGCCAAACCTGACCCGCCTGGGTCTGGTGAAAGCGCATGAAGGGTCTACCGGTAAAATCGCAGCCGGTATGGACGCTAACGCACAAGTGATTGGTGCATACGCCTGGGCGCATGAGCTCTCTTCCGGTAAAGATACGCCGTCTGGCCACTGGGAAATCGCCGGTGTGCCGGTTCTGTTTGACTGGGGTTATTTCAGCGACCACGAAAACAGCTTCCCGCAGGAACTGCTGGATAAACTGGTCAAACGTGCGAACCTGCCGGGCTATCTCGGTAACTGCCACTCTTCCGGTACGGTGATTCTGGACCAGTTGGGCGAAGAGCATATGAAAACCGGCAAACCGATTTTCTATACCTCCGCGGATTCCGTGTTCCAGATTGCCTGCCATGAAGAGACGTTTGGCCTGGATAAACTTTACGAGCTGTGCGAGATCGCCCGTGAAGAGCTGACCGAAGGCGGTTACAACATCGGTCGCGTCATCGCGCGTCCGTTCATTGGCGACAAAGCGGGTAACTTCCAGCGTACCGGCAACCGTCACGATCTGGCCGTTGAACCGCCAGCGCCGACCGTGTTGCAGAAACTGGTTGATGAGAAAGACGGCCACGTAGTTTCCGTCGGTAAAATCGCGGACATCTACGCCAACTGCGGCATCACTAAAAAAGTGAAAGCCACCGGCCTGGACGCGCTGTTTGACGCCACTATTAAAGAGATGAAAGAAGCGGGTGACAAGACGATTGTCTTCACTAACTTCGTTGACTTCGACTCCTCCTGGGGCCACCGCCGTGATATCGCCGGTTATGCGGCCGGTCTGGAATTGTTCGACCGCCGTCTGCCGGAGCTGATGGAGCTGGTGGGTGAAGATGACATTCTGATCCTGACCGCTGACCATGGCTGCGATCCGAGCTGGACCGGTACCGATCACACCCGTGAACACATTCCGGTGCTGGTGTACGGCCCGAAAGTAAAACCGGGCTCGTTAGGCCACCGCGAAACTTTTGCGGATATAGGTCAGACTCTCGCTTCGTACTTTGGCACGTCGCCAATGGAATACGGTAAAAACATGCTGTAATACCCGTTGTCTTTCGCGCTGTAGATGCGTTGACTTCATTCGCTCACCCCGGTCACATAGTTAATCTATGCTCCCGGGGATTCACGAATTCGTCGCCTTCCTACAACGCGAAATCCTTAGGGTATTTGAATACGTTTTGTAGGCCTGATAAGGCATAGCCGGCATCAGGCAAAAACAACAATACAAAAGGAACTGAAGATGGCAACTCCTCACATTAATGCAGAAATGGGTGATTTCGCTGACGTCGTTTTGATGCCGGGCGACCCGCTGCGCGCAAAACACATTGCGGAAACTTTCCTTGAAGATGTACGCGAAGTAAACAACGTTCGCGGCATGTTAGGTTTCACCGGGACTTACAAAGGCCGTAAGATCTCCGTCATGGGTCACGGTATGGGTATCCCGTCCTGCTCCATCTACACCAAAGAGCTGATCACCGATTTCGGCGTGAAGAAAATCATTCGCGTAGGGTCCTGTGGTGCTGTGCGTCCGGACGTAAAACTGCGTGACGTGGTAATTGGTATGGGTGCCTGCACCGATTCCAAAGTGAACCGCATTCGTTTCAAAGACCATGATTTTGCCGCGATTGCTGATTTCGGCATGGTACGTGACGCGGTTGACGCGGCAAAAGCACTGGGTGTGGACGCACGCGTTGGCAACCTGTTCTCTGCGGATCTGTTCTACTCTCCGGACGGCGAAATGTTCGACGTGATGGAAAAATACGGCATCCTGGGCGTGGAAATGGAAGCGGCGGGTATCTACGGCGTGGCGGCAGAATTTGGCGCGAAAGCACTGACTATCTGCACCGTGTCTGACCACATCCGTACGCACGAGCAGACGACGGCGGCTGAACGTCAAACCACGTTCAACGACATGATTAAAATCGCGCTGGAATCCGTTTTGCTGGGCGATAAAGCGTAAGACCTGGGTGCCGGGGGGAGGCTTCGCCTTACCCGGCCTACGGTTTTCCAGGCCCGCTGAGCAGTGCCAGCGGGCTTTTTATTAGCGCACCGCCTGTGCAATCCACGCCGACAATTCCTGCAACTCTTTTTCCTGCTCCGGAAAATCCCTCGTCAAAGATTCGCACTCCTGCTGTACGACACTGGCACGATACAGGCAGCCCTGAAGACGTGCGGCCAGCGCTTCTAGCGGTGCCGGATTGAGACTGTCCGTAAACACCTGCGCACGGGTGATATGCCCTTTCTCAACGTCAAAGTGCAGTTCGACGCCTCCCCAGGTAAAACGTTCATCCAGCAGATGCGAGAAGGCTGGTGCCTGCCCGAAGTTCCACTCCCAACTGCTCTGGCGGGCGAAGGTTTCGGCAAAGTTCGGCAGATCGGGCGTGTTGTCCGGGGAGATCACCTCCGCTTCAACGCGTTCGCCGTAGTGGGCAAAAAAGGCCTCGGTTACCGCCGCACACACCTGATCATGGGTGATGCCCGGCAACAGTTCGGTGAGATTCGCCACGCGCGAGCGTACAGAGGTAATGCCTTTGGCCGCCAGTTTCTTTTTGTCTGGATTCAGGTAGTTTGCCAGTCGGCTGAGATCGGCGTTCAACAATAGTGTGCCGTGATGAAAACCGCGATCTTTGGTTTCGCGGTAGGCTGAGCCAGAAACCTTACGGTCGCCATCCGCCGTTTTCACCACCAGATCGTTACGTCCTGAGGCTTCAGCCGTCACGCCCAGTGCGTTAAGCGCATTCAGGACAATTGACGTCGAGATGGTCTTATCGTATTCCGGCTTCCCGGCCATAAAGGTGAAACAGGTATTGCCGAGATCGTGGAATACCGCGCCACCGCCGCTGCTGCGGCGCGCCAGGCGCACGTTGTCCTCTTCCATCCGCCGCGTATTACACTCTTTCCACGGGTTTTGCGCACGCCCAATGACGACTGTATCGGCATTGCGCCACAAAAACAGCACGCGCTGAGTGGCAGGCATCTGACGGAAAATACACTCTTCGACCGCCAGGTTAAACCAGGGGTCATAAGAGTCAGAAATAAGCAGGCGAAGTGTCGACATGTCAGTTTTCCTTTCCTGTAACGAATTACTCTTTTTTCTCGCTCTCTTCCTCTTCCGGCACCGACTTGTTGGCGGTGAGCAGGAAGGGCGATTGCTGCCAGCGGGTTCGTTTACCCTGCAGCAGAGTGCGGGTCAGCACTACGCCGATGGCCAGTGAAAGCAGCAGCATCAGGCGTAAAATGTTGGTGGTATTATCCACCTGCCGGGCTTCAGTGGCTAAGGTATGCGTATCCAGCGTCAGGCGCAGATAGCCCAGTGGGCCATTTTTCCCCTGGATGGGTTCTACAATCTGCTGGTTGAAGTAGCCGCCGGCTTTTTTACCGTCCAGCGACAGACGGTCGCGCACATTTACGCTTTCGCCTGCGCGGGCAATCATATCGCCTTGTTCATCATAAACGCCGGCATCAAGTATGCGGCTTTCCTTCGTCAACTGCTGCAGAATGGTCTTGATGCGTTTTTCGTCAGGCGTTTCGGTACGCATCAGCGGCGCGATGTTCAGCGTGACCTGGTGCGCCAGCGTGCGCGCCAACTCTTCAAGCTGCGGATTACGCTGTCTCTGGTGATTTTGACTGAACCAGGAGGCGCCCTGCATGAGCGCAACAAGCAGTGCGAGACAGAACAATACAATCACTGCACGATGAAGTCGGAATTTCAGTTTTGCGCGAGCCATATTCCACCTGCTGAAAATTTGAGGCTTAATGTTGCCAGAAGCGATGGTTACAGGGTAGCCTCATGCGTTATTTTCCCCGTGAACCTTCCCGGCCCGAACGATTTTACAGGAGCTTTAATGCCTAACATTACCTGGTGCGATTTGCCTGAAGATGTCTCTTTATGGCCAGGTTTGCCCCTTTCTTTGAGTGGTGACGAGGTGATGCCACTGGATTACCACGCTGGACGTAGCGGCTGGCTGCTGTACGGACGCGGGCTGGATAAACAACGTCTCACTCAGTACCAGAGCAAACTGGGCGCGGCGATGGTGATTGTCGCGGCGTGGTGTGTCGAGGACTATCAGGTCATTCGCCTTGCCGGTTCGCTCACGCCTCGCGCGACGAAACTGGCGCATGATGCGCAATTAGACGTTGCGCCGCTGGGGAAAATCCCGCATTTGCGTACGCCTGGCCTGTTGGTGATGGACATGGACTCCACCGCGATTCAGATCGAGTGCATTGATGAGATCGCCAAACTGGCCGGTACCGGCGAAAGGGTCGCGGAAGTGACCGAACGGGCGATGCGCGGCGAACTCGACTTCACCGCCAGCCTGCGCAGTCGTGTGGCGACGCTGAAAGGCGCGGATGCCAATATTTTGCATCAGGTACGTGAAAGTCTGCCGCTGATGCCAGGCCTGACGCAACTGGTGCTGAAGCTGGAAACACTGGGCTGGAAGGTGGCAATCGCCTCCGGCGGCTTTACCTTCTTTGCCGAATATCTGCGTGAGAAACTGCGGCTAACGGCGGCAGTGGCGAATGAACTGGAGATCATGGACGGTAAATTTACCGGCAACGTGATTGGCGATATCGTCGATGCGCAGTATAAGGCCAAAACGCTGACCCGACTGGCGCAGGAATATGAAATCCCGATCGCGCAGACCGTGGCGATTGGCGATGGCGCCAACGATCTGCCGATGATCAAAACGGCGGGGCTGGGGATTGCGTACCATGCCAAGCCGAAAGTGAATGAAAAGACGGAGATTACTATCCGTCACGCTGACCTGATGGGGGTGTTCTGCATTCTCTCCGGCAGCATGAACCAGAAATAATTGAGATACCGGCTGGTATTAAGGTGTAGGCCGGGTAAGGCGCCGCCGCCATCCGGCACACAGGCGGTACAGAGATAACGAGGTAAACCGTGGCAAAAGCTCCAAAACGCGCCTTTGTATGTAATGAATGCGGGGCGGATTATCCGCGCTGGCAGGGGCAATGCAGCGCCTGTCATGCCTGGAACACCATCACCGAGGTGCGCCTGGCTGCATCGCCGACGGTGGCGCGTAATGAGCGACTGAGTGGTTATGCCGGGAGCGCTGGCGTTGCAAAGGTTCAGAAGCTTTCCGATATCAGCCTGGAAGAGCTGCCGCGTTTTTCCACCGGTTTTAAAGAGTTTGACCGCGTGCTGGGCGGCGGCGTCGTTCCCGGCAGTGCGATTCTGATTGGCGGTAACCCCGGCGCGGGTAAATCCACGCTGTTATTGCAGACGCTGTGCAAGCTCGCGGAGCAGATGAAAACCCTGTACGTCACCGGGGAAGAGTCCCTGCAGCAGGTGGCAATGCGCGCGCACCGCCTCGGTTTGCCGACCAACAATCTCAACATGCTTTCGGAAACCAGTATTGAGCAGATTTGCCTGATTGCAGAAGAAGAGCAGCCGAAGCTGATGGTGATCGACTCCATTCAGGTTATGCACATGGCGGATATCCAGTCATCACCCGGCAGCGTGGCGCAGGTGCGTGAGACGGCGGCCTACCTGACGCGCTTTGCCAAGACGCGCGGCGTGGCGATTGTGATGGTGGGCCACGTGACCAAAGACGGCTCGCTGGCCGGGCCAAAAGTGCTTGAGCACTGCATCGACTGCTCGGTATTGCTGGATGGCGATGCCGATTCCCGTTTTCGTACCCTGCGCAGCCACAAAAACCGTTTTGGCGCGGTGAATGAGTTAGGGGTCTTCGCGATGACCGAACAGGGACTACGCGAAGTGAGCAACCCTTCGGCGATCTTCCTGAGTCGTGGCGATGAAGTCACCTCCGGCAGTTCGGTGATGGTGGTCTGGGAAGGGACGCGACCGCTGCTGGTGGAGATCCAGGCGCTGGTCGATCACTCGATGATGGCCAACCCGCGTCGCGTCGCGGTGGGGCTGGAGCAGAACCGTCTGGCGATTCTGCTGGCGGTGCTGCACCGTCACGGCGGTCTGCAAATGGCCGATCAGGACGTGTTCGTTAACGTGGTGGGCGGCGTCAAAGTCACAGAGACCAGCGCGGATCTGGCGCTGCTGCTGGCGATGGTCTCCAGCCTGCGCGACAGGCCGCTGCCGCAGGACCTGGTAGTGTTTGGCGAAGTGGGGCTGGCAGGAGAGATTCGCCCGGTGCCCAGCGGTCAGGAGCGTATTTCCGAGGCCGCAAAACATGGTTTCCGTCGCGCGATTGTTCCGGCAGCTAACGTGCCGAAAAAACCGCCGGAAGGGATGCAGGTTTTTGGTGTCAAGAAGCTGGCGGATGCGTTAAACGTGTTTGACGACTTATAATGAGTGAAACGGAGGTTACCCATGTCGTCATTTGATTATCTGAAAACCGCGATCAAGCAAAAGGGCTGTACCCTGCAACAAGTGGCGGATGCCAGTGGAATGACCAAGGGCTATCTCAGTCAACTTCTCAATGCCAAGATCAAAAGCCCCAGCGCGCAAAAACTGGAGGCGTTGCACCGTTTTCTGGGGCTGGAGTTTCCCCGGCAGCAGAAAAATATCGGTGTGGTGTTCGGCAAATTTTATCCGCTGCACACCGGTCATATCTATCTGATTCAGCGCGCCTGTAGCCAGGTGGACGAGTTGCATATCATCATGGGCTATGACGATACGCGCGACCGCGCGCTGTTTGAAGACAGCGCCATGTCCCAGCAACCGACCGTGCCGGATCGTCTGCGCTGGCTGTTACAAACGTTCAAATATCAGAAAAATATCCGCATTCATGCCTTCAACGAAGAGGGGATGGAGCCGTATCCGCACGGCTGGGACGTCTGGAGTAAGGGCATCAAAGCGTTTATGGCGGAGAAGGGGATTGCGCCAAACTGGATCTATACCTCAGAGGAAGCCGATGCCCCGCAGTACCTGGAACATCTGGGTATCGAAACGGTGCTTATCGACCCGAAACGCACCTTTATGAGCATCAGCGGCGCGCAAATCCGTGAAAACCCCTTCCGCTACTGGGAATATATTCCGACTGAAGTGAAGCCGTTCTTCGTGCGTACCGTGGCGGTGCTGGGCGGAGAATCGAGTGGGAAATCGACGCTGGTCAATAAGCTGGCGAATATCTTCAATACCACCAGTGCGTGGGAGTATGGCCGGGATTATGTCTTCTCTCACCTCGGGGGGGATGAGATGGCGCTACAATATTCTGACTACGATAAAATCGCGCTGGGCCACGCGCAGTACATTGATTTTGCAGTGAAGTACGCCAATAAAGTGGCGTTTGTCGACACCGACTTCGTCACGACTCAGGCCTTCTGCAAAAAGTACGAAGGGCGAGAACATCCGTTTGTGCAGGCGTTGATCGATGAATACCGCTTTGACCTGGTGATCCTGCTGGAAAATAACACGCCGTGGGTGGCGGACGGTCTGCGCAGCCTCGGTAGTTCAGTGGATCGTAAAGAATTTCAGACGCTGCTGGTGGAGATGTTGCGCGAAAACAATATCGACTTCGTGCATGTCGAAGAGGCGGATTACGATGGCCGTTTCCTGCGTTGCGTCGAGCTGGTCAAAGAGATGATGGGTGAGCAGGGGTGATCCTCGCCAGGGGTGAACGCGATGTTTAAGCACTTGCAGGATATGGCGCTGTTTGCCCTGGTCGCCGAACACGGCAGCTTTACCGTCGCCGCGCAAAAGGCGGGGCTGCCGAAGTCGAGCGTCAGTCAGCGTATCAGCCAGCTTGAGCAGCACGTTGGCATTCGCCTGATCAACCGTACCACCCGCAAACTGAACCTGACCTACGCCGGTGAACACTATCTGGTGCACTGCCGGGAAATACTCGCTGCCAGCGAACGCGCCGATTATGCGGTTCAGCGCCTGCGCGACAACCCCAGCGGACGATTGCGCATCACGTCGCCGGCAGGCATTGGCGCGACACTGCTCGCGCGCCTGAACACGCAGTTCCAGCAACGCTACCCCGATGTTTATCTTGAGGTCAGTATCTCCGATGAACTGCTGGATTTGGTGGACAGCGGTTTTGACGTCGCGTTGCGCACTGGTAAGCCGCAGGATTCCTCGCTGATCGGACGTATGATTGGCCATTGCCCGCGCTATTTGCTGGCCTCGCCCGATTATCTGTCACGTTATGCGCCGTTGAACCATCCCCGTCAACTGGTCGAACACCATTGCATCGCGCACAAAGCCTGGGCTGAGTGGTTATTTCATCGCGGTGATGAAGACTATCAGTACATGCCTGAGCGGGTGCATCTGACGGATAATCTGGTCTATGCCCGCGAAAGCGCCATCGCAGGGGCGGGGATCACACTGCTGCCGGCGTTTATGCTGGAAGATAAAATCGAAAAGGGCGCTCTGATACCGGTACTGGCGCCATGGACAGTGGCGGGAAACGATCTCTGGCTGGTGTATCCCAGCCGTAAGCTGAACTCTCCCGCGCTGATGAGCTACATCGAATTTGCCATGCAGTTCGATGAGCTCAGACACTTCTACACCGCGGAATGAGACCGGCTCAGTCCTGACGCAGTACCTTGTGACCGTAGGCCAGCAGCGCGTCGGTGACGTTGCGCATCATGCGGCTTTCAGGCGCAAACCGATGCCAGTAGAGCATCCGGCGCTGAAACAGGCCTGGCGTGAGATCGATCAGTTCACCGCTTTGCAGCTCTTTTTCAATCTGCAGGTGCGGGATCATACAGCAGGTGGTGCCCTGACGCGCCAGTTGCACAAAGGCTTCCGAAGAGTTGACGATGTGGCACGGAACGCTGCCCGGCGGCAGATCAAAGTTCTGTTGCAGGAAGGCCTGGTGCATATCGTCCAGATGGTCAAACGCCACCGCAGGCGCTTTCAGCAGCGCGGAGCGGGTGACACCGTTCGGGAAGTAGCGTTCGGCAAACGCTTTGGAACCCACAAACAGATAGTCGAGCGCGCCGAGTTTATCCACCAGACAACTGGGCAGCGCCTGATGCTGAATACTCACCGCGCCTACCACTTCGCCGCGACGCAGACGTTCCTGGGTGCGGGTTTCATCTTCCACCTGCAGGTTAAGACGAATAGGGGAGTCAGCCAGTACCGGCGCCAGGGCCGGTAACAGCCAGGTCGCCAGACTGTCGGCGTTAACCGCCAGCGACAGCAGCAACGGCGTGGAACCGGTCTGCTCATCGCCCAGCCATTCCTCTTCCAGCAGTTCGACCTGACGAAGCAGCGCCAACAGTTTTTGCCCCTGCTCGGTCGGACGCGGCGGAACGGTGCGGACCAGCAGCGGTTGTCCGAACATATTCTCAAGCTGCTTGATGCGTTGCGAAACGGCAGATTGGGTGATGCACAGCTTTTGCGCCGCGCGCTCAAACCCGCGTTCACGTATAACGGCATCCAGTGCTTGTAGTGTTCTGTAGTCCGGACGTTTCATTGATCTGACACACTCCTGAAATTTTTGCTTATTCTGCACTATGACATAAATTTGCATTGGGTAAAGACGAAATCCGCAGCCTGCGAGCGGGTCGGGAAGATTTTTCCGCGCAATGGTCTATAATGCGCGTGAATTTTTCTCCACAAAAGCGAGACAATCATGACGCAGGATGAACTGAAAAAAGCAGTAGGATGGGCGGCACTTCAGTATGTACAGCCCGGCACCATTGTAGGGGTAGGTACCGGTTCAACAGCCGCGCACTTTATTGACGCGCTGGGCACCATGAAAGGTCAGATTGAAGGCGCGGTTTCCAGCTCGGATGCCTCAACCGAAAAACTCAAAAGCCTCGGCATCCCTGTGTTTGATCTCAACGAAGTGGACAGCCTTGGCGTTTATGTCGATGGCGCGGACGAAATTAACGGCCACATGCAGATGATTAAAGGCGGCGGCGCTGCGCTGACCCGTGAAAAAATCATTGCCTCCGTGGCGAAGAAATTTATCTGTATCGCCGACGCGTCCAAGGAAGTGGATATTCTGGGTAACTTCCCGCTGCCGGTTGAGGTTATCCCAATGGCGCGCAGCGCAGTGGCCCGCCAGTTAGTCAAACTGGGCGGTCGTCCGGAATACCGTCAGGGTGTGGTGACTGACAACGGTAACGTGATCCTTGATGTGCACGGCATGGAGATCCTCGATCCGGTGGCGATGGAAAATGCCATTAACGCTATTCCCGGCGTGGTGACTGTCGGCCTGTTTGCTAACCGTGGCGCGGATGTGGCGTTAATCGGGACCGCTGACGGCGTCAAAACCATCGTGAAATGATCTGACCAGGGGAGCGCTTCCCCGGTTAAAATTTTTTTGCAGGGCAAATTTGGTGACATGTATCACGTTTTGAATCTTGCCCTGCTGATTTCTCCAAAGAAAAACTTATCCCCAGCATTTTCCTCTGGCATTTGCCACTGAATGAACGTTCCTCAACAGAGCGACGCAAACGTTCATATTGCCGCAATAATTATTTTTGATATGTTGAAAGGCGGATGCAAATCCACACACACAATATCAGATTGCATAAAAAGACAGGGTCGGGAAATGGCAAAGGTATCGCTGGAGAAAGACAAGATTAAATTTCTGCTGGTTGAAGGCGTGCATCAAAAGGCGCTGGATAGCCTTCGGGCAGCAGGTTATACCAACATCGAATTTCACAAAGGGGCACTGGATGCTGAAGAGCTGAAAGAGTCCATCCGTGATGCCCACTTCATTGGCCTGCGATCCCGTACCCATCTGACAGAAGAGGTGATCAACGCGGCGGAAAAACTGGTCGCTATCGGTTGTTTCTGTATCGGCACCAACCAGGTAGACCTGAAGGCGGCAGCAAAGCGCGGTATTCCGGTGTTTAACGCGCCGTTCTCTAACACCCGTTCTGTGGCGGAGTTGGTGATTGGTGAGCTGCTACTGCTGCTGCGCGGCGTACCGGAAGCAAACGCCAAAGCGCACCGCGGTGTGTGGAATAAACTGGCTGCCGGTTCGTTTGAAGCACGTGGTAAAAGACTCGGCATTATTGGCTATGGCCACATCGGGACTCAGTTGGGTATTCTGGCGGAATCGCTGGGGATGCACGTTTACTTCTACGATATTGAAAACAAGCTGCCGCTGGGTAACGCCACTCAGGTTCAGCATCTGTCTGAACTGCTCAACATGAGCGACGTGGTCAGCCTGCACGTGCCGGAAAACGCCTCAACGAAGAACATGATGGGCGCGAAAGAGATCGCGCTGATGAAGCCTGGCTCGCTGCTGATCAACGCCGCACGTGGCACCGTGGTAGATATTCCCGCGCTGTGCGATGCGCTGGCGACCAAACACCTGGCAGGGGCAGCAATCGACGTGTTCCCGACCGAGCCGGCAACCAACAGCGATCCGTTCACTTCACCGCTTTGTGACTTTGATAACGTGATTCTGACGCCGCATATCGGAGGTTCCACTCAGGAAGCGCAAGAAAACATCGGTCTGGAAGTGGCAGGTAAACTGGCGAAGTATTCCGATAACGGCTCTACGCTTTCTGCGGTTAACTTCCCGGAAGTGTCGCTGCCGCTCCACGGCGGGCGTCGTCTGATGCACATCCATGAAAACCGTCCTGGCGTGCTGACTTCCCTGAACCAGATTTTTGCCGAGCAGGGCGTCAACATTGCCGCGCAGTATCTGCAAACGTCGGCGCAAATGGGCTATGTCGTTATCGATATTGAAGCGGATGAAGCAGTCGCCGAGAAAGCGCTGTTGGCGATGAAGGCCATTCCGGGCACTATTCGCGCGCGCCTGTTGTACTGATCCTTACCGATGCGGGCAGGCGCTGAGTCTGCCCGTCATTTCTTCCTTTCTCCTTTCGTTTTCCCGACATCGCCATCCCTTGTTGTAACGCATACATCCTGTTTTCGAGCCTTGCCGCAATTGATGATTAAAGGCTTCGCTACGCGTTGTACATCAACAAAAGGAATTTACGATAGAGGCGCAGCACGACGCTGAAACGGGAAAGCCCCTACCGAAGCAGGGGCTCTAAAAAGGAAAGGGACGATGATGAGTTATGTCATCATGCTGCTTATCCTGTTAATCATCGCCTGGCCAGCATATTAACAGCGAAAACGCAGGAGGGAGGTTCGCCTCCCTCACCCTTACCGAGGAAATTTAGGTCAAAAAAACGGCGGTGTCAATCAGCAAAGAAGCGCTTACCACTCCCACACTTTTGACGGCGTTACGACGGCCGGTAAGGGGACATCCCACTCTTCTGCCGGCAATTTCTCCACACGCTGACAGTCGTGGGCATACCCTACGGGCGTCAGACCATGCTGTTGCCAGTTTTGCAAGGTGCGATCGTAGAATCCGCCACCCATCCCTAAACGCTGACCGTACTCATCAAACGCCACCAGTGGCGTGACCAGCACGTCCAGTTGCGAAAGCGGCAGAACATCACGAACGTCGAGTTTAGGTTCCTGAATCTTCAGCCGATTAGTGATCAGTTCACTGTGCGGGTGATAGTGCAGAAACAGCAAATTACCGGGGCTGAATGGGTGCAGGACCGGGAGATAGACGCGTTTTCCCGCGTGCCAGAGTTGTTCGATTAGGGGCTGAGTATCGAGTTCGCCATCAAATGACAAAAACACGGCGACCGTGTGCGCCATCACTACGGGAGGGTATGCAAGCATGCGTGTTGCGGCCTGCTGACCGAAGGTGATTTGCTGCGAAAGTGTGAGCGCACGACGACGTTGCCTAATCATCTGGCGAATGGTTTGTCGTGATAAAGGGAGTTCAGAAAGTAATGTCATGGCTGTCGCCAGGTAGAAGGAGAATCTCCGAGATGCCGCCGCAGGCTGTAACCCTTGAACCCTTGGTTCAAGGTGAATGCGTCGTCACAGTTTTAAGGCTTCTCGGACGGACCGAGCATGCTCACCAACCATGGATCGCCACATTCTTGAGGTATGAAATATCGGCTCAGGGGACTGGCCCGCTTGCAAACATCTCAGAGAAATTTTTGTCTTCACGGTCACTCTACCATAGTAAACCGAAAAGTGTTATTCAAAGTTTTGGTTCGTTTTTTCGGTTATGCGACCCTGATCAAGCAGTGCCTGTTCAATGGTCTGTTGGAGCATCCGAATACGTTGTTCCATGCTCGCCGCGTAGTCGCGGGTCTTCGCTTTTTCCTGAGCCAGTTCGTAGCTAATATTCAGTGCAGCAATGAATACCAGTTGCTCAGTATTTGTGACTCTAGTGCGAACTTTCAGATCTTGCAACCGCTGATTCAGATCGTCCGCAGCCTGATTCAACGCATCCCTTTGTTCAGGCGGGCAATTCACTCGCAGTGAACGGCCAAATATTTGGATATCGACGGGTTGTGCAGACATGCCACCTTCCTGCTGATTGACTGTGCTGCCTTCGTCTCCAGACCCTGGGTCCGCGAAGGGGCGACACTATAGCTACCCTAGTGTGAAGATACAAGCCCTATTCTGGTTCACCAGGGTCCAAAGTGGTAGCATACCATGAATATCCTCCCTTTGATGACGAATGCTTATGTCTATACAGAACGAAATGCCTGGTTACAGTGAAATGAACCAGTATTTGAACCAACAAGGGGCCGGACTGACCCCAGCGGAAATGCACGGTTTGATCAGCGGGATGATTTGCGGTGGTAATAACGACAGCTCCTGGCAGCCGCTGCTTCACGACCTGACGAACGAAGGGCTGGCCTTCGGTCATGAACTGGCTCAGGCGCTGCGTAAAATGCACTCCGCGACCAGCGACGCGCTGGAAGATGATGGTTTCCTTTTTCAGCTTTATCTGCCTGAAGGCGATGACGTGAGCGTTTTCGATCGTGCAGACGCACTGGCGGGATGGGTTAATCACTTCCTGCTTGGCCTCGGCGTCACGCAGCCGAAGCTCGATAAAGTGACCGGAGAAACGGGCGAAGCCATCGACGATTTGCGCAATATCGCGCAGCTCGGCTATGACGAAGAGGAAGATCAGGAAGAGCTGGAGATGTCGCTCGAAGAGATCATCGAGTATGTGCGTGTCGCGGCGCTGCTGTGCCACGATACCTTCACTCGTCAGCCGCCGACCGCACCGGAAGTGCGTAAACCGACCCTACACTAAAAAGAAAACGATAATGGAGGCCACGTCATGACACCGCAGGAATACCAACGTCGTCGCCAGGCACTGCTTGCGCAAATGCAGCCAGGCAGCGCCGCGCTGATTTTTGCCGCGCCGGAAGTCACGCGCAGCGCGGACAGTGAATACCCGTATCGCCAGAGCAGCGATTTCTGGTATTTCACCGGTTTTAACGAACCGGAAGCCGTTCTGGTACTGATTAAAAGCGACGATACCCATAACCACAGCGTGTTGTTCAACCGCGTTCGCGATCTGACTGCAGAAATCTGGTTTGGTCGACGTCTGGGGCAAGATGCCGCGCCGGAAAAACTGGCGGTGGATCGCGCGCTGGCCTTCAGCGAAATTAATCAACAGCTTTTTCAACTACTTAACGGTCTTGACGTGGTGTATCACGCGCAGGGCGAATATGCGTATGCGGATGAGATTGTCTTCACCGCGCTGGAAAAACTGCGCAAAGGCTCACGCCAGAACCTGAAAGCGCCGTCGACCCTGATCGACTGGCGGCCGATGGTGCATGAAATGCGCCTGTTTAAGTCGCCTGAAGAGATTGCGGTGATGCGTCGCGCCGGAGAAATTACGGCACTCGCGCATACCCGGGCGATGGAGAAATGCCGTCCGGGGATGTTTGAGTATCACCTGGAAGGCGAAATTCACCACGAATTTACTCGCCACGGCGCACGCTATCCGTCCTACAACACCATTGTGGGCAGCGGTGAAAATGGCTGTATTCTGCATTACACCGAAAATGAAAGTGAACTGCGCGACGGCGATTTGGTGCTGATTGATGCAGGTTGTGAATACCAGGGCTATGCCGGGGATATCACCCGAACGTTCCCGGTGAATGGCAAATTTACCCCGGCGCAACGTGAAATCTACGACATCGTCCTGGAATCACTGGAAACCAGCCTGCGTCTGTACCGTCCGGGCACCTCGATTCAGGAAGTCACCGGCGAAGTCGTGCGCATTATGATTACCGGGCTGGTGAAGCTGGGTATTTTGCAGGGCGAAGTGGATCAACTGATCGCCGATAATGCGCATCGTCCGTTCTTTATGCACGGTCTGAGCCACTGGCTGGGGCTGGATGTCCATGATGTCGGCGAATATGAGCAGGATCGTTCCCGCATCCTGAAGCCAGGAATGGTGATTACCGTTGAACCAGGGCTGTATATTGCGCCTGATGCCGATGTCCCGGAAGCGTATCGGGGGATCGGGATCCGTATTGAGGATGACATTCTGATCACCGAAAACGGCAACGAAAATCTGACCGTTGGCGTCGTCAAAAAGGCGGATGAGATTGAAGCGTTAATGGCGGCGGCGAAAAAGGCATGAGCGTGATCATTGTTGGCGGTGGCATGGTGGGCGCGACGCTGGCGCTGGCGATTTCCCGGTTGAGTCAGGGGATGCTGCCGGTTCATCTGATTGAAGCGACTGCCCCCGAAGCGGACAGTCATCCCGGGTTTGATGCCCGGGCGATTGCGCTCGCGGCGGGGACCTGCCAACAACTGGCACGCATTGGCGTCTGGCAGGCAATTGCCGACTGCGCCACCGCGATCAATACCGTCCACGTCAGCGATCGGGGTCATGCCGGTTTTGTGACGCTCGACGCTGAGGACTATCGCATTCCGGCGCTGGGTCAGGTGGTTGAGCTGCATGACGTGGGGTTACGCTTGTTTGCTCTGCTGCGAAAAGCGCCTGGCGTCACGTTGCACTGCCCGGATCGGGTTGCCAGCGTGTCGCGTACCGAAGACCAGGTGAATGTCACGCTGGAGACGGGCGAAACGATCGTCGGACGCGTTCTGGTGGCAGCGGATGGTACCCGTTCAGCGCTGGCCACCGCCTGCGGCGTTGACTGGCAACAGGAACCCTATGAGCAGTTGGCGGTGATCGCTAACGTCTCAACCGCCGTTGCACATAATGGCCGCGCGTTTGAACGGTTTACGGCGCATGGACCATTGGCGATGCTGCCGATGTCTGAAGGGCGCAGTTCGCTGGTGTGGTGCCATCCGCTGGAACACCGTGAGAAGATTCTGAGCTGGTCAGATGAACGTTTCTGTCGCGAACTCCAGACGGCATTTGGCTGGCGGTTGGGGAAAATCACGCACGCAGGCAAACGGAGCGCGTATCCGCTGTCGCTCACCACGGCGGCGAAGGCATTCACGCACCGTACCGTGCTGGTGGGTAACGCCGCGCAGACGCTGCATCCGATTGCAGGGCAGGGGTTCAACCTCGGACTGCGCGATGTTATGAGCCTCGCCGAAACGCTGACTGAAGCGCAGGCAACGGGCAGGGACGTCGGTGATTACGCCGTGCTCTCGCACTATCAACAGCGTCGTCAGGGGGATCGCCAGGCTACGGTCGGCGTGACGGACAGTATGGTCCATCTGTTTGCCAACCGCTGGGCGCCGCTGGTTGTTGGGCGCAACATGGGACTGATGACCATGGAATTATGCCCTCCCGCCCGCAATGCGTTTGCGCAGCGGACGTTAGGCTGGGTGGCGCGGTAAACATCTCCAGACCGGATAAGCGAAGCGCCATCCGGTATTTATACGAACATGACGCCCGATGGCGGTTTCCGATTTCCAGGAGTAAACAGTGCAAAGTGTTGATGTAGCAATCGTGGGTGGAGGCATGGTTGGCCTGGCTGTCGCGTGCGGGTTACAGGGCAGCGGTTTACGTGTCGCTGTGCTCGAACAGCGCGAACCGCAGCCGTTGGCGATGGATGCCGATCCTGCGCTTCGCGTGTCGGCGATCAATGCCGCCAGTGAAAAACTGCTTACCCGTCTGGGCGTCTGGTCAGACATTGTGGCTCGTCGCGCCAGTTGTTATCACGGGATGGAAGTGTGGGATAAGGACAGCTTTGGCCGCATTGAATTTGATGACCAAAGCATGGGCTACAGCCATCTGGGCCATATCGTAGAGAACGCCGTGATCCATTACGCGCTGTGGCAAAAAGCGCAGCAATCCTCCGATATCACGCTGATGGCGCCTGCCGAATTGCAGCAGGTGGCGTGGGGGGAAAACGAAGCCTTCCTGACGCTGAAAGATGGCGCAATGCTCACCGCGCGTCTGGTGATTGGCGCCGATGGGGCGAATTCGTGGCTACGCAATAAGGCAGACATTCCGCTGACCTTCTGGGATTACCGCCATCATGCGCTGGTCGCGACTATTCGCACCGAAGAAGCGCACGGTGCTGTTGCCCGTCAGGCGTTTCACGGTGAAGGCATTCTGGCGTTTTTGCCGCTCAGCGATCCGCATTTGTGCTCCATCGTCTGGTCGCTTGCGCCGGAAGCGGCTGAACAGATGCAGCAGCTTAGCGATGAGCAATTTAATCAGGCGCTGAACATCGCGTTTGATAATCGTCTGGGGCTGTGTCAGGTGGAAAGCGACCGCCAGGTGTTTCCACTGACAGGACGCTATGCGCGTCAGTTTGCCGCGCATCGTCTGGCGCTGGTGGGCGACGCTGCGCATACTATCCATCCGCTGGCCGGACAGGGCGTAAATCTCGGTTTTATGGATGCAGCAGAACTGGTGGATGAACTCAAACGTCTGCATCGTCAGGGTAAAGATATCGGTCAGTACCTTTATTTGCGTCGCTATGAGCGTAGCCGTAAGCACAGCGCCGCGATGATGCTCGCGGGCATGCAGGGATTCCGCGAGCTGTTTGCGGGGACGAATCCGGCGAAAAAACTGCTGCGTGATATAGGGCTGAAACTGGCTGATACGCTCCCTGGCGTTAAACCGCAACTTCTCCGTCAGGCAATGGGATTAAACGATCTGCCTGAGTGGCTTCGCTAAGCATTCCCTCTTTTTAAAGAATTTGAAACCCGTCACATTTCCTTCTCCCGGCGTCTTCGCCGGGAGGTTTCCCTCATTTGAAATAAACTAATTTCACTCTTCTTTTCGCATTATATTTTCTAATGTCATGATTTTCTCGCAACGCCAGTTTTGACATTTTTTTAGCGTTTAATATTGATATGTGCGGCTGTTATGGATGAGTGCTTATCATTTATCTGTATTAATGGCCTTTTCAATGGTTTTTTATGCTGATGGTGTTTTGGCGGTTTTTGGTCATAAGCTAATGTGATGGTTAATTTTGTTTTATGGTTTAGCGTGGATTTCGGTGGTAAGTTCAGGGGCAAAGAGAACGTTTGCGTCGGAGTCCAGGAGTGACGTCGATGCCGGGTTTCGTGGCGACAATTTTCGCTGCGAAAGGGTGGTCAGCCCCGCTTATTCAATGAGGACAAGATGGCTCAACAGACGCCTTTGTACGAACAACACACGCTATGCGGCGCGCGCATGGTCGATTTCCACGGCTGGATGATGCCGCTGCATTATGGTTCTCAGCTCGATGAACACCATGCGGTTCGCACCGATGCCGGAATGTTTGATGTGTCGCACATGACCATCGTCGATCTACGCGGCAGTCGCACTCGGGAGTTCTTGCGTTATCTGCTGGCGAACGATGTGGCAAAGCTCACGAAAACCGGCAAGGCGCTTTATTCCGGTATGCTTAACGCCTCGGGCGGCGTGATAGATGACCTGATTGTCTATTACTTTACCGAAGACTTCTTCCGCCTCGTTGTTAACTCCGCCACTCGCGAAAAAGACCTCTCCTGGATTACCCAACACGCTGAACCTTATGCCATCGACATTACCGTGCGTGATGACCTGTCGCTGATCGCGGTGCAGGGGCCTAACGCGCAGGCGAAGGCGGCATCCCTGTTTACTGACGAGCAGCGCAAAGCCGTTGAAGGCATGAAACCGTTCTTCGGCGTGCAGGCCGGCGACCTGTTTATCGCCACGACCGGTTATACCGGTGAAGTGGGCTATGAGATTGCGATGCCGAATGAAAAGGCGGCGGATTTCTGGCGTGCGCTGGTGGAAGCGGGGGTGAAACCGTGTGGTCTGGGCGCGCGCGATACGCTGCGTCTGGAAGCGGGTATGAACCTGTATGGCCAGGAGATGGATGAGGGGATCACTCCACTGGCGGCTAATATGGGCTGGACTATCGCCTGGGAGCCGACTGACCGCGATTTTATCGGGCGTGAAGCGCTGGAACTCCAGCGTGAAAAAGGCCACGAGCAGTTGGTTGGTCTGGTGATGACCGAAAAAGGCGTTCTGCGTAATGAACTGCCGGTACGTTTCACTGATGCCCAGGGTAATCAACTGGAAGGCGTTATCACGAGCGGTACCTTCTCTCCGACGCTGGGCTACAGCATCGCGCTGGCGCGCGTACCAGCGGGCATTGGCGAAACGGCCATTGTGCAGATTCGCAACCGCGAAATGCCGGTAAAAGTCACTAAACCTGTTTTTGTGCGTAACGGCAAAGCCGTCGCGTGATTCATCCTTTTCTGGAGATTGATTGATGAGCAACGTACCAGCAGAACTGAAATACAGTAAAGAACACGAATGGCTGCGCAAAGAAGCTGACGGCTCTTACACCGTTGGCATTACCGAACACGCTCAGGAACTGTTGGGCGACATGGTTTTTGTTGACCTGCCGGAAGTCGGCACGACCGTGAGCGCGGGTGATGACTGCGCGGTTGCCGAATCGGTCAAAGCCGCTTCTGATATCTATGCGCCGATCGGCGGTGAGATCGTGGCCGTTAACGATGCCCTGAGCGACTCCCCGGAACTGGTGAACAGCGAGCCGTACGCCGATGGCTGGATTTTCAAAATCAAAGCCAGTGATGAGAGCGAACTGGACTCGCTGCTGGATGCCACTGCGTACGAAGCATTGTTAGAAGACGAGTAAATCTGCCTTTGCCGGATGGCGCTGCGCTTATCCGGCCTGGAAGGCATGCGTAGGCCCGGTAAGCGTTAGCGCCACCGGGCTCGCAGACAGAGACAATCACGATTCACTGCACGTTTCAGGAACCATCGCCCATGACACAGACGTTAAGCCAGCTTGAAAACAGCGGCGCTTTCATTGAACGCCACATCGGACCGGACGCCACGCAACAGCAAGAGATGCTGAATGCCGTTGGTGCCGGGTCGTTAAACGCGCTGATCGGCCAGATTGTGCCGAAAGACATTCAGCTCGCAACCCCGCCGCAGGTGGGCGAGGCGGCGACCGAATACGCCGCGCTGGCAGAATTAAAGGCCATCGCCGGGCGTAACAAGCGCTTCACGTCATACATCGGCATGGGTTATACCGCCGTGCAACTGCCACCGGTTATCCTGCGTAACATGCTGGAAAACCCGGGCTGGTACACCGCCTATACGCCTTATCAGCCGGAAGTGTCTCAGGGCCGCCTGGAAGCACTGCTGAACTTCCAACAGGTGACACTGGATCTGACCGGTCTGGACATGGCTTCCGCTTCGCTGCTCGATGAAGCCACTGCGGCTGCAGAAGCGATGGCAATGGCGAAGCGCGTCAGCAAACTGAAAAACGCGAACCGTTTCTTTGTTGCCGCAGATGTGCATCCACAAACGCTGGATGTTGTTCGTACGCGTGCGGAAACTTTTGGTTTTGACGTGATTGTGGATGATGCGGCGAAAGTGCTGGATCACCAGGATGTGTTCGGCGTGCTGTTACAGCAGGTGGGTACCACCGGTGAAGTCCACGACTACAGCACGCTGATTAGCGAACTGAAATCACGCAAAGTGATCGTCAGCGTTGCTGCCGATTTTATGGCGCTGGTGCTGCTGACCGCGCCGGGCAAACAGGGCGCGGACATTGTTTTCGGCTCTGCGCAACGCTTTGGCGTACCGATGGGCTATGGCGGTCCACACGCGGCATTTTTTGCAGCAAAAGATGAATTCAAACGCTCCATGCCGGGTCGTATTATCGGCGTATCGAAAGATGCGGCGGGCAATACCGCGCTGCGTATGGCGATGCAGACGCGTGAGCAGCATATTCGCCGCGAGAAAGCGAACTCCAACATTTGTACCTCACAGGTACTGCTGGCAAACATCGCCAGCCTGTATGCCGTGTATCATGGCCCGGTTGGCCTGAAACGCATTGCGAATCGTATCCACCGTCTGACCGATATCCTGGCCGTGGGCATGCAACAAAAAGGGCTGAAACTGCGTCATGCCCACTATTTTGACACACTGTGCGTGGAAGTGGCGGACAAAGCCGCAGTGCTGGCGCGTGCGCAAGCGGCAGAAATCAATCTGCGCAGTGATATCCATAACGCAGTCGGCATTACGCTTGATGAAACCACCACCCGTGAAAATGTCTTGCAGTTGTTTACGGTTCTGCTGGGTGACGGCCACGGTCTGAACATCGACACCCTGGACAAAGAGGTGGCGCACGACAGTCGTTCAATTCAGGAAAGTATGCTGCGTGATGACGCCATCCTGAGCCACCCGGTATTCAATCGCTATCACAGTGAAACTGAGATGATGCGCTACATGCACTCGCTGGAGCGCAAAGATCTGGCGCTGAATCAGGCGATGATCCCGCTGGGTTCCTGCACGATGAAGCTGAATGCGGCAGCGGAAATGATCCCAATTACCTGGCCGGAATTTGCCGAACTGCATCCGTTCTGCCCGCCAGAACAGGCGGAAGGCTACCATCAGATGATTGGTCAGCTTTCTGACTGGCTGGTCAAACTGACCGGTTACGACGCCGTCTGTATGCAGCCGAACTCTGGTGCACAAGGGGAATACGCCGGTCTGCTGGCGATCCGCCATTATCACGAAAGCCGCAATGAAGGGCATCGCGATATCTGCCTGATCCCGGCCTCTGCGCACGGGACTAACCCGGCTTCCGCACAGATGGCGGGGATGCAGGTAGTGGTCGTGGCCTGTGATAAGAACGGGAATATCGATCTTGGCGATCTGCGTGAAAAAGCCGCTCAGGCGGGCGAAAATCTCTCTTGCATCATGGTGACCTATCCGTCTACCCACGGCGTTTACGAAGAGACGATCCGCGAAGTGTGCGAGATCGTGCATCAATTCGGTGGTCAGGTTTATCTCGACGGCGCAAATATGAATGCTCAGGTGGGTATCACCTCGCCGGGATTTATCGGCGCTGACGTTTCGCACCTGAACCTGCACAAAACCTTCTGCATTCCGCACGGCGGCGGTGGCCCAGGCATGGGACCGATTGGCGTGAAATCGCACCTTGCGCCGTTTGTACCAGGCCACAGTGTGGTGCAGATTGAAGGGATGCTGACCCGTCAGGGCGCGGTGTCTGCCGCACCGTTCGGCAGCGCATCAATTCTGCCAATCAGTTGGATGTACATCCGCATGATGGGCGCTGAAGGACTGAAGCAGGCAAGTCAGGTGGCAATTCTGAATGCCAACTACATTGCCAGCCGTCTGAAAGACGCATTCCCGGTTCTGTATACCGGCCGCGATGGTCGCGTGGCGCACGAGTGTATTCTCGACATCCGTCCGCTGAAAGAAGCGACCGGTATCAGTGAACTGGATATTGCCAAACGCCTGATCGACTACGGCTTCCATGCGCCGACCATGTCGTTCCCGGTCGCGGGTACGCTGATGGTTGAGCCAACGGAATCAGAAAGCAAAGTGGAACTGGATCGCTTTATCAACGCGATGCTGGCGATTCGTGCGGAAATCGATCGCGTGCAGAGCGGCGAATGGACGCTGGAAGATAACCCACTGGTTAACGCGCCGCATACCCAAAACGAGCTGGTAGCAGAGTGGAATCACGGTTACAGCCGTGAAGTGGCGGTCTTCCCGGCGGGTGTAGCGAACAAGTACTGGCCAACCGTGAAGCGTCTTGATGACGTTTATGGCGACCGTAACCTGTTCTGCTCCTGCGTGCCGATGAGCAAATACCAGTAATTTTGCCACGGTAGTAAATCATTTGTAGGCCGGGTAAGGCGAAGCCGCCACCCGGCTTTTTCATATCGGGAGAACGCTATGGGAATCGCACTGGTTACCGGCGGCAGTCGTGGCATTGGGCGCGCGACCGCGTTGCAGCTGGCAGATGAGGGTTACACGGTTGCCGTTAATTTTCATCATAATATTCGGGCTGCCACCGAGGTGGTGAATAAGATAGTCGCCGCTGGCGGGAACGCGTTTACCCTGCGTGCAGATATCAGTGACGAAGCGCAGGTCGTGGCGATGTTCGAATCGATCGACCGTGAAAATGAGCCGCTGGTGGCGCTGGTCAATAATGCCGGAATTTTGTTTGAACAAAGTACAATCGAAAACCTCTCTGCCGAGCGGATTAACCGCGTGTTGGCGACCAACGTGACGGGGTATTTCCTCTGCTGTCGCGAAGCGGTCAAGCGGATGTCGCACAAACACGGCGGTCACGGCGGGGCGATTGTGAACGTGTCGTCAGCGGCGTCGCGGCTGGGCGCGCCGGGGGAATATGTTGACTATGCGGCGTCGAAAGGGGCTGTCGATTCTCTGACGACGGGACTGGCGCTGGAGGTGGCGGCGCAGGGTATACGGGTCAACGGTGTGCGTCCGGGGCTAATTTACACCGAAATCCACGCCTCCGGCGGCGAGCCTGGACGGGTGGATCGCGTGAAGTCGATGTTACCTATGCAGCGCGGCGGACAGCCGGAAGAGGTGGCGCAGGCCATTGCCTGGCTGCTGAGCGAGAAAGCGTCGTATGTCACGGGCAGTTTTCTGGAACTGGCGGGCGGGAAGTAATGTAATGTTTGCCGGATAACGCTGCGCGATATCCGGCTTATATTCCCTTTCCCGTAAGAGCATGTAGGCCGGATAAGGCGTTTACACCGTCATCCGGCAAAAGCTCACAGCAACTCGCCGTTGCTGGCGATCACGGCTTTGTACCAGTCGAAACTCTTCTTGCGTGAACGGGACATGTCACCCGTGCCGTCGTCGTGCTTGTTCACATAGATAAAGCCATAACGTTTGCTGTACTGGCCGGTGGTGAAAGAGACGCAGTCGATACAGCCCCATGGCGTGTAACCCATCAGATCCACACCGTCATACGTGACCGCCTTCATCATCTCTTCGATATGGGCGCGCAGATAGTCAATGCGGTAGTCGTCGTTAATGCTGCCATCGTCTTCTACTTTATCGTAAGCGCCAAAGCCGTTTTCAACGATGAACAACGGTTTCTGGTAACGTTCATACAGTTCGCACAGCGAGTAGCGCAGACCCACCGGGTCAATCTGCCAGCCCCAGTCGGAGGCTTTGACGTGCGGATTCGGTACGCTGCCTTCGAACCCCGAAATGGCATCGCCACTGCCGCCTTCGGCCTTCACTGCGTTGGTCATGTAGTAACTGAAACCGAGGTAATCGCAGGTACCTTCACGCAGAATCGCGGTATCGCCGTCTTCCATTTTAATGTTAAAGCCGCGACGCTCCCACTCGTTGAGGACATAGGACGGGTAGTAACCGCGCAACTGAACGTCAGTGAAAACATAACGCTCGCGCATGGATTCCTGGGCGAACATGACGTCTTCTGGCTTGCAGGAGAACGGATACAGCGCGACCATCGCCAGCATGCAGCCCACCTTCATCTCCGGATTGATGCGACGCGCCGCCTTCACGGCTAACGCGCTGGCAACAAACTGGTGGTGCAGCACCTGGTACATGGTCTCTTCCGGGTTTTCGTGCTCGGTATAAACAACGCCAGAGCAGCAATAGCCAAACAGCGGCGCACGCCAGTTGCGCTGGTTGTTGATTTCGTTGAAGGTCATCCAGTATTTGACCTTATGCTTATAGCGTTCAAACACCACTTCGGCAAAACGAACAAAGAAATCAACGACCTTGCGGTGAGTCCAGCCGCCGTACTGCTGAACCAGGTGCAACGGCATTTCAAAGTGAGAAAGGGTAATGACCGGTTCGATATTGTACTTGAGCAATTCATCAAACATGTCGTCGTAGAATTTCAGCCCTTCTTCATTTGGCTGTGTTTCGTCACCTTGTGGGAAGATTCGGGTCCAGGCGATGGACGTGCGGAAGCATTTAAAGCCCATTTCGGCAAACAGCTTAATGTCTTCTTTATAGTGGCCATAAAAATCGACCGCTTCGTGGTTTGGGTAATATTTATCCGGCACCACCTGCTGAGTGATTTCACGGGGTACGCCATGCGCGCCGCCGGTCAGAACGTCACAAATGCTCGGACCTTTACCGCCTTTGTTCCAGCCGCCTTCAACCTGATGTGCAGCAACCGCGCCGCCCCAGAGAAAATCTTTTGGTAAGGTGAGTTTTTTCATCGTTGCGTCATCTCAAATTAATACAAACTGATTTGAGTCTAACAAAGGGAAGGTAAATGTCACGATATAACAAAATAGCGAAACGGTAATTTGTTACCGCCAAAAAACAGTCTGTTTTTTTACGCTATTTTTTTCGCCAGCTTTCGGCCAAGGGATTCGAGAATATAAATAACGGGAATTTGCGTGGTGATATCGTACACGCCAGCAATGCGGGTTTGCGGCACATGCCAGGAGAGATTAAAGTCCGCCAGTTTGGCGAGGCGCGAGTGTTCATGGCTGGTAATCGAAAGCACTTTGCAGTTATGCAGGCTGAACTGGCTGGCAAAGCGCAGGATCTCTTCGGTTTCGCCAGAGACCGATAACACAATCGCCAGCGCATTACGCGCCATGTCGTTCGTCACCGGGAAATAAGGATCATCAATGTGGTTGCTGAATTTCCCGACGTTTGAGAAAAAACGCGCGCCATATTTCGCCAGGGCCCCTGAGGTACCGGCACCGACAAATATAATGCGCTCGGACGATAAAATAATCTCTATAGCCTGATCGAGTAATTGATCAAATTCATCGTTATTTACCCCTTTAAAGAAACTGATAATCTCGCTGGCACCAAAATTAGCCTGTTGCGGTTCGTTCTGCTCTAAATATAATTTAAAGCGTACGCGAAATTCAGAGTAGCCTTCACAGTTAAGCTTGCGACAGAAACGCAACACGGTGGTGGTCGATACACCCGCCGCTTCAGCCAGTTCCCGAATGGTCATGTACATGACTTTGTCACGGTTCTTGATGACATAGTTGTAGACCAACATCTCAATGTTGTTGAGACTGGCGATGGCAGCGTGGGAGAACATACTCACAATGGCAATACTCACTCATCAGATTTTACCTAAAGGGAATAATAACATGCAGCCAAATGACATCACTTTTTTTCAGCGTTTCCAGGACGACATTCTGGCAGGGCGTAAAACGATCACTATTCGTGATGAGTCAGAATCTCACTTCAGGACCGGTGACATTCTGCGGGTAGGGCGTTTCGAGGACGATGGCTATTTTTGCACAATTGAGGTGCTGGGAACGTCAACCGTCACGCTCGACACGTTGACGGAAAAACATGCACAACAGGAAAACATGACGCTGGAGGAACTGAAGCGGGTGATTGGCGAGATTTACCCGAATCAGTCACAGTTTTATGTGATTGATTTTAAACGCCTTTGAATTAAATGAACAACTGTTAGTTGAAAAATGAGCTTCAACACCTTGATTTATAACGATTAGTTTTAAAGTGATATTTATTTTAGCTAACAGGTGTTCACTGGAACCATTCTCAGTTACGCTAGAGGCGCAATCACGAACAAGTTCGTTTCTCCGGAGTAAGTTATGGTCCAGAAGCCATTAATCGCGCAAGGATATTCACTGGCAGAGGAAATCGCCAACAGCATCAGTCATGGCATTGGGCTGGTGTTTGGTATCGTCGGTCTGGTGTTGTTGCTGGTGCAGGCGGTGGACATGAATGCCAGTGCGACAGCGATTACCAGTTACAGCCTGTACGGCGGCAGCATGATTTTGCTGTTTCTGGCATCGACCCTGTATCACGCGATACCACATCAGCGGGCGAAGATCTGGCTGAAAAAATTCGACCACTGTGCGATTTACCTGCTCATTGCCGGGACCTATACGCCGTTTCTGCTGGTTGGGCTAAATTCACCGCTGGCGCGTGGGCTAATGATCGTTATCTGGAGTCTGGCGCTGCTCGGCATTTTATTCAAACTGACGATAGCCCACCGGTTTAAAGTGCTGTCGCTGGTGACCTATCTGACGATGGGGTGGCTGTCACTGATTGTGGTGTATCAACTGGCGATCAAACTGGCGGCGGGCGGCGTAACGCTACTGGCCGTAGGCGGCGTGGTCTATTCGCTGGGAGTGATTTTCTACGTCAGTAAGCGTATTCCCTACAACCATGCTATCTGGCACGGGTTTGTGCTGGGCGGCAGCGTATGCCACTTTCTGGCCATCTATTTGTACGTAGGACAGGCGTGATGTGATGCTTTACCGTCTTATCCGGACTACGACTTTTCCCCGTAGACCGGATAAGCGAAGCGCCATCAAGTGCTGATGAATTACTCTTCCAGTGAATAGGGCAGCGGTTCGATGTGCAACGTGTTGGCATCGTCGCGCACGCGGAATACGCTGTCGGCCTCCATATCGTTGTTCATCACCACCTGTACCCGTAGCTGACCGTCATCCAGTTGCACTGCCGCGAGGACGGTGCCAGTACGACGCCAGTTCTCACCCATTTTCATTTCAAGATCGTCACCCGCTTCCGGTACACGACTGGCCTTACCCGCCAGAGACCATAACGCGCGTTTGTTCGCCCCGCGGAATTTCGCTCGCGCCACCATCTCCTGACCGGTATAGCAGCCTTTCTTAAAGCTGATACCGCCCAGCGCCTGGAGATTAGTCGCCTGCGGGATAAACTGCGCGCTGTTTGCTGAATCAATCACCGGCAGACCGGCCTCAATATCCAGTGCCAGCCATTGCTGACTGTTATTCAGTTCGGCTTCACCACGCAGTTTTTCGGTTACGGTTTCCGCGGTTGCCACATCGGTAACCAACAGGAAGCGTTCTACCGGATGTTCAAACCACAGCAGGGTCGTCGCTCCTTCACGCGTGACAGGCTTTTCGCTGTCGGGCAGTTCGCTGAACAGATTCACCAGTGCGGCACGCGCCTGGAAACCCGCCACACCCAGCAGTATGCGTTCGTCGTCTGGGGCAATCGTCACTTTCGAGAACACAGCGTATTTTTTCAGTTCGCCTACCTGCGCATCACGCAGACTACGGCGTTCAATCCAGGCAAAACCGTCGCCGTCGCGGAACAGCCGCAGGTTGCTCCACATTTTTCCTTTAGCGTCGCAGTGGGCGGCCAGGACGTGTTGGTGTTCAGTCAGTTGACTCACGTCAGCTGTCACCTGACCCTGGATATACTTCTCGCTGTCAGCCCCGGTAATCGTGGCCAGCGCCCAGTCATCTAACGTCATCAGCGTCACGGGCAAACGCGCTGAAGCTGAGGGTTGACGAGGTGGAAATGGAGTAAATGCCATAAAAATGTCCTGATTTGCTTAACGCAGTGATAATGACTAATGGTAAAAGAGCTATGGCCCAATGCAAGCGCTTTGATAGTCCCATTTGTGCCTTATCTTACAGATTGCGAGGCGGCATCCAGAAAACATGAACCCATTGACTTATTGGGGATTTAATTAGCCATCGCGCTTGTGGTTACGGATATTCCCGCAAAACAGGATGAAAAACACGTTACAATAGCCGGGTAGTTCATTTGAGTGAGACAGGAAGAAGAACATGGATATTAACAATAAAGCACGTATTCACTGGGCATGCCGACGCGGTATGCGTGAACTCGATATTTCCATCATGCCGTTTTTCGAACATGAATACGACACGTTGAGTGATGATGAAAAACGTATTTTTATCCGCCTGCTGGAGTGTGATGACCCGGATTTATTCAACTGGTTGATGAATCACGGTAAACCGGCAGATGCTGAACTGGAGCAGATGGTACGACTCATCCAGACACGGAATCGGGATCGTGGTCCTGTGGCAATCTGATCTCCGCGTCTCATGGCGCGCACAGTGGCTATCACTCCTTCTGCATGGGCTGGTGGCCGCGGCGATTCTATTAATGCCATGGCCGCTGAGCTACACGCCGCTGTGGTTGATACTGCTTTCGCTGGTGGTGTTTGACTGTGTCCGCAGCCAGCGGCGAATTAACGCCCGTCAGGGAGAGGTCAAACTTCTGATGGATGGACGGCTCCGCTGGCAGGGGCAGGACTGGCTTATCGTCAGTGCACCGTGGATGATCAAAACCGGCATGATGCTGCGCTTGCGCTCAGAAACCGGTAAACGCCAGCATTTGTGGCTCGCGGCTGACAGTATGGATAAGGCGGAATGGCGGGATTTACGCCGCCTGATGATGCAACCGTCGACGCAAGGGTAGTGCCGACGAATGCCTGATGGCGGGCAGCTTTAAGGCCTACGATGCGGTGTGTCATGTAGGCCGGATAAGGCGTTTACGCCATCATCCGGCAAAACGGTTATCAGGAATAGTGCTCGGCCATTTCACCGAGAATCTGCTCGCACCACGCCTGAATACGCTCATCGCTGAGATCGTATTGATTGGTTTCATCCAGTGCGAGACCGACGAACAACTGCCCATCGGCAATAACCGGTTTAGGGCTGGTGAACTCGTAGCCTTCGGTAGGCCAGTAACCGACGAATTTGACGCCTTTGGTCGACAGTTTGTCATGCAACATGCCCAACGCGTCAAGGAACCACTCGCCGTAGCCTAACTGGTCGCCCATACCGTAAAGCGCGACAATTTTGCCTTCGAGGTTGAGTTCGTCCAGTTGATCCCAGACGGCTTCCCAGTCCTCCTGAATTTCACCGAAATCCCAGGTGGGAATGCCTAAGATCAGCACATCGTACTGCTCCATCAGGGCCGGGGCATCATCTTTCAGATTATGCAGCGTCACCAGTTCCGGGCCGATGATGTCACGAATTTTCTCCGCAGCCATCTCGGTGTAGCAGGTGCTGGAACCGTAAAAAAGACCAATATTCATCGCGTAAACGTCTCAATACTTGCTATGACTTTGCGCGTAGTGTACCAGAAACCCGTATCATTGAGTCATAATGGCAGACTGCAGAATCAAAGGAGCAGATGTGGAACAGGATCTTGCGCGCATCGAACAATTCCTTGATGCGCTCTGGCTGGAGAAAAATCTGGCGGAAAATACGCTGAGCGCCTATCGCCGCGATCTGACCATGCTGGTGGAGTGGCTCGCGCACCGTCAGGTGTCGCTGGAAACCGCGCAAAGTGACGATCTGCAGGCCTTGCTGGCCGAGCGGATGGACGGTGGGTATAAAGCTACCAGTACCGCACGACTGCTGAGCGCGGTGCGGCGGCTATTCCAGCATCTTTACCGCGAGAAAATTCGCACCGACGATCCAAGCGCGACGCTGGCATCGCCCAAGCTCCCGCAGCGTCTGCCGAAGGATCTCAGTGAAGCGCAAGTAGAACGGTTATTACAAGCTCCCGTGGTTGACCAACCGCTGGAGTTACGCGATAAAGCCATGCTTGAGATTTTATATGCCACCGGACTGCGCGTGTCTGAACTGGTCGGACTGACGATGAGCGATGTCAGCTTGCGTCAGGGCGTAGTGCGGGTGATTGGTAAAGGCAATAAAGAGCGTCTCGTGCCATTGGGCGAAGAGGCGGTGTACTGGCTGGAGACGTATCTGGAACATGGGCGTCCGTGGCTGCTGAACGGCGTGTCGATTGACGTGCTGTTTCCCAGCCAGCGCGCGCAGCAGATGACGCGCCAGACCTTCTGGCACCGCATTAAGCACTATGCCGTCTTAGCGGGAATCGACAGTGAAAAGCTGTCGCCGCACGTTTTACGCCACGCATTTGCCACGCATTTGCTCAATCATGGCGCCGATTTACGCGTGGTGCAGATGTTGCTGGGTCACAGCGATCTCTCCACCACGCAGATTTATACTCATGTTGCGACAGCGCGCCTGCGTCAACTTCATCAACAGCATCACCCAAGAGCGTGAATGCTGAGCGAACAGGAAAGGTTATGAAAAAAGGTTTAATGCTGTTTACCCTGCTGACCACTGCGTTTTCCGGCCTGGCACACGCCGACGACGCCGCGATCCGTCAGTCTCTGACGAAACTGGGCGTGCAGAGCACGGATATTCAACCCGCCCCGGTTGCCGGGATGAAAACGGTGCTGACCAACAGCGGCGTGCTGTATGTGACAGAAGACGGTAAACACATCATTCAGGGGCCAATGTACGATGTCAGCGGCGCGACGCCAGTCAACGTGACCAACCAGCTGCTGATGAAGCATCTGAACGCGCTGGAAAACGAAATGATCGTCTATAAGGCGCCGCAGGAAAAACACGTCATTACCGTCTTTACCGATATCACCTGCGGCTACTGCCACAAGCTGCATGAAGAGATGAAGGACTACAATGCGCTGGGCATTACCGTGCGCTACCTCGCCTTCCCGCGTCAGGGACTGGAAAGCCAGGCTGAGCAGGATATGAAGTCCATCTGGTGCGCGCAAGACAAAGCCAAAGCGTTTGACGACGCGATGGCAGGCAAAGGCGTGAAAGCGGCGACCTGTGAGGTGAACATCGCGGATCACTATGCGCTGGGCGTGCAGTTTGGCGTAAGCGGTACACCGGCGATTGTGCTGAGCAACGGCTATGTCGTGCCAGGCTATCAGGGACCGAAAGAGATGAAAGCGTTTCTTGACGAGCACCAAAAACAGACCAGTGGTAAGTAATTCGCGTGAAACAACAGATACAACTTCGTCGGCGGGAAGTCGATGAGTCGGTAGAACTGCCTGCCGACCTTTCGCCGCTGCTACGTCGCCTGTATGCCAGCCGTGGCGTACGCAGTGCTCAGGATCTTGAGCGCAGCGTCAAAGGCATGCTGCCATGGCAGCAACTGAGCGGCGTCGAAAAAGCGGTCGAAATTCTCTATAACGCCTTTCGCGAGGGGACGCGCATCATTGTTGTCGGCGATTTCGATGCGGATGGGGCGACCAGTACCGCCCTGAGCGTGCTGGGTATGCGCGCTCTGGGCTGCGATAACATCAGCTACCTCGTGCCAAACCGCTTTGAGGATGGTTACGGCTTAAGTCCGGAAGTGGTCGATCAGGCCCATGCGCGTGGCGCGCAGCTGATCGTCACCGTCGATAACGGTATCTCTTCCCATGCCGGTGTGGATCACGCCAGGGCGCTGGGGATCCCGGTCGTGGTCACCGATCACCACCTGCCGGGCGAGACGCTGCCCGCCGCCGAAGCCATCATCAACCCGAATCTGCCCGATTGTGATTTCCCCTCGAAATCGCTGGCCGGTGTGGGCGTGGCGTTTTACCTGATGCTCGCCCTGCGTACCTTCCTGCGCGACAAAGGCTGGTTTGACGAACGCGGCATTGCGCCGCCAAACCTGGCGGATCTGCTCGATCTGGTCGCGCTGGGCACTGTGGCGGACGTGGTGCCGCTGGATGCCAACAACCGAATCCTCACCTGGCAGGGCTTAAGCCGCATTCGTGCCGGGAAATGCCGTCCGGGGATCAAAGCGTTGCTGGAAGTGTCCAACCGTGATGCGCAAAAACTCGCCGCCAGCGATTTAGGGTTTGCGCTTGGTCCGCGTCTGAATGCGGCGGGTCGGCTGGATGATATGTCCGTCGGCGTGGCGCTGCTGTTGTGCGATAACATTGGCGAAGCGCGGGTACTGGCCAACGAACTGGATGCGTTAAACCAGACCCGTAAAGAGATTGAACAGGGAATGCAGGCGGAAGCGCTGACCCTGTGCGAGAAGCTGGAACGCAGTCGCGAAACGCTGCCCGGAGGTCTGGCGATGTATCATCCTGAGTGGCATCAGGGGGTGGTCGGGATCCTCGCCTCGCGCATTAAAGAGCGTTTTCACCGCCCGGTGATCGCTTTCGCACCGGCTGGCGATGGCACGCTAAAAGGCTCCGGACGTTCCATTCAGGGACTGCACATGCGTGATGCGCTGGAGCGGCTGGATACGTTGCATCCGGGGTTGATGATTAAATTCGGCGGCCATGCGATGGCGGCGGGACTGTCGCTGGAAGAGGCAAAATTCGACCTGTTCCAGCAGCGTTTTGGCGAGCTGGTCACGGAATGGCTGGATCCCTCGCTGTTACAGGGGGAAGTGGTCTCTGACGGCCCGCTCAGCGCCGCGGAGATGACGATGGAGGTCGCGCAACTGCTGCGTGATGCCGGTCCGTGGGGGCAAATGTTCCCGGAACCGCTGTTTGACGGGCGTTTTCGCCTGCTTCAGCAGCGTCTGGTTGGCGAGCGACATTTGAAAGTGATGGTCGAACCCGTTGGCGGAGGACCGCTGTTAGACGGCATCGCCTTTAACGTCGACACTGCCTGCTGGCCGGATAACGGCGTGCGCGAAGTCGAGCTGGCCTACAAACTGGATATTAACGAATTTCGCGGCAACCGCAGTTTGCAGATCATCATCGATAATATCTGGCCCGTGTAATCTGACCAATTTCCCGTCACTATTCTCTATAAATAAGCGCGTGGATTGGGTACAATCCCGCTCTTATCACCGCATTTTGACAAGTCCAATAAAAGAAATCAGACCATGTTTGAAATTAATCCGGTAAAAAACCGCATTCAGGACCTCACGGAGCGCTCTGACGTTCTTAGGGGGTATCTTTGACTATGATGCCAAGAAAGAGCGTCTGGAAGAAGTAAACGCCGAGCTGGAACAGCCTGACGTCTGGAACGAACCCGAACGCGCACAGGCGCTGGGTAAGGAACGTTCCTCGCTTGAAGCGATTGTCGACACCCTCGACCAAATGTCTCAGGGTCTGGAAGATGTTTCCGGCCTGCTGGATCTGGCTGTAGAAGCCGACGACGAAGAAACCTTTAACGAAGCCGTTGCTGAACTCGATACGCTTGACGAAAAACTAGCGCAACTGGAGTTCCGCCGTATGTTCTCCGGCGAATATGACAGCGCCGATTGCTACCTCGATATCCAGGCCGGTTCCGGCGGTACTGAAGCGCAGGACTGGGCAAGCATGCTGGAGCGTATGTATTTGCGCTGGGCAGAAGCACGCGGCTTCAAGACCGAAATTATTGAAGAGTCAGAAGGGGAAGTGGCCGGGATCAAGTCCGTGACCATTAAGATTTCTGGCGAATATGCCTACGGCTGGCTGCGTACGGAAACCGGCGTTCACCGTCTGGTGCGTAAGAGCCCGTTCGACTCCGGTGGTCGTCGCCATACCTCGTTTAGCTCCGCGTTCGTTTACCCGGAAGTGGATGACGATATTGATATCGAAATCAACCCGGCGGACCTGCGTATCGACGTGTATCGCGCATCCGGTGCGGGCGGTCAGCACGTTAACCGTACGGAATCCGCGGTGCGTATTACCCACATCCCGACCGGGATTGTGACGCAGTGCCAGAACGACCGCTCCCAGCACAAGAACAAAGACCAGGCCATGAAGCAGATGAAAGCGAAGCTTTATGAACTGGAAATGCAGAAGAAAAACGCTGAGAAGCAGGCGATGGAAGACACTAAATCCGACATCGGCTGGGGAAGCCAGATCCGTTCTTACGTCCTTGATGACTCCCGCATTAAAGACTTGCGTACCGGGGTTGAAACCCGCAACACGCAGGCGGTGCTGGATGGCAGCCTGGATCAATTTATCGAAGCAAGTTTGAAAGCAGGGTTATGAGGAACCAACATGTCTGAACAACACGCACAGGGCGCTGACGCGGTAGCCGATCTTAATAACGAACTGAAAACGCGTCGTGAGAAACTGGCTGGCCTGCGTGAGCAGGGTATCGCCTTCCCGAACGATTTCCGTCGCGATCACACCTCAGACCAACTGCATACTGACTTCGATGCGAAAGAGAACGAAGAGCTGGAAGCGCTGAACATCGAGGTGTCCGTTGCAGGCCGCATGATGACCCGTCGTATCATGGGGAAAGCGTCCTTTGTGACGTTGCAGGACGTGGGTGGCCGCATTCAGCTGTACGTTGCCCGTGACGATCTGCCGGAAGGTGTTTACAACGAGCAGTTCAAAAAATGGGATCTCGGCGACATCCTCGGCGCCAAAGGAAAGCTGTTCAAAACCAAAACCGGCGAACTGTCTATCCACTGCACCGAATTGCGTCTGTTGACCAAAGCGCTGCGTCCGCTGCCGGATAAATTCCACGGTTTGCAGGATCAGGAAGCGCGTTATCGTCAGCGCTATCTGGATCTCATCTCTAACGATGAATCCCGCAACACCTTTAAAGTGCGTTCTCAGATCCTGGCCGGTATTCGTCAGTTCATGGTCGGTCGCGGCTTTATGGAAGTTGAGACCCCGATGATGCAGGTGATCCCAGGCGGCGCGTCTGCGCGTCCGTTTATCACCCATCACAATGCGCTGGATCTGGACATGTACCTACGTATTGCGCCGGAACTGTACCTGAAGCGTCTGGTGGTTGGCGGCTTCGAGCGCGTATTCGAAATCAACCGTAACTTCCGTAACGAAGGGATCTCCGTGCGTCATAACCCAGAGTTCACCATGATGGAACTCTACATGGCCTATGCGGACTATAAAGATCTGATCGAACTGACCGAGTCTCTGTTCCGTACGCTGGCGCAGGACGTGTTGGGTAAAACGGAAGTGCCTTACGGCGATGAAGTGTTCGACTTCGGCAAACCGTTCGAAAAACTGACTATGCGCGAGGCTATCAAGAAATACCGTCCGGAAACGGAAATGGCTGAACTGGATAACTTCGACTCCGCCAAAGCGATTGCTGAATCCATTGGTATCAAGGTCGAGAAGAGCTGGGGTCTGGGCCGTATCGTGACGGAAATTTTCGAAGAAGTGGCCGAAGCGCATCTGATTCAGCCGACGTTCATTACCGAATACCCGGCAGAAGTGTCTCCGCTGGCGCGTCGTAATGACGAGAACCCGGAAATCACCGATCGCTTTGAGTTCTTCATCGGCGGTCGTGAGATCGGTAACGGCTTTAGCGAGCTGAACGATGCGGAAGATCAGGCGCAGCGCTTCCAGGATCAGGTTGACGCGAAAGCGGCGGGCGACGACGAAGCGATGTTCTTCGACGAAGACTACGTCACCGCGCTGGAGCACGGTCTGCCGCCGACCGCGGGTCTGGGTATTGGTATCGACCGTATGGTGATGCTGTTCACCAACAGCCACACCATCCGTGATGTGATCCTGTTCCCGGCGATGCGTCCGGTCAAATAAGCTTCACGGCGACGGCTAATAAAAAACCCCGGCTGACATGCCGGGTTTTTTTATTGCTGACGGCTAAAGTTAAGGAGTGACGCTCGCGCCGTATCGTTTGACGCCTGCATCACCATCCACGGGCTGAAAGCCCACGGCGTCGCGTCAATTCCGCGTAAAACCTCCTCCAGATCGCTCCACTGATAATCCATCACTTCATCGCGATTGACCTGCAGTTCACTGGTCACCCGTGCTGCATAGACCGGGCAGACCTCATTCTCGACGATCCCACTGGGATCGGTCGCGCGATAGCGAAATGCCGGGTAGACGGGAGTCAGACTGGCAATCTCTACGCCCAGCTCATAACGACAGCGGCGGATAACAGCCTCTTCGTGACTTTCACCTTGTTGAGGGTGGCCGCAGACCGAGTTAGTCCAGACGCCTGGCCACGCTTTTTTTTCCAGCGAACGGCGAGTCACCAACAGCTGTCCCTCTGTATTGAACAGCCAGGAGGAGAAGGCGAGATGCAATGGTGTGTTAACGGTGTGGGCGGTATATTTTTCCAGCGTGCCGGAAGGGGTGTCCTGTGCATCCAGTAAAATGACGTGTTCCTGTCGCATAATGTCTCACTGTCAATCTCAAGCGCACACCAGTATATGAGATCTCACGATGAAATGATTAACGCCGGGAGCGTTTAACACAGGAATGTGACATCCGCATCTTGCGGTACGGATGTCGGGAGCGGGGCGTGATTTTAGAAAAACAGCAGCATAAACCGGAAGCGACTTTCGATACCCAGCGCAATGCCGTCAGAAATGGCGGGTATCGACATCAGCATGAGCAACAGCAAGGTAATCAGGCAGCGCCAAAAGAGATTCATGCTATTCATCCTGCTGATTTTTTTTCAGCTTACGCATCAGTAACCACATTCGAACCGTTCTGACCTTCAGGTTTTTATCCGAGACGGATTCCTGCACCAGCCCGGTATGGTGGTGGTAGCCATTGAAAAACAGATTCAGTATGACAGCGCTGAAGGTGGCAAGCATAATTCCGCTGTGCAGTAACGGCTGGAGAACGGCAGGCAGGCGAGAGAAAAAGTCATGCGATAACGTCGGCGTCATGCCGACGCCCAGGCTGATGGCCACAATGTAGAGGTTGTAACGGTTCGTGGTGTAATTGCAGCGCGAGAGAATGCGGATCCCGGTTGCCAGTACCATACCAAACATCACCAGACCCGCGCCGCCGAGGACGAACTGCGGAATGGAGGCGACCAGAACCGCCATTTTCGGCACCATGCCAAACAAAATTAAGATGACGCCGGAAGCGATGCAGACCCATCGACTGTGCACGCGCGTGACGCTGACCAGGCCAACGTTTTGGGAAAATGAGGTGTGGGGAAAGCTGTTAAACAGTCCGCCAATCATTGTCCCGACGCCATCCACGCGCAGGCCGCGAATGATATCCTGCGATGAGAGTTTGCGACCGACGATTTCGCCGAGCGCCAGGAACATCCCCATCGATTCAATAAACACAATGATTAACACAGCCGTCATGGTCAGAATCGACACCGGATCAAAGACAGGGGTGCCGAAGGCCATCGGTGTGACAATCGCGAACCACGAGGCATCGTGCAGGCCTGACAAATTCACTTCATTCATCATCCATGACAACGCAAAGCCAAAGATGATCCCCAGCAGGACCGCGACGTTGGACATGAAGCCTTTGGCAAATCGGGTGATTAATAAAATAAAGATTAAGACCGCAAATGAAATCCCTAAATAGACCGGATTCCCATACTCAGGATTACCTTTTCCGCCAGCAGCCCAGTCAACGCCCACCTGAATAATGCTCAGACCAATCGAGGTGATCACCACGCCCGTTACCAGCGGTGGAAATAAGGGCATCAGGCGACCGACAAGCGGCGCTAAGAGTGTGGTGATCGCGCCAGCGGCAATGGTTGAGCCAAAAATGCCCAACAGACCGATATCCGGATTGATGCCAATCGCAATCATCGGCGTCACCGCGGCAAACGTCACCGACATAATCACGGGCAGGCGAATCCCCATAAAGCGACCGATGCCAATACATTGCAGCAGGGTCACGATCCCGCAGCAGAAGAGATCCGAGCTGATTAACAGCGCAATAGCTTCTTTGCTGAGGCCGAGTCTGTCGCCAATCATCAGCGGTACAGCGACCGCGCCTGCGTACATGACCAGCACATGTTGCAGACCGAGTACGACCAGCTTGCCAGGCGATAATATACGGTCGACCTCATCGGTGGCGCGGCCTTGCCCCGACGGTGAGGGAAGTTGGGAATCTATGGCGCTCATGCGTTTTCTCCTGAATGGCGAGGCCGATAGAACAGCTCCGCGCGCGTTGGCGCGGAGCCTCGCTTAAATAGCCCATCCGCCGGCGTAGAACGCCACCAGCGCGACGGTAATAATGACGGTACCGATGTTCAGCTTCTGCCATTCCCGGGCAAAAACGCGACCGACAACCAGCGTCACGAAACCGAGCATAATGCCGGTGACGATATTGCAGGTCAGGACGATAAAGACCGCGCAGACCAGACCGGCCATCGCATCGATGAAGTCATTGAAATCCAGTTTTGAGACATTACTGAGCATCAGTAAGCCGACGTACATCAGCGCAGGCGCCGTCGCATAGCCGGGTATCAGGTAAGAGAGAGGCGATAAGAACAGGATAAGCAAGAACAAACAGCCGACGATGGCGGCGGTCAGTCCTGTTTTTCCACCGGCGGCGGTTCCCGCAGCGGATTCAATATAGACGGCGGCCGGTGCTGCGCCCACCAGACCGGAGAATACGGAGCTGATGGAGTCGCTGGTCAACGCTTTACCGCCGTTGATGATTTGGTTGTCTTTATCCAGCAGATTCGCTTGTCCGGCGACGGCGCGGATGGTGCCGGTAGCATCAAATACCGCCGTCATCACCAGCGCCAGTACGCTGGGCAGCACCGCAGGCTGTAAGGCGCCCATGATATCAAGACTGAAAATCAGAGACTTACCGTCTTCACCGCTCAGGCTGGGCATGGCGACCAGGCCGTGATATTTAACGGCAGGGTCAAATATCAATCCGATAATCGAGATGGCGATAATCACCAGCAGGATCCCGCCAGGGACGCGGCATTTCTCCATCCCGAAGATGACCGCCAAACCCAGCAGACTCATCAGAACCGGAAAAGAGGTAAATGCGCCGAGTGCCACCGGAAGCCCTTCCAACGGGTTTTTAATCACCATACCGACGCCGTTCGCCGCGATCAGCAACAGGAACAACCCGATGCCAATCCCTGTGCCATGCGCGATACCCATGGGTAAGTTTCGTAAGATCCAGGTCCGGACGCCGGTGACCGAGATAGCGGTAAAAATGACCCCCATCAGGAAAACCGCGCCGAGGGCGACAGGAATCGAAATGTGTTGTCCCAGCACCAGGCTGAATGCGGTGAAGGCGGTCAGCGAAATAGCACAGCCAATCGCCATCGGCAGGTTGGCCCACAGGCCCATCAACAGCGAGCCGAAGCCTGCGACGAGGCAGGTGGCGACAAAGACGGCGGCGGGTGGGAATCCCGCTTTCCCCAGCATTCCGGGCACGACTATGACCGAATAGACCATCGCCAGAAAGGTGGTCAACCCGGCCAGTATTTCCTGACGCACGGTACTGCCACGCGCCGTAATCTTGAAGTAATTATCCAGCGCGCTGCGTGGTTTCGACGCGCCGGGGGTTTGCAGAATATCTCCAGACATAATGATGTCCTCAGCAGGATGTTAGCGTTCTGTCAGGTCCGTTCGTACACCAGACGTCCGTCGACGTAAGTGCGGTAAATTGAGCGATCGTCGCCCAGCGTCATCATCACGAACAATTTGTCGACCAGGGATGTTGAGTTGTCATAGCGCAGTTGTTGCAGCGGCGTCGCTGTCGGTTCCAGCACCACAAAGTCCGCCTCTTTGCCCGGCATAAAGTTACCAATCAGATCGTCGAGGCCCAGCGCTTTCGCGCCGCCGAGCGTCGCCAGGTAAAAGGCTTCGTATGCCGAGAGTCGGTACCCCTGTAGTTGCACCACTTTGTAGGCTTCGTTCAGCGTTTGCAGCATGTTGAAGGTGGTACCGGCGCCGATATCGGTTCCCATACCGACGTTGATCTTCTTCCTCCAGGCTTTTTGCAGATTGAACAAACCGCTGCCGAGGTAGAGGTTTGAGGTCGGACAAAAGGCGATGCTGGAGTGGGTTTCGCTCAGGCGATCCCACTCTTTCTCTTCCAGATGGACACAGTGGGCGAAGACGCAATTTTTGCCGGTCAGCCCGTACTGGTGGTACACATCCAGATAGCCGTCATGTTCAGGATAGAGTTTTTTAACCCAGGAAATTTCGTCTTTGTTTTCACAGAGATGGGTATGTACCCAGGTGTCGGGATATTCTTCCCGCAGACGCTGCGCCATCGCCATCTGTTGCGGTGACGAGGTCGGGGCGAAGCGCGGCGTGATGGCATACAGCAGGCGGCCATTTTTATGCCAGCGCTCAATCAACGCCTTACTTTGCAGGTAGCTGCTCTCGGCGTCGTCCAGAAGATAATCCGGCGCGTTACGATCCATCATCACTTTGCCGGCGATCATGCGCATATTGATATGGCTGGCGGCTTCAAATAGCGCATCCACGGACTGCGGATGCACCGTGCCAAAAACCAGCGCGCTGGTGGTGCCGTTACGCAACAGTTGCTTGATGAAAAAAGCTGACATCTCGCGTGCGTATTCCAGATCCTCATAGCGTCTTTCGGTCGGGAAGGTGTGCTTATTCAGCCATTCCAGCAACTGCTCGCCATAGGCACCGACCATTTCACTCTGGGGGTAATGGATATGCGTATCAACGAATCCCGGCACGACCAGTTTTCCGCGATAGTCACGGACACGGATGGCGTCAGGGATCCGCTGTTTTCCTGCTTCCCACTCACCAAACCATTCGACTTTTCCCTGGCGAATCAGCAGCAATCCGTCTTCCAAAAATCGCAGCGCTGAGGCGATCTCTTCCGGGTTTTCAACGGTGCGGGTGACATCAATAAAGCTGCCGCGTACCGCTTTCAACGTGTGTTCTCCAGACATCGTAAACTCCTTTACCGTTAATCCGTTTCCTCCGGGGAGACGATGCCCGGCAGCACTTCTTCAGGCCGGTAGCCTCCTGGGAGAATGATATTCAGTAGAATGGCGGTCAGACCGCCCGCGCAGATGGGGTTTTCCACCAACACATAAATTGAGGCCGGCAGGATTTTGAATATTTCCGGGTCATAGGAGACGCCCAGCCCCAGTCCCAACGAGGTGGCAACAATCAGCGTTTCACGGCGCTTAAGCCCGTTCGTGATGATGATGCGGATCCCGGCGATTGCGATCATCGAGAACATTAGCGTCATCGCGCCCCCCAGCACCGCCGAAGGAATAGTGGTAAAGAAGCCGCCAATCATGGGAAACAGTCCAAGCAGCACCAGCATGACGGCGATGGTGCGGCCGATATAGCGAGAGGCGACGCCGGTCATCTGGATAACGCCGTTGTTTTGCGCAAAGGTCGTCAATGGCAGTGAACCCACTGCAGAGGCAATAACGGAGACCAGCCCATCGGCCAGCACGCCGCCCTTCAGGCGTGACTGGTATTCATCTCCCTGAATGGGGCGTCTGGACACCATCGCGGTCGCGGTAATGTCGCCGACGGCTTCCAGCACGCTGAGCAGATAAATGGTCCCCACCACCAGAAAGTGATGAAAGTTGAACTGGAAACCGTACTTAAAAGGGGTCGGGATGGTGACCCACGGCAGATTGCGCATACTGCTGAAATCCACCATGCCCAGGCACAAAGAGACGATATAACCCACGCACAGCCCGATCGCGATGCCGCCCATTCTCAGTAACGGACTGCGGCAGCAGTTAAAACCGATCACCACGATCAGCACCAGCAACCCGACGCCGATATTCTCGTAATTTCCGTAGGTGCCGCTGCTTTTCGCCGCAAAGCCGCCGCCAAAATCGATAATCCCGACTTTAATCAGGCTCAGGCCAATCATCAGCACCACAATTCCGCTGACGGTCGGCGTGATGACCCTGCGCAAGTAAGGCAAAATGAAAGACGATCCCACCACCAGAAATGCCCCGACAAATGAAACGCCAAGCAGCGATGACATGATCAACTCTTCGTGGAATCCATCGTTTTTCATCCCGCTGCCCAGTGCAATCATTACCGTGACAAACGAAAAGTTGACCGACTGAATCGAGAGTAAGCCGGAACCGACCATGCCATAGCGATTGACCTGCAGCCAGGTGCCGATGCCAGATGCAATCATCGCCATTGAGACCAGATAGGCGGTGGTTTCCGTTGAGAGCTGTAGCGCGGTGCCAACAATTAATGCGGGCGTGACCATGGGGACAAAGATGGCCAGCAGGTGGGTGATCGCGCCGATAATAGACTGATGAAAGGGAGGGCGATCCTCCAGTTCGTAAATCAGATCTGAGCCTGCACGTGATATATCAGACATCCCTTCACTCCTTAATAAGTAAATTTGATCATCTGAATCAGCAGAATTAAATTCTGCGAATTTGAGGCGCAGGTTGCCCTGAGAACGGCTTATCTCATTTCCGCAGACGGCATTTAATCGTTATTGAGTCATGTGAGCGGGCCGCCTGAGCGGCCCACGTCGTTACATTTTTTCCAGCGCGGTCAGTATTTTCTCCGGTGTGAAATGCCATTCGCGTAACCATACGCCACAGGCATCATGAATAGCGGTGGCAATGGCCGGTGCCGCGCCGTTAACGCCAATTTCAGAGATCGATTTGGCACCAAAGGGGCCAACCTTATCGTCGCTTGGCACCAGAACGGCACGAAAATCCCGAGGGATGTCGCCAATTTTTGGCGCACCGTAACTGCGCAGATCGCGGGTCAGCGGATGGCCTTCGGCATCATAGAGGATCTCTTCGCTCAGACTATGGCCAATGGCCCGCATTGACGCACCGTAGATTTGCCCGAGTGCGAGTTCCGGGTTGACCGGTGTGCCACAGTCCAGCAGTGCGTAGAACTTGTCGAGACGGATTTCGCCGGTTCGGGTATTCACCGCGACTTCGGCGAAGTTCGCCCCATACGGAAATGCGAAGTCTGCGGTGATGTAACTGGCCGTGGCGACCAGCGTGCCAAAACCAGTTCCCGTCTCCGCTTTGTGCGCGATCTCAGCGTAACTCACTTCGCCCTGCTTGCCGCGTACAACGCCAGGTGCTACCAGTTGAACATCAGCAACGGGTTCACCCAGCATCTGCGCCCCATGAAAGAGGATTTTCTCACGCAGGTTTTCTGCTGCCTTACGCGCCGCGTTCCCCGAGAAGCAGGTGCCGGATGAGGCGTAAGCGCCTTTGTCGAAGAGTGCATGGTCAGTATCGCCGGAAATGACATGCACTTCCTCTGGCGCACAGTGCAGCACTTCCGCCGTCAGTTTAGTGACAACCGTATCCAGCCCGGTGCCAATATCTGCGCCGCCGGAGTGGACGATGAAAGTGCCATCGGACTCCAGTTTGATCATGCAGTTCGCCTGATCGATGTCCGGGATCCCTGATTTCTGCATAATAATGGCGACCCCGCGACCGGTACGCCAGTCACCGTCCTGTGGTTTGGGCGACGACCAGTCGATCATCTTCCGTCCCTGACGCAGGATCGCTTCCAGTGCGCAACTGGCGGCGGAAGGAACGGAGGTTGGCGCTTTCCCTTCACCGATCGCGCCGAGAATTTTCAGTTCCTGTCCCTCGTGAACCCGATTGCGTTCGATGATCTCCAGTTGGTCAATTTGCAGTTGTTCGGCAAGCTCGGCTAACGCCATTGTCATCGCAAAGGTGCCTTTCGGTGCGCCATAGCCCTGATACGCCCCCGTCGGACAGATATTGCTGTAGTAGGTGGTGACCTGGAAATCGACGTTGTCGCAGGGGTACAGCGGTAACGAGAGCGCCGGGCCGTTGCTCGGCACGGTCAACGAATGGTTGCCATATGGGCCAGTATTGGCGCGGAAGTCCATTTTGACCGCCGTCAGGCGACCATCTTTCTTCGCGCCAAGTTTGACCGTGACTTTTGCAACGTGACGGGAGGTATTGGCAATAAACTCCTCTTCACGGGTATAGCGGAAATAGACCGGGCGTCCGGTCACGCAGGTCGCCCATGCGCAGACTTCTTCCAGCAGGATGTCCTGTTTAGAACCAAAGCCGCCGCCGACGCGTTCCTTAATGACGTGGACTTTGTGCTGCTTCATGCCAACGAGACGGGCAACCTGGCGGCGAAGGTGCCACGGTACCTGAGTTGAGGCGTGAATGATCAGGCGATCGCCGTCCATGCGCGTAAAACAGATGTGAGGCTCTGCCGGACACTGCTGCGCCTGTGTGGAGTGATAAGTGCGCTCGATGACCACATCCGCTTCGGCAAACCCTTTCTCCATATCGCCGATATGACCATGAATGCTGGCGGCGATATTTTTCCGCGGGCGTGAACCAATCGGGAAGTTGATGACCATGTGCTCGCCACGTTGGGCGGCATGGCGGTTATCTTCTTCCAGTGTCTGTGGCGCGCCTGCAACGTACACTACCGGTTCATCGTGTACGACGGGTGCATCGTCTGCCATGGCTTCGTCTATCGACAATACCGGCTTAAGCACATCATATTTCACATCAATGAGTTCGAGCGCGGCCAGCGCAATCTCTTCACTCTCTGCAACCACGGCGGCAACACGATCGCCGACATGGCGCATTTTTTTGCCGAACATGCGGCGGTCAAGCGGGGAGGGTTCAGGCGCGCTCTGCCCGCCGGGCGTATAATAGATGTCCGGGCAGTTGCGGTGGGTGATCACGTGAACCACGCCGGGCAATGCTTCGGCTTTGCTGACGTCGAGATGAGTGATCAACGCATGGGCGTGCGGACTGCGCAGCATTTTAATTACGCAGGCGTCTGGGGTGATACGGTCTTCCACATAGCAGGGTTTGGCCTGGACCATTTTGGCCGCATCGGTTTTTGGCCAGGGTTTACCAATCACCGCGAGATCGTCGCGGAAAGTGGGGGCGACAGTCATACGGGCTTGCGGATCGTTTTTACGCGCCACCGCCAGTTCGATCACCTGATAATATTGCTGCCAACCCGCATCACGACTGAACAGGCCGGACAACGCATCGTCAATCTCTTCACGGGTAGGATTCGCGATTCGTTCCAGCAGATCGGTGATGATCAATGCGGCGGCCGGATCGTTATAACCGGACTGCACGACGCCGACATCCACCATCGCCTGTTGTACCAGGCTCAACGCATTCCATTGACCGAGTGATTCGCTGGTGCGGATCTCCGCATGATCCAACTGTGCGGCAATCAGTAATGAGGCATTAACGATGCGACCATTGTAGAGAATCGCGTCCGAACCGGCGAAACCGAATCCGTCGTCACTGTTGCGCACCGAGTGCATGCCCAGGTTAAACAGCAGCTTCTGTACGTTTTCTCCCGGGTTAATCTTCATTTCACGGGCCATGCCGTTCAATGTGAAGTGAATCATCATACAACGTCCTCCCCGGCCATCAGACAGTCGGCATACAGATCGGCGACAACCACGCCGGTGATATAGCGCTTATAGGCCGCGCTGCCCCGAATATCATCCTGTGGGAACAGGGCGTTTGCGACCGCCTGTTCCAGTTCCGTACCTTCTCGCGTTTGTGTTTCCACATCACGCAGGCGCAGTGCTTTTTCCGCCACGCCGTCCAGCGCGATGCACATGCCACCGTGCTCAGTCAACGCGACCGCCGCCGTCACGACGGTTAATCCGGCCTGTGAACGGCTCACTTTGCGCGTGGCGCAAGGGCGGAAGGGATCTTTAATGATAATTTCGGTGAGCAGGCGATCGCGTGGATCGGCGAGATAGCTTTCCAGCGACAGAGTTTCGCCATCACCACACACCAACTGGGCGTCCAGCGCCAGCAGGACGGGGAGTAACACGGACTCTTGCTGTTGCGCGGCAATCTCGCCGCCGAGGGTCGACTGGTTGCGAAGATGGCGGGAGTAGATAAAGCCTATCGCCTCACGCAGTGCCGCCGGGAGATAGCGGGCGTCATGCAACGGTTGCAGGCGAGTCATCGCCCCAATACGCAATGCGCCATTGTCCCAGTCAATCCACTCCAGTTCCAGATCCTGCAATGAAATGGCAATCCGCTTATCGGTACGCGTTGGCGTGGCGTTAAGTTTGCTGCCCCCGGCAAACCAGACGGCGTCCTCCTGATAGCGGCGCTTGAGTTCCAGCGCCTGGTCAACGGAGTCGGGCCTGAAAAATTGTTCAATCATCATCATTCCTCATCACTCCCTCTCCCGTTCAGGAGAGGGTATGGGCTATGCCAGCGCATCCATTCGCCGCCACATGTTGGCGGCGGCTTTTCGGGCCTGCGCATAAATGGAATCGGTATCGAAAGTAAACTGACGGTCTTCATACACCATCACGCCATTCACCATCACGCTGTGCACGCTGCCTGAACCGAGACCGAAAGCGATATGCCCGGCAACGTTTTCAGCGATCAGCGGCGTCGGCGACGAATAGTCGAGAAGGGTTAAATCAGCTTTATAACCGGCTTCCAGTTGGCCAAATTTTTCTCCGAAGTTGCGGTGCAACAGTTCGTTGCCGTTCGCCAGTGCTTTCGCAAAGCTGTCAGGCCACAGAGGACCGCCCGCGTCGCGATGTTTGAAGAAGGCAAATTTCATCTCTTCAAGCATGTCGGAGCCGATACCGTCCGTCCCCAGCGCCAGATTGCGAATATGGGTAAGGTGGTGGTTATAGCCCACATGGTTGTTCATGTTGGAGCGGGCATTGTGTACCAGGAAGGCATCTTGCTGATTCAGCAGGGCGATATCTTCCGCAGACAGGTACAGGCCGTGTGCGACCAGCGTTTTACGGTCGATGAGCCCATATTCCGCCAGCCTGACCAGCAGGTCTTTACCGTACAGATGATGGCTGTGTGAGACATCGTAGCTGTCCTCTGCCGCATGAATATGCAGCCCGCGCCCGGTGGCGTTGATGGCCTCGCGTAGCATTTCCAGACCAGCGTCGGGTACGGTAAAGGGGGCATGCGCGCCAATGTGCGCTTCCACCAGGTACGGCTCGCTACCGCTCTCTCGCGCATGGTCTATCTGACGGGCGAAGCGAATATTCTCTTCGACGCCTGCCTGTAGCTCTTTGATACCTTCGTTACGGTCGGTGGTTTCAAAGCAGGTCATTGCTCGCAGACCGACTTTTAAAAAGGCTGAACGCAGCGTAGAGAGCGAGCCCTGGATGTAGCCTGGTGAAGCATGGTGATCGATAACCGCAGAGCATCCGCTCTTAATCGCCTCCAGCGAGCAAATTAGTCCGCTGTAGTAGAGCGACTCTTCGTCCAGCGCCCGGTCCAGGCGCCACCACAGGTTTTTCAACGTTGAGATAAAGTCCGGGCTGGGGGCGATATTGGCCTGGATCCCGCGCGATAAACCGGAGTAGAAGTGGTTATGCGCACAGACCAGGCCTGGCATCACGATTCGCCCATGCATCTCTTTCCATTGCGCTTGCGGATAGCGCTGCGTCAGGGCGTCACCCACCTCAACAATAACGTCTTTGTCGATTGCAATATCCACCCCTTCACGCACGCTGGCCGGATGAAGTTGTACGGCGGTGACATTTTTCAGAATCAACATGATTACACCTCCACGCGGCCTAACAGGTAATGGTGATGCTGGTGGACATAGCTAATGACGCGGCACATGTCATCCAGTTCCGGCGGGATGCTGGCGAACTGCCCATCATGGCTGATGTTTAATACCCAGCTTTGGTCATTCAGCCGGACCCTGACCCGATCGTCTTCCACCAGGAAACCCGGGTTACTGCTGTTGTCGAAATCCTGTGGCAGGCTAAAGAGCGTGACTTTGTCTTTATACGGCTTGCCCTGCCACGGACAGAATTGAGCGCAGTTACCGCATTCGTTGCAGTAAGCATCCAGATGTAGCGTCTGGAAGCGATTCTGGAATCCTGGCACGGGAATTGACACATTGGCGCGGTTCGGACAGACATCGACGCATTTGCTGCAGACATAGTTGCATTCAAGGCAGCGGGCCGCTTCCTGGGCGACAAAGGCGTCACGGTCATCTTTATCGACCTTCGCGACCGCGATCTCGCCTTTACGCTGATAGATTTCAGCGGGGCTGACGTTATTCCAGCGTTTATCGCCATGGTGGGAGCGGATATTTTCCCGCCAGAGGATGGTATCCGTGGCCCGACGCGCAGAGCCGATGGCGGCAACAATGGATGATGGACCACGCTGGACGTCGCCAATCATGAACACGTCGGTGAGGCGGGTTTCGCCGTTGTGATTCACCTCTGGCCAGCCTTTGCTGTCAAGCGGAACACCCATTGCATTCAGTGCTTCGGTATCCTGCTGTTCACCAATGGCGGTAATCAGACTATCGATGTACAGCGTCAGCGTTTCGTCGGTTTCAACCGGGCGGCGCCGTCCTTTCTCATCCGGCTCTCCGAGCGTCATGACGCGCAGGGTGAGTGTGCCATCCGCATCAAAACGTTCAGGGTTGTTGAGAAAGCGGAACTCAACCCCATCGTGCAGGGCTTCTTCATACTCTTCACGCCAGGCGGGCATCTCCTGCAACGAACGGCGGTAGACCACGGTGACTTTCTCCACACCCGGCACGCGCAGTGCCGCACGGGCACAGTCCATCGCCGTGTTGCCCGCGCCGACGATCGCCACATGCTTACCGAGCGTCAACGCAGTTCCCTGATTGTATTCACGCAGGAAGGGAAGCGATTTCCAGATGTTGGGGTTATCGCCGTCGAGCTTCACGCCGCTGTTTTTATCCGTACCGGTTGCGATCAGAACGTAGTGGAACCCCTTTTCTTTCAGGCTCTGTACGGTCAGATCTGGCGCACAGCCATATTCGAACTTCACGCCGTGATCGGCGACAAAATCGATATCGTGCTGGATGAGTTCTGCCGGAATACGGAACTGAGGAATGATATTTTTCACCACGCCGCCCGCGTTGGCTTCGCGTTCAAATAGCGTCACCGGGTGTCCTGCCCGGGCAAGGAAGTAACCGGCCGCAAGCCCGGCCGGGCCCGCACCGATGACTGCAACCGGATGACGAGAGCCTGAGCCTGCGGGTTTGTGCCAGCGCTGTTTGTATTCATCCCACCCCTTTTCCAGCGCCACTTTTTTCAGTTCACGGATGTTCAAAGCGCTGTCATAGTCCAGACGGGTACAGTTGTACTGACACTGATGATCGCAGATATGACCGGTGATTGCCGGGAGGGCGTTTCGCTGATAAATCAGTTCCAGCGCGTCGGCATAACGCTGCTCGCCCAGCAGGCGAATATACTCCGGAATGTCCTGTTTGATGGCGCAGGCCGTAATACACGGGGCGACGTAGCAGTCGGTCAGCGGCAAGCCGCCGGCCACGTCAATGCGCTCTTCAGGTTTCCAGTGTTTTTGGGTATAGGCCATCGTGACGGCCTCTTCCGCCAGTCGATTCAGTCGTTCGACATCGACATGTTCCATTCCCCACGCATCTGAAGACTCCAGCTCACGCATACAGGCGCTGAGTCGGAGGTAACCGCCTGGCTTTAACAGGTCGGTCGCCATGGTGATCGGACGAATGCCGGTGTCAAAGATATCGCGGATGGTCAACTGGCTGGCGCCGCCGGAATAGGAGATGGGCAATTGGCCGTCGAAGGCCCGGGAAAGCACGGCCGCCACGTTGATTGAGAGCGGGAACAGCGCCCGGCCAGACATATACATCTCTTCGCCGGGAAGCGCACCTTTGTTATTGACGGTGCCCAGGGTGTTGGTGAGTTTTACGCCAAAACCCAGCGACTTTTCTTTTGCCAGCGCCATCAGGCGCTGCAACATTTCCAGCGCCTGGGTGAGCTTCAGATCGTGCTCAAATGACTCTTCTTTTAAGCCGATATAACCGAAGCCACAGCTGTCCAGAATTTCACGTACGCGTGAATAGCCCAGCAGCGTCGGATTCAGCTTCACAAAGGTATTCAGCCCTTTTTCTTCCAGCATATAGCGGCAGATGGCTTCGATTTCGTGCGGTGGGCAGCCGTGCATCGTGGACAGCGTGACACCCTGCACCAGTTTTGTGGGAATGCGTCCCGGCAGCGCCTGTAGACGTTCCCGATGTGCGTTCAACCCGTGGCGCGCGAGGAATGTTTCATCATGCAGCCATCGCTGTAGCGTGTCGCGGTACTGCACAAATTTAGGGTGCGCGGATGCGTCCATCATGTTGTCGATGAACGCCTGCATGGGCGGTTGCTTGATGCCGTCGAGGTTATAGCCGACGCTCATATTAAAAATGAACGATTTACCAGTCTCGCTACCTGAAGGTTGCAGCAGTTGCTCGAGTAAATGCAGGGCGAACCAGGCTTTAAGATACTCATCCCATGCTTTCAGCAGGGTAAATTCCGTCGACCATTCGGTATTGAAGCACTCATCTTCCGCATCAATACAGGGTTTTTCCAGTTCGAGCCGATCGAGAATTTGCACTGTTTTGAGTTCAATAAACCGACCGCCAGTCAGCCAGGAGGTGATGATATTTTGTGCGAGCTGGGTGTGCGGGCCGGCGGCGGGGCCGACGGGGGTGGCACAGGTTTCACCAAATACGCTTATCGATTTGCCTTTTTCCGGTGAATAGAACTGCTGCTCAGGAATACCAAAGATCGAGCGCTGCTGCTGATATTCATCAAATAGGCGCGTCAAAAGTTCCTCAAACGGAATCGGACGCATTATATCCCCCATACCCCTCTCCTTAGCTTTACTCGGCTTTCTTCAGGTCGTGGCAAGACAACCGGAAGGTGCGCGTGTTCATAGATGTCATTGGTTGACCGGGACTGATAAAGCCGGCGGTTTGGAGAAATAGAGCAACATTCGCACCACTACTCACAAAGCAGAGCCATAAAAATATAATTTTGTGAGGCGCTTCTAATCTTAAGTCTGCTTTGTGAAATATCTCACAAACGCTAAATGAGAATGAAAATCAGCCGGGAGAGGTATGGCGATAAGGTATTTCATCATCGCATTCTGTTTTCTCAAAAATGGCGATCGCTTATCATTATGATAAGTGAAAAATGAATCGGGAAATATTTGAACGCAATCGTTTAACTCCGTATTTCCTATTTATCGGTGTCGATTCTGCGCATTGATAAAATCCTCTGGTGTATCAATATCCAGAGTGATTTGGGCATCGTTTATTTCAATAAGATTATGTTTTCCGCGCAGCAATGCCTGACGCATATTGCTGACATCCGGTTGTGAGATGGCCTGCAACAGGCATTTTTTGGAAAGTAATACAGGATGGCCGGGCTGGCCATGATAGCAAGGGATAAGTGCGTTATCGTTACGTAACGCCCAGATTTTACGGAAAATATCGTTATTCAGTTCAGGCATGTCACCGTGCGTGATGAAGCAGTGCCCGCTGTTCACGGCGGCAGCGCCAACCTTAATTGACGTAAATAAACCCTGAGCATAATCCGGATTGTACGTAATAATAATATTAGGCTGATTCGCATAGCGATTATGTATCTCCGTGGCGCGGTAACCGGAAACTAATATCACCCGGTTACAAAATTGCAGCGCGTTTTTGATACTTGCATCAAGAATTGTTCCTGCGTGCCAGGGTAACATCATTTTCCATTTTCCCATTCTGGATGATAACCCAGCAGCAGTAATTATACAGTCGACGACAGGCATGGCGATTCCATAATGTCTATTAGATGTTATGTCACTTCAGAGAGGCTTATGAGTATACCGGGGCATGCTTCTTTATTCTTTGATTTAGGTGCACAGAAACGGCCAACGGTGATTTCAATTGTCGGTGCGGGTGGGAAAACCAGTACACTTTTCTGGCTCGCTCATCTCTTTCAGTTATCAGGTCGACGGGTATTCATCACCACGACGACGCATATGTTTCTGCCTGACCACTCCTGGCCGACCCTTTTCTGTCGGGAGCCTGCCGGGTTGCCGTATCACGTGTTAATGCAACCCATCATTACCTGCTTTCGGTCGTGGAAAGCCCCATTGGGAAAAGCACGTGGTTTCTCACCCGACGCCATCGATGCCTTAGCCAGACGATCGGAATGTGACGTGGTTCTCGTCGAGGCAGACGGCGCACGCGGAATGCCGCTTAAAGCGCCAGATGAGCACGAACCTTGCATACCTGAAAGCAGTTGCTGCGTGATTGCCGTGATGGGTGGACACCTGCTGGGGAAACGCGTGGGGGCAGAGCAGGTGCATCGTTGGTCGCCGTTCGCCGGGATGACAGGCCTGACGGAGGGATCCCCCTTATCGCTGAAGGCGCTGGTTCGCCTGGTTCAGCATCCACAGGGAGCATTCAAAAATGCCCCGCCAGCCAGTCGACGCGTCTGGTTTCTCAATCGTTTTTCTCAATCTGAGAATGCCATTGATGAACGCGAGCTCATCCAACTGTTGTCAGACGGTGATGTGCAGGCTATCTGGCTGGGGAATGCACAGGAAACGCCTGCAATCACGCGCAGATTTGTGAGATAGCGACGCCGGGAACACCGGGTTCCTGAAAAGATATCCATTGAGGTCTGTATGAATATTTTCACAGAGGCTGCAAAACTTGAAGAGCAAAACCGCCCATTTGCGTTGGCGCAGATTGTCGATAGCCGGGGGTCCACGCCCCGCCATTCGGCACAGATGCTGGTACATCAGGATGGGTCTATCGTCGGGACTATCGGCGGAGGCATGGTGGAGCGCAAGGTGATCGACGAAGCGCTGCTGGCGTTACAGGAAAGAAAGCCGCGTATGTTTCATGGCCGGATGGCCCGCAACGGCGCCGATGCCGTTGGCTCGGACTGCGGTGGCGCGATGTCGGTTTTTATTAGCGTGCACGGCCTGCGCCCGCGACTGGTGTTAATCGGCGGTGGGCATGTCAACCGGGCGATTGCCCAGGGGGCATCGCTGTTAGGGTTTGATATTGCCGTAGCGGATGTTTATCGCGAAAGCGTTAACCCGGACGCTTTTCCTCCCTCGGTACAGTTGTTACATGCCGATTCTTTTACCGCGGCAGTGGATGCGCTGGAGATCCGTCCGGACAACTTTGTGCTTATCGCGACGAACAATCAGGATCGGGAAGCGCTGGACAAATTGATCGAGCAACCCGTCGCGTGGCTGGGCTTGCTGGCAAGCCGTCGTAAAGTGCAGTTGTTTATGCGTCAGTTACGGGAGAAGGGCGTCGGTGAAGAGCACATTGCCCGCCTGCATGCGCCGGTGGGTTACAACATTGGTGCTGAAACGCCGCAGGAGATTGCGGTCAGCGTGCTGGCGGAGATCTTACAGGTTAAAAATAATGCGCCCGGTGGACTGATGATGCGCACTGCGCATCCGTCCGGCCATCAGCGGGTGGTGATTCGTGGCGCGGGAGATATCGCCAGCGGCGTGGCGCTGCGATTGTTCCATGCCGGTTTCAAAGTGATCATGCTGGAAGTGGAGAAACCGACCGTCATTCGCCGCAGCGTTGCGTTCGCGCAGGCCGTCTTTGATGGTGAAATGATCGTGGAAGGCGTGACGGCAAGACTGGCCACCTCGTCAGCAGAAGCGGCGGCGTTAGCCGAGCGTGGTTTTATCCCGATTCTGGTCGATCCTGCCGGTTCGCTGATTGACGCACTGAAACCCGTCTGCGTGGTGGATGCGATTCTGGCAAAACAAAATCTGGGTACGCGAAAAGATATGGCTCCTGTGACCATTGCGTTGGGGCCTGGGTTTACTGCGGGTGAAGACTGCCATGCGGTGATTGAAACAAATCGTGGACACTGGCTGGGTCAGGTGATTTACGCCGGTTGTGCACAGGAAAATACCGGGATACCCGGCAATATCATGGGGCATACCGCACGACGGGTGATTCGTGCACCCGCCGCAGGCATCATGCGCGCCAGAGTGAAATTAGGCGATCTGGTAGAAGAGGGCGAGGTGATTGCCTGGATTGGCGAAAACGAAATCAAGGCGCCGCTGTCGGGGATGGTGCGCGGCCTGTTAAGTGACGGGCTGGCGGTGGTGGGCGGTTTTAAAATCGGCGATATCGACCCGCGCGGCGAGACGGCGGATTTTACCAGCGTCTCTGATAAAGCGAGAGCGATAGGCGGCGGAGTGCTGGAAGCGCTCATGATGCTGATGCATCAGGGGGTGAAGTCAACGAATGAGGTGCTTGAAGTGGCGTAATGCGAATGACCAGATGGCGCTATGTTTATCCGGCCCGGGAGGCGCCAGGCCGGGTACGCAAAGCGCCCCGGCGAATAAAACGCATCAGATTACTGGCAGATAACCGTTCCGGTTTTTCCCTCAATCCCTTCTTTCGCTTTACTGAGCACCGTGATCAGGGCTTCCCGACCGGGACGGGAGCGGGCGAACGACGCTGCGGCCTCCACTTTCGGCAACATAGAACCTTTAGCGAAATGCCCTTCGCTGATAAAGCGTTCCGCATCGCTCAACGACAGGCGATCCAGCCATTGCTCATTTTCTTTACCGAAGTTAATAGCCACTTTTTCGACCGCCGTCAGGATGATGAGCATATCCGCGTCGATCATCTCTGCCAGGCGGGCACTGGCCCAGTCCTTATCGATCACCGCGCTGGCCCCCCGCAGATGGTTGCCTTCGCGAATCACCGGAATACCGCCTCCGCCCACGGTAATAACCACCTGTCCGGCCTCAACCAGCGCCTTGACGGTTTCTTTCTCAATGATGTCCACCGGCTTAGGCGAGGCCACGACACGACGATAACCACGTCCGGCATCTTCTCTAAGCGTATAACCTTGTTTTTCCAGCTGTTCCGCTTCCTGCTGTGTGAAGAATGAACCGATGGGTTTGGTGGGGTTCAGAAACGCAGGATCGTGGGCGTCGACTTCTACCTGCGTCACCAGTGTGGCGACAGGTTTGTGCATCCCGCGTGAGAGCAATTCTTCGCGCAGCGCGTTTTGCAGATCGTAACCGATATAGCCCTGGCTCAATGCCACGCAGACGGACATCGGCAGCATTGGCGAGTGCGCCTCTGTTTTTGCCGCGGCTTCGAATGCCTGGTTGATCATACCCACCTGCGGCCCGTTACCATGAGTCACGATAACCTCATGACCCTGCGCAATGAGATCCACAATGGCCTGCGCGGTGATTTTGACGGCCTGCATCTGTCCGGCCAGATCCTCACCCAACGCGTTACCACCCAGCGCGAGAACAATTTTCTTCCTCATTTTTCCTCACTTATCATACACAGTTATCTGTTTCACCCACGCCGGGCGGGGTAAACGGCTTACGTCGTAAGAAGCGGCCCCGGCCTGCTTTCCCTGTAAAGACGCCATCGCAGAAGATCGTTTCGCCACGCGACAGCGTTCTGACAATCGCACCCTGACAGCGGAACCCCTCCCAGGGCGAATAATCAGCGTTATCGTGCAGGTGAGCATGATGGATCGTCTGGCTCTGGCGGGGATCGATAATCACCACATCGCCATCAGCGCCAGGTGCCAGTTGCCCCTTCTGCGGCCATACGCCGAACAGCCTGGCAGGCGTCGCGCTGGTTAACGCGACAAAGCGTTCAGGGGTAATTCGCCCGCTCATCACACCTTCAGAAAAGAGCAGTTGCAGGCGGTTTTCCACGCCGGGCAAACCATTCGGGCAGCGGCTGAAATCGCCGCCTGAGATCTGCTGGCGCTGCGCCATTGAGAAGGTGCAGTGGTCAGTCGCCACCACGTCAATGGCGCCGTCACTGATGCCGCACCAGAGCTTGTCCTGCTCGCGTACATTGCGTAACGGCGGGCTGAGAATGAAGTTCAGGCCGTCTTCCCCGTCATAACGGCGTTCATCCAGCAGCAGATATTGCGGACAGGTCTCTATCCACACGGGCTGATGATTCGCTTTCGCCAGGCGTAAATAGTCCAGTCCCAGGCCATTGGACAGGTGGACGATATACAACGGCGCGTTTCCCGCTAACTGCGCAAGGTTAATCATCCGGGCGATGGCTTCGGCTTCACATTCCAGCGGTCTGCTCAGGGCGTGATAGCGTGGCGACGTTAAGCCAGCGGCAATGAATTCGGCCCGTTTACTGGCGATGGCGGCGTCGTTTTCCGGGTGGACGGTGGTCAGCGCGCCGGACTTGTGCAAACGGCGCAGCACCTGCAAGGTTTCATCATCGTTGAGTTTGTACTGGTAGGTCAGATAGAGCTTGAAGCTGCTGATGCCTTCTTCCACCATCATCGGGATCTCGTCGAGGATGGCATGATTGACATGCTGAATGACGCCATGGAAACTGTAGTCGATCGCCGCTTTGTGCGCGGCGTACCCCTGGTAGACTTCCAGTTGATGGCGCAGGCGACAGCCTGATGGGCCAAATCCCATATGGTCAATAATGGTTGTTGTACCGCCACACGCCGCGGCGCGGGTGCCGGTAAAAAAATCATCACAGCTACGGGCGAGGCCGGTGTCGATATTGAAATGCGTATGTACATCCACGCCGCCGGGAAAAACGTAGCATCCCGCAGCATCAATCACTTCACACGAAGGGGGCGGCGTAATCTCCTCATCCCGTTGACGAACGATACCGTTCTCAATCAGCAGGTCCTGTTTAGCCTGTCCGTCGGCGTTAACGACAATGCCATTTTTAATCAATACGCGCATAGCACACTCCAGAAATCCCCCGGTAAACCGGGGGAGACAGATGGATCGTTATTTCGTTGCCAGCCAGGACAGTGGAATGGCAGCGTACATCGCGGCGCAGGTCACCAGATGTGATTTCCAGGTTTTTTCATTTGGCGCGTGGGCTTCGGGTTCTTTACCCGGACCAAAACCGATCACCGGAATACCGTGACGTCCCATAATCGATACGCCGTTGGTGGAGAACGTCCACTTGTCGACCACCGGTGCTTTGCCGAACAGACCTTCATAGGCATTGACCAGCGCTTTGACGGTGAAGTGATCTTCTTCCACTTTCCAGGTTGGGAAGTAGCATTCGGTCGGGTAAACCAGCCCGGTCCAGGAAGGGCGGTCATAGTTGTACATCGAGACCACCGCATTGGCTTTTTTTACAGCCGGCAGGGCGCGAATCTCTTCCAGCGCGCCTTCCCAGGTTTCACCCCAGGTCAGACGACGGTCGATGGAGACGGCGCAACTGTCCGCCACGGCGCAGCGGCTTGGCGAGGTGAAGAAGATTTCGGAAACGGTTAAGGTCCCTTTACCGAGGAATTCGTCATAAGCCAGATGTTGTGACAATTCCTGTAACTCGTTGAGGATTGGTCCCATTTTAAAAATGGCGTTATCGCCGCGTTCCGGGGCGGAACCGTGACAACTGACTCCCTGCACATCAATGCGTATTTCCATGCGCCCGCGCTGTCCACGATAAACCTGGCAATCGGTCGGCTCGGTACTGACAACAAACTCCGGACGGATACCGGATTGCTCGATGATGTACTGCCAGCACAGACCATCGCAGTCCTCTTCCTGTACCGTGCCGGTGACCAGCAGCGTGTACTCATCTTCCAGACCGAGATCTTTAATGATCTTCCCGGCGTAAACCATGGACGCCATGCCGCCTTCCTGGTCAGACGTGCCGCGTCCACCGATCAGTTCATCGGTCTCCATCCCTTCATAGGGATCAAAATTCCAGTTGTTGATGTTGCCGATACCGACCGTATCGATATGCGCGTCCATCGCGACCAGGCGCGGGCCATGGCCGATGTATCCCAGAATGTTGCCCATCGGGTCGATCTCGACTTTATCGAAACCGACTTTCTCCATTTCTTGTTTGATGCGATGGATAACCCGTTTTTCATCGCAGCTTTCGCTGGGAATGGCGACCATGTCGCGCAGGAAACGCGTCATGTCTTCTTTGTAGTCGTTTGCTTTTTCAAGAATCAGTTTAAAAGGAATGTGCTTAGCCATGACTTTTCTCCAGTGTTCGCTCCCGAATCTCCTGGGGAGCGTTTTCCAATAGGGGGTTACAGTGCGACCGGATGTTTGCCTTCCCAGACCACTTCCCGGTAGTGCTTCACATCGGTATCGCCTTCGGTACTGATGACCAGCACAACGGCATCTTTATCTAACGCCAGTTTGTCCATCAGGGCCTGGCGCTGTGGGTGATGATGGACAGCAGCCAGAACGCCCAACCCTACGGCGCCGGACTCGCCGGAGATCACCCGTGGGTCGCTGCCAAAAGGATTACCCAGCACGCGCATGCCCAGCGCGGCGACGCTGTCCTGGCAGGAGATAAATTGGGTGGCGCAGTTGCGCAGAATTTCCCAGCCGAGCGGGTTAGGTTCACCACAGGCCAGACCGGCCATGATGGTTGCCATATCTCCCCCAACGTTGACGATGTCGCCTTTCACGCCGGAACGATAAATGCAGTCCGCTTTGTCCGGTTCGACGATAATGCTGTGCAGGTTTTGCGGGCCATAGACGTCGACCAGATAGCCCAGCACGCCGCCCGCCATGGCGCCAACGCCAGCCTGTAACAGCACGTGGGTCGGTGTGACGTCCAGGGCGCGCATTTGCTCAACGGCCTCATCGGCCAGCGTGGCGTAGCCCTGCATAATCCAGGTGGGGATTTTGGTGTAACCTTCCCAGGCGGTGTCCTGCACCACTTCCCAGCCGTTTTGTTGGGCGTGCTGCATGGTCAGACGAACGGTATCGTCATAGTTCATGTCGGTGACAATGCACTCCGCGCCGAGGTTGAGAATGGCGTCCACGCGTTCTTGCGCTGAGCCTTTCGGCATGTAAATCACCGCATGTTGTCCGAGCTGTTGTGCCGCCCAGGCAATACCGCGACCGTGGTTACCGTCGGTGGTAGTGGCAAACGTCATTTTTTCGCCGATGGCGTTTTTGAGCTGTTCGAAAGAGAGCGTCTCAATATCAAGATGATATTTCTCACACAACAGGCAGGCGATGGCAAAAGCCCCGCCGAGCATCTTGAACGCGTTCAGTCCAAAGCGTTTTGACTCATCTTTGACGAGGATTTTCTTCACGCCAAACAGTCGGGCGAGGTCATCCAGCGCACAGAGCGGCGTTGGGTGGTAGCCCGCGATCTTTTGATGGAACTGGCGAGCCACTTTGGCCTGTTTTTGCGAAAAAAGGGGCGATGTTTCACCGTTGTAAAAGCGGTTATCGGCAATATCGATCTTCAGTGAGAAAACGGACATATCCTATCCTTTTGGCCTCCGGAAAGGAGAGCCGACCGGCAGGTCGGCTCAGGGGGTTATTTCACGCGTGGTTGCGCTTCTTTCAACAACTGCTCCAGCAGTACGCCAGGCTTCGGATATTTGCGGGAGAGGATCATCGCGGCGATGATGTAGGGCTTCCAACTGGCTTCTTTGTACGTTGCTATGCGGTATTTTTCGAATACGGCGTCGGTGACTTCCCCTTCTTTGCAGGAGACGCCGCTGATATCCGCGGGCAGGCAGTGCATATACAGCGCTTCGCCGTCGCGGGTGAGTTGCATCATTTCTTCAGTGCAGTGCCAGTTTTTATGCTTTGCGTTTTGCTCAAGACACTGTCTTTCCAGCTCTTTCAGGGCCGCGTGATCGTTAGCGCGCAGAAGTTCGGTACGTTCTTCCATCACTTTGTAAGGCGCCCATGATTTCGGATAGACGATGTCGGCATCTTTGAAGGCTTCTTCCATGCTGGTGACCTGGCGGAAGCTGCCGCCGGACGCGTTCGCATTGTTTTTCGCCACTTCAATCACGTCCGGGATCAGGTCATATCCTTCCGGATGCGCCAGGGTGACGTCCATACCGAAGCGGGTCATCAGACCGATAATGCCTTGTGGCACAGAGAGGGGTTTGCCGTAGCTGGGTGAGTAGGCCCAGGTCATGGCGATTTTTTTACCCTTAAGGTTTTCCAGCGAACCAAAATGTTCACGTAGCCAGGCCAAATCCGCCATCGCCTGTGTTGGATGGTCGATATCGCATTGCAGGTTAACTAACGCCGGACGCTGCGGCAGCACGCCCTGTTTGTAGCCGTCATCCAGCGCGGCGCCGACTTCACGCATATAGGCGTTGCCCGCACCAAGATACATGTCGTCGCGAATACCAATGGCGTCGGCGCAGAAGGAGATCATATTGGCCGTTTCGCGGACGGTTTCGCCGTGCGCGATTTGTGATTTTCCTTCGTCCAGATCCTGCTGAGCCAGGCCGAGCAGGTTAAGGGCGGACGCGTAAGAAAAGCGGGTACGGGTGGAGTTATCGCGGAAAACGGAAATCCCTAATCCACTATTGAAGACTTTGGTCGCGATGTTTTCGGCACGCAGCATCTTCAGCGCAGCAGCGACGTCCAGGACTTGTTTCAGTTCATCCGGCGTCTGTTCCCACGTAAGCAAAAAATCCTTCTCGTGAAGGTGTGAGGTCAGCGAATTGATATCCTTTATCAGCTCATTAACAGTTTTCATGGTAAGGTCCTGGTAGTGGAATGACGGCAAGGTGGCTTATTCGCGGTAATGACAAGCGGCATCACCGATATAACAGGGACTAACAATAAGCGTGCCAAAATGAATCCGACGGCGGATAAATAGGAAATCATCAGGCAATATGTGGCACTGATCACAGAATAAAGCTATCTGTAATTCGTCATGAATATACGAAAACGTTTGGCTTAATAAATAACGCCATGTGTCAATGAACTGACTGACAGAATAATACCCGGATGAAGAGTAAATACCGTCAGTTTGATAAACTCACTGCGCTGATTCTCATATTGATATAGAAATGTGATTTCTCTTGCATATTTTCATTATAAAATGATAAAGAGCCTGTGTTTTTATCAAAGCAAATTTTGTCTGAGTTAGTATCCTTATATTCTACGAACCATCAATGTCTTCAATGATCAATCATTTAAGTGATTCCGGAAGGTAAGACTATGGTGCTTGCAACAACGCAGTCCATTTTGATGCAGATTCAACCTACCATTCAGCGTTTCGCCAGAATGCTTGCCAGCGTTTTGCAACTCGAAGTTGAGATCGTCGATGATAACCTCTGCCGCGTCGCGGGAACCGGCGCTTACGGGAAATACCTCGGACGCCCGTTGAGCGGTAACTCCAGACTGTTGCGCTATGTGCTGGAAAGTAAAAAAGAAAAGGTTGTGACGCATTCCCGCTTTGACCCGCTCTGTGAAGGCTGCGATAGCAAAGATAACTGTCGCGAGAAGGCTTTTCTGGGAACCCCCGTCATTCTGCAGGACCGCTGTGTAGGAGTGATCAGTTTGATTGCCGTAACGCATGAACAGCAGGAACATATCAATGACAACCTGCGCGAGTTTTCAGACTATGTTCGCCATATATCCACTATTTTTGTTTCAAAACTTCTCGAAGATCAGAGTGGGAGTGACAACATCAGTAAAATATTTTCGACAATGATCGAGAATATGGATCAAGGTGTATTGGTCATTGATGAAGACAACCGCGTACAGTTCGCGAATCAAACCGCGTTAAAAATTCTTGGTGCGGTGCAGAATAATATGGTGGGAAAGTCGGTCAGGTTTCGGCCATTAACGTTTGAAAGTAATTTCACGCACGGGCATATGCAGCATATCGTCTCCTGGGATGATAAAAGTGAACTGATCATTGGTCAGTTGCATCATGTGCAGGGACGGCAGTTATTCCTGATGGCCTTCCATCAGTCGCATACCAGTTCCTCTGTATCGATTGCCACCGATGAACCGCATATTGAACAACTGGTGGGTGAATGCCGGGTTATGCGCCAGCTTAAGCGGCTGATCGGCCGTATTGCCCCCAGTCCGTCCAGCGTCATGATTGTGGGGGAGAGCGGCACCGGAAAAGAGGTGGTCGCGCGCGCCATTCACAAACTCAGCGATCGACGCAATAAACCGTTTATCGCCATCAACTGCGCGGCGATACCGGAACAGTTGCTGGAAAGTGAACTGTTTGGCTATGTTAAAGGCGCATTCACCGGCGCCTCCGCCAATGGGAAAACGGGCCTGATTCAGGCGGCAAACAGTGGAACGCTGTTTCTCGATGAAATTGGCGATATGCCCTTGATGCTACAGGCTAAATTGCTCAGGGCGATTGAAGCGAGGGAAGTGTTGCCGCTTGGCGCGAGCAGTCCGGTTCAGGTCGACATCCGCATTATTTCAGCTACCAATCAGAACCTCGGGCAGTTTATCGCCGAAGGCAAATTCCGCGAAGATCTGTTCTATCGACTGAACGTCATCCCACTGACTCTGCCCCCGCTACGTGAACGACAGGACGATATTGAGCTACTGGTGCACTATTTCCTGCATCTGCATACTCGCCGTTTAGGGCTGGTCTATCCGGGGATTGCACCGGATGTAGTGACCCTGCTCAGACACCATCAGTGGCCGGGAAATCTGCGAGAATTAAGCAACCTGATGGAATATCTGGTCAACGTGGTCCCTTCAGGCGAGGTGATCGACAGTACGCTTTTACCGCCAAATCTGATCAACAACGGTAAAGCGCCGGAATCCGTTGGAGCGGTCGCTCATGCGGCGCAGTTGCTGTCTGAGGATACCGGCGGAACCGCGCTGGAAGAGATGGAAAAGCAGATGATTCGCGAAGCGCTATCTCGCCACTCCAACAAAAAACAGGTGGCGGATGAGTTAGGCATTGGGATTGCCACGCTTTATCGCAAAATTAAAAAGTACGAGCTGCTGAACGCATAACTCAACGCATAACCGCGTTCAGGTTGCATCAGGGGGCGAGTGTGTGAACGCTACTGACCCGGAGGCAACCTGAAGGATGCGGTGTTAATTATTCAGGCTCAGTGCAGCGCTGGACGGTATCGACAATCATCTGATAGCCAGTACAACGGCACAAATTCCCCGCCAGACCACGACGGATCTCCAAAATGGTTAATGGTTTTTCACGCGGTTTTGCCAGCAATGCGGTGGTCGCCATAATCAGACCCGGCGTGCAAAAACCACACTGCACGGCACCGGATGTCGCATAAGCCATCTGAACACGCGAGAGCTGACTGCCAGCCGATTCACCTTCCAGGGTACGGATCTGTTTTCCGGCTGCCCACGCGGCAAGGTACAGGCAACTGTCGATGGCCGTACCGTCAACCAGCACCGTACAGGCTCCGCATTCACCGACACAGCATCCCTGTTTGACGCTCAGCAACCCTTGTTCGCGCAGGAGTTCAGAGAGCGGCATCCCCGGCATGATGCTGAGCTGAAAAGGGTGATCATTAATGACGCATTCCAGCGTGATTCGGTTAGTGTCATTCATTGCAGCTTTCCTCCCGCCGCGACAACGGCTTCAGTAACCACTTTCCGGGTCATCGTCTGGATGAGATGCAGACGAAATTCCTTACTTGCCCGCCAGGAAGATCGCGGGGCGACGTCCTGCAGAACGGATTCGGCGATCGCGTCCAGCGTCTGGTGGGTCAATGGCGCATTTTGCGCCGCGCTCTCCGCATGCTGACAGCGAACTGGCGTCGGAGCCGCAACGCCGAATGCCAGACGAAGTTCTTTAAAACCGCCGTTATCCAGTTGGCATCGTGCCGCACAACCAATGGTCGAGATGTCCATCGCATCGCGCATGGCATATTTAAAATGCGCGCTGCCGGTATGTGCTCTCGGCTGCGGTGGGAAATGAAAGGCGACAAGGATTTCATCTTGCTCAAGAGCGACTTTTCCGGGGCCGGTGTGAAAACCGTTGATGCTGGTAAAACGCCCCCCTTTTGGCGAGGCGATCTCAAGCGTGGCGTCATAAATCAGCGTTGGCGTCGCCGAGTCTGCACTGGTTGCACCATTACAGATATTCCCGCCGTAGGTCGCGACATTACGGATTTGCGGTCCGGCGATGGAGGTAGCTGCCGCACACAGGGCTGGCAGATGTCGTTGCGCGACGGGATGCTCGATAATCTCGCTAAAGGTGGTGGCGGAACCGATACGCAGCCTTTCTTCCTTCGACAGGGTAATGCCTCGTAATTCGGGCAGATCATGGATATCGACGATATGACGGTAACGCGCATTGTGATGATGAAGTTGGATCAGTACGTCGGTTCCGCCGGCGAGCAGTTTCGCCTGCGGATAGCACGCCAGCAGGCTGACAGCCTCGGCAATGTCTGAAGCGCGATGATAAGAAGCAAAGTCAAACATGATCATATCCTCAAATCAAGCCAGCCTGGTGGAACTCCGCATATAACCGTTTTGGCGTCAGTGGCAACGTATCAATTGCAACGCCTGTGGCCATTTTCACTGCGTTACGAATGGCGGCAGCAACAGGAATAATGGGCGGCTCGCCGAGGGATTTATGTCCATACGCCGACTGCGGCTCCTGCGTTTCAACGAATGCGCTCTCCAGTTGCGGCAGGTCAGGCATGGTCGGCATTTTGTAATCAAGGAGATTCGGGTTACGCACCAGACCACTTTCCCCATCGATGATCATCTCTTCAAACAGCGACCAGCCAATGCCCATTCCCATCCCGCCATGCACCTGACCTTCCGCCAGTTGAGGGTTCAGAATATGGCCGGAATCGTGGACATTGAGGATGCGGTTGATGGTGACCTTGCACAGGGCGATATCGACGCTCAGATCGACAAACGTGCAGCCAAACGCCGGTGGGTTAGTGGTGGTTTTCACCGAGCATTCCGCAGACAACTGACCGCCGCGCTCCGGATGATAAAACGCATCCATCGCCAGCTCTTTTAAGGACAGCAACGGTGAGTCCGGGCGATCGATAAGGACGATGTGGCCTGCCGTCAGCGTCAGGCTCATGACGGACTGATGCAGCATGTCGGCAGCGTGAAGAAGGATCTTATCGCGCAGTTGAAGTGCTGCCTTGCGCAGTGCCGGTGCGGTGACATAGCTTTGGCGAGAGGCGAAGGCGCCAGGGTCGAAGGGGGTAATGTCGGTATCCTGGGTGGAAATAACGTGCACATCGCTGACCGGTACGCCGAGAGTTTCCGCCACCATCTGTGAGAAAACGGTATCCGCCCCCTGACCGATTTCCGTGGCTCCGCTCTGCACGTTGATCGTTCCGTCCTGATTCATCAGCAGACGGGCACCAGCGATCTCCACGCCGACCGGCCAGGTGTTGGAGGTATAACTAAAACAGGCGACGCCGACGCCCCGGCGGATGTTGCCTTGCTGGTGCAGACATTCAGCGCGACGGGCGTCCCACTCAAACAGCGCGCGGCCTTTTTGCAGACATTCCGGGAGCCCCGCGCTGTAGATGCGTTTGCCGGTAATCGGGTTCGTGTCGCCTTCGCAGGCCGCATTGCGCAACCGAACCTCGACCGGATCGAGACCCAGCGCCGTTGCGGCGTCATCCAGCATCGATTCTACGGCAAAGATCACCTGCGGCGCGCCGTAGCCGCGCATCGCGCCAGCGGAAGGAAGATTGGTATAGCAGGTGGTGGAACGGTAAGCGTATTCGCTACGGGGATAGAGATAGGCAACTTTGTTGCCGCCCGCCGAGGCGATGGAGTGCCCGTGTGAGGCGTAAGCGCCAGTATTTGACAGAACATCCAGACGATAGCCTTGCAACGTGCCGTCGCGATTGAGCCCTATCTGTCCATCCATCGTGAACGCATGGCGGGTACGGGAAGCGAGAAAACATTCTTCACGGCTGAGAGAGACTTTCACTGGAATACCGCCCAGTTTGCGCGTCAGGAAAGCGGCCATGGGTTCTTCCAGCACATCCTGCTTGTTTCCAAATCCGCCGCCGACGTAAGGTTTGATAACCCGCACGCATGACCACGGAATGCCCAATGCCTGCCCCACGACCCGGCGTACGATGTGTGGGATCTGCGTGCTGGAGACGATGGAGATTCGCGAGTCATCTTCCATCCAGGCCAATGAAGTGACGCTTTCCATATGGCAATGTTGAATCACCGGCGTCTGGTAATGTCCCTGGAGTTGGTAATCAGCGGCATCAATGGCCTGCTGGACATTCCCGGTGGTCATTTCACTGCGATTGAGCAAATTACCGCCTGGGTGAATAGGGACTGCGTCATCCGCCAGAGCCGCTTCTGGCGTGGTGATCACCGGGAGTTTTTCCCATTCCACATTCACCAGTAAGGACGCTTTTTCTGCGGTTAACGCGTCCCTTGCCACAACAATCGCGACCGCATCGCCATGATGGCGTACGTGGCGGGTCAACAGAAAACGGTCGGCGGTGTCACGTTTGTTCTCATCCAGCGTCCAGGCGTGCCCTGCCGTGGCGAAGGGAATATCCGGTACATCTTCCCAGGTAAACACGGCCAGTACACCGGGCAGGCTTTTCGCCTCGTCACAGTTGATGCAGGTGGCGTAACCGTGGGCAATCGGACTGCGAACGTACTTGGCATAACACATGCCCGCCATCATGTAATCATCAGTATATCGAGCCCGCCCGGTCACTTTAGCGATGGCATCCACGCGCATGCATGACTCTCCGGTAGCGGTTGCTTCCCGCGCATCCATAAACGTCCCCTTGATTTAACAATTCGGTTCCTGAACAACCGTTAAATCAGGCAAGAATTACGCCAGAAGCGCAAAGTTGCGCCGTGAGAAAAGGGAAGTGTGACGGAGATAATAATATGGTCTGTCGGGAGAGGGATCCGACCTTTGACGATGAGCACCTTGCGTATCATTATGAGTTTAATCAACTCATTGTGATACACGGTAAGTGGCGGTGATAGCGTTTATCAGGCGGTCCATGAGGGGACTAACCGATTCAATAAATTTGGCATCCGGATTATGGCTGTTATCATATGGCGTCTGTGAATATTGCGAGGAACGGTTTTGAGCGCAGGACGCCTGAAGAAAAATAGCCTGGGTATTGCCATGCTGCTTTGTGCGGGATTGCTTGTCGTGGGCTGCTCGGGGAGCAAATCGTCTGATTCTGGCGCCGTTTATACCGTCAAACGGGGAGATACCCTTTACCGTATTTCACGCACGACAGGTACCAGCGTCAAAGACCTTGCGCGTCTGAACGGCATTTCGCCGCCGTACACCATTGAAGTTGGGCAAAAGCTGAAGCTCAGTGGTTCGAAAACGGCCTCATCGAAATCCACTAAAAAGTCGTCTACCAAAACAGCCTCCGCGAGACCGTCTTCTTCCGTGCCGCAATCGTCCTGGCCACCGGTAGGGCAACGTTGTTGGCAGTGGCCTGCCAGCGGTAAGGTGATCCTGCCTTATTCCACTGCGGATGGAGGGAATAAGGGGATCGACATTTCCGCTGCCCGCGGTACGCCGGTTTATGCCGCCGGGGCAGGGAAGGTGGTCTACGTGGGCAACCAACTGCGGGGCTACGGTAATCTCATTATGATCAAACACAGTGAAGATTACATTACCGCCTACGCTCACAACGACACGATGCTGGTAAATAACGGGCAAAGCGTGAAGGCGGGACAGAAAATCGCCACGATGGGCAGTACTGATGCGGCCTCGGTGCGGTTGCACTTCCAGATTCGCTACCGTGCGACGGCCATCGACCCGCTGCGTTACCTGCCGCCGCAGGGCAGCAAACCGAAATGCTGACGGTGAATTAATCGCCAGTCAGCTGGTCTGTCCCTTGCCAACAAGAGCGTAAGGTTTATAATGCCTTACGCACTCCAAAGCGGGCGTAGTTCAATGGTAGAACGAGAGCTTCCCAAGCTCTATACGAGGGTTCGATTCCCTTCGCCCGCTCCATGACACTTCATACTTAAAACTCTCCAGTTTACTGAATCCAAAGGGAAATAGCTTAAAGCCTCCTTGCTGAGTTCCTTACTGTAACCGACGGTATAACCCTCACAGGGTCAGTGAGAAGTCTTGCTTTATTCATATATGGAAATTCAAATATAATTTGACACTGTACGGTTACAGCGAGATATTGCGAAACAATAGCCGGGGGGACTTATGCCACAATTATCATCTCTACAACTCTTCAAAAACCTCTCCGATGAAACCCGCTTGGGCATTGTGTTGCTGCTCAGGGAGATGGGAGAGCTGTGCGTGTGCGATCTCTGTACGGCACTGGAACAGTCACAGCCCAAGATCTCCCGCCATCTGGCGATGCTTCGGGAAAGTGGTCTATTGCTGGATCGTAAGCAGGGGAAATGGGTTCATTATCGCTTATCCCCGCATATTCCTTCCTGGGCCGCTCAGGTGATTGAGCAGGCCTGGTTAAGCCAACAGGACGACGTACAGGCCATCGCCCGTAAGCTGGCATCAGCAAACTGCTCTGGCAGTGGTAAGGCTGTTTGTATCTAAAAAATTTGCCTGTACATATATGTTTTTACGGATGTGAGGTGTTAAAGATGAAAACGTTAACCGTGTTTGATCCTGCGATGTGCTGCAGTACCGGCGTTTGTGGTTCAGATGTTGATCAAGTTCTGGTTGATTTCTCTGCGGATGTGCAGTGGCTGAAAGGACGTGGCGTACAGGTTGAACGTTACAACCTGGCGCAGCAGCCCATGAGCTTTGTTCAGAACGAGAAAGCGAAAGCATTCCTCGAAGCATCTGGAGCAGAAGGGCTTCCGCTACTGCTGTTGGACGGCGAAACGGTGATGGCAGGGCGATACCCAAAACGCGCTGAGCTGGCTCGCTGGTTAGGCATTCCGCTGGAGAAGGTTGGGTTAGCGCCCACCAGCTGCTGTGGTGGTAAAACTTCCTGTTGCTGAGTATGTCAGGAGGACATATGAAATTCTTACAGAATATCCCGCCTTACCTGTTTTTTACCGGTAAGGGAGGTGTAGGAAAAACGTCCATTTCCTGCGCGACGGCAATCCGCCTTGCCGAACAGGGGAAGCGGGTTTTGCTGGTCAGTACCGATCCGGCTTCCAATGTCGGTCAGGTATTCAATCAGGCTATCGGTAACACCATTCGCCCTGTGGCAGCAGTTCCTGGACTTTCCGCTCTGGAGATCGACCCGCAGGAAGCCGCCCAACAATACCGCGCCAGAATAGTTGATCCTATCAAAGGTCTTCTGCCTGATGACGTTGTTAACAGTATCAGCGAGCAGCTTTCAGGAGCCTGTACCACTGAGATTGCGGCGTTTGATGAGTTCACCGGCTTATTGACAGACGCTTCCCTGCTGACCCGCTTCGATCACATTATTTTTGATACAGCGCCGACGGGCCACACGATTCGCCTTCTCCAGCTTCCCGGTTCCTGGAGTAGCTTTATTGAAAGCAACCCGGATGGTGCTTCCTGTCTTGGCCCAATGGCCGGTCTGGAAAAGCAGCGTGAGCAGTATGCTCATGCAGTAGAGGCGTTATCCGATCCTGAACGTACCCGCCTGGTTCTGGTTGCACGACTGCAAAAATCTACGCTGCAGGAAGTCGCCCGCACCCATGAAGAACTGGCTGCAATTGGCCTGAAAAACCAGTATCTGGTGATTAATGGTGTGCTGCCTAAAGCCGAAGCTGAACATGACGCCCTTGCCGCTGCGATATGGCAACGTGAGCAGGAGGCACTGGCAAATCTTCCTGCCGGTTTATCTGAGCTACCGACAGATACCCTATTACTACAGCCAGTCAATATGGTTGGTGTTTCAGCATTGAAGGGACTGCTGGATACCCGTTCTGAGGCATTACCGCTCCCGGTAACGAACGTCCTGTACACGCCTGAAAACTTATCGCTCTCTGGCCTGGTCGATGATATCGCTCGCAGTGAACACGGCCTGATTATGCTGATGGGCAAAGGTGGCGTAGGGAAAACCACGATGGCTGCTGCCATCGCCGTCAGGCTGGCAGACATGGGATTTGACGTGCATCTCACGACCTCTGATCCTGCTGCGCACCTGAGTACAACGCTGAACGGCAGCCTCAAAAACCTGCAGGTCAGCCGCATCAACCCTCACGATGAAACCGAACGCTATCGCCAGCATGTTCTTGAGACGAAGGGAAGAGATCTGGACGAAGCAGGGAAACGGCTACTGGAAGAGGATTTACGCTCTCCCTGTACTGAAGAAATTGCCGTGTTTCAGGCCTTCTCCCGCGTGATTCGTGAAGCGGGTAAGCGCTTTGTTGTTATGGATACCGCCCCTACCGGACACACGCTGTTACTGCTGGATGCGACCGGGGCTTACCACCGAGAGATTGCCAAAAAAAAGGGGAGTAAAGGTCATTTTACTACCCCAATGATGCAGCTTCAGGACCCGGATAGAACCAAAGTTCTGCTGGTTACGCTTCCTGAAACCACACCGGTGCTGGAAGCGGCAAACCTGCAGTCTGACCTTGAAAGAGCGGGGATTCATCCGTGGGGCTGGATTATCAATAACAGCCTTTCCATTGCGGATACGCGTTCTCCGTTGCTTTGCCAGCGCGCCCGGCAGGAACTGCCTCAGATTGAGGCTGTTAAGAATCAGCATGCTGACCGTATAGCGCTCGTTCCGGTATTGGCGTCAGAGCCCGCCGGTATTGAAAAGCTCAGAAAGTTGATGAGTTAATTTTTTTGTATTTACAGGGCGGCAAAGTCGCCCTGTCAGGAGGATGTATGTTACTGGCAGGCGTTATTTTTGTCCTGACCATTGTTTTGGTTATCTGGCAGCCTAAGGGTTTAGGGATCGGCTGGAGCGCGACGCTGGGCGCAGGACTGGCTTTGATTTCTGGCGTTGTGCATGTAAGCGATATTCCGGTGGTGTGGAATATCGTCTGGAACGCGACGGCAACATTTATTGCCGTAATTATTATCAGCCTGCTGCTCGATGAATCTGGTTTTTTCGAATGGGCGGCACTGCATGTTTCACGTTGGGGTAATGGTCATGGCCGTTTGCTCTTTACGTATATCGTTCTGCTCGGTGCGGCGGTGGCGGCACTGTTTGCCAACGATGGAGCGGCATTGATTCTGACGCCGATAGTCATCGCCATGCTGCTGGCATTAGGGTTCAGCAAAGGCACCACGCTGGCATTCGTCATGGCTGCCGGGTTTATTGCCGATACTGCCAGCCTGCCGCTTATCGTGTCGAACCTGGTGAATATCGTCTCGGCGGACTTCTTTGGTCTGGGATTCACTGAATATGCATCGGTGATGGTGCCGGTGGATATTGCCGCCATTGTTGCCACGCTGGTGATGCTGCATCTGTTCTTCCGCAAAGATATTCCACCGACTTACGATCGGGCTCTCCTTAAGGCACCGACAAAGGCGATTAAAGATCTGGCAACCTTCAGAACTGGCTGGATAGTGTTGATTCTTCTTCTGGTTGGCTTTTTCGTCCTTGAGCCGTTGGGTATCCCGGTCAGCGCGATTGCTGCTGTAGGCGCTGTCATTCTGTTTACTGTGGCGAAACGAGGCCATGCCATTAACACCGGCAAAGTGCTGCGCGGTGCGCCATGGCAGATCGTCATCTTCTCACTGGGGATGTACCTGGTGGTCTACGGTCTGCGCAACGCCGGACTAACCGAATACCTTTCAGGTGTGCTGAACGTACTGGCGGATAAAGGACTCTGGGTCGCGACGCTGGGGACTGGCTTCCTGACAGCAATCCTGTCTTCCATTATGAACAACATGCCTACGGTACTGGTTGGCGCGCTCTCTATCGAGGGAAGCACTGCCACCGGCGTTATTAAAGAGGCGATGATCTACGCTAACGTGATTGGCTGCGATCTGGGGCCGAAAATTACACCTATTGGTAGCCTTGCAACGCTGCTCTGGCTGCATGTACTTTCACAGAAGAATATGACCATCACGTGGGGATACTATTTCCGCACCGGGATTATTATGACTCTGCCTGTGCTGTTTGTAACGCTGGCGGCGCTGGCGCTACGTCTCTCTTTCACTTTGTAATGAGATACTGATATGAGCAACATCACCATATATCACAACCCGGCCTGCGGTACGTCGCGTAACACGCTTGAGATGATCCGCAACAGCGGTAATGAACCGACCGTTATTCATTACCTTGAAACTCCACCGTCTCGCGATGAGCTGGTCAAACTCATTGCGGATATGGGCATTTCCGTCCGGGCTTTGCTGCGTAAAAACGTCGAGCCTTATGAAGAACTGGGGCTTGCCGAAGATAAGTTTACTGACAACCAGATAATAGACTTTATGTTGCAGCATCCGATCCTGATTAACCGTCCGATTGTGGTGACGCCACTGGGAACTAAACTGTGTCGTCCTTCCGAGGTGGTTCTGGATATCCTTCCAGATGCTCAGAAAGCGGCTTTCGCTAAGGAAGATGGTGAGAAAGTCGTTGATGAAACAGGTAAGCGATTGAAATAAAGATGAAGGGGGCAGATGCTCCCTTATTCCTGCCTCAGAGCATAAGACCCGAATCTTCTGGCAGAGCACTATTCCTTCACCAAGTTTCATTTGCAGCAAAACAGTGTCAAGCCTGTGGCCATGTTTGAAACCATCCGGAGGTTCGGTTTCGAAGCGACCTGTACCATGCAGGACATGGGGCCGTAGCCCCATCATTAGCCTGCCAATTTTGCTGGCAGAGCCGTAACTCATATTCTCAGACGGTCTGATTCAGATGTTGCTGGCGTAGTTTTAACAAACGAAAAACCAGTATCATGACGATAATTCCTGCCACCATCGCCAGAAAATGGAAAGCTATCCTGCCACCAGCCTGAAAATAGAACCAGCGGGCCAGCTCTACTGAGGTCGCCATAAAACTTAATGCAATAATGTTAATGGTTGCTGATACGGTGCCTTTAGGCAGGGAATGAGAAAAAAGCGCAAAACGGAACAGGACGGGATACAGCATTCCTGTCCCGAGGGCATAAATACTTATTCCCATCACCGACCATAACCAGACATGCGGCCAACCCAGATTACCAAGCAGAAGGGTACACAGCCCGCTTAGCTGAACTGGAACGGTACGCCAGATAAAGCGCGGTGAAGTGGGGTCTTTGATAAAATTCGCGACGATGATGCTGGCAATAATCACCCCGCCAAATACAGGTACCTGAGTCCAGGCATACATACCGGGTGACATCCCGCCATCCTCAATCAGGATCACCGGAGAGAGCGCGACCCAGGTAATCATCGGCAGGTTACCGAATGACAGGGCCAGGGCACCCGTCAGTACCACCGGATGTCTGAAGGCGCTGATAAAATCGGATAATACATCTCCAGGATGAAACCCCTGGCCCTGACGTTTGACTGTCTCCGGCATTTTAATCATCAACATGACCCAGGCCATCAGACTCATCCCTCCGATGATCGCAAATAACAGCTTCCAGTGCATAAAGGACATCAGAGCTGCTCCAGCCAGTGGGCCGATGACAGGCGCAAGCAATACGATTGAGGTCAGAGCAGCCATGATACGGATGGAATCCTTTTCATCAAAGGCCTCCTGTATTGACACATAACCAACGGTGGAGATGAAGCAAATACTGGTTCCCTGTATAAAACGGGCAATAAAATATTGCTCGATCGTGGTGACAAACATCATGCCCAGACAGGCCAGGGCAAAGATCATTGCACCAGTGAGCAGGACGGGACGGCGACCAATCCGGTCAGAGAGAGGACCGAGGAGCCACTGGAGCGCCAGACCTCCGGCCATATAAAGACTGACAGAGGCAGGCGCGAGAGTGATATCAGCCTGAAGCTCACGGATGATGTGGATGATGCCCGGCTGGATGAGATCCGTGGTCAGATAGGCTGAAAAATCGTAGATGACCATCGCCAGTGGAAATAATAGAACGCTGCCATACCTGTTAAGGCGTCCCGTAAATGGCTTCATAAACGGGTTCTCCGTTTTTTATAACCCCTTGATTTTAATCAACTCAGATCGTGCAGTTCTTTATCCATCGCAGGAGTCAGTCTGAGATCAAGAAATTCTACCTCCAACCCCTGGCGCTGAGGTGTACAACACATGACGCCCGTTCTTACTGGGCCCATGGGAAAATGACATAAGCGAAGTAATGGCCAGTGCTGTCCATCTGAGGAGTACTGCAATCGTAACGCATCTTTCTTACGGGTCAGACGCAGCCAGAACTCCTTCGGATCCCCTGGAAAGAGTCCTGTAGCCCAGTCGGAATTTCCCAGCGTGAGTACACTCCCGATTGCAGGTGCTCCATCGTTAAATTCGATGCCAGCTTTGAGCCAGTGCTGTTCGTCAGAGAGCATCATAATTCCGGCCTGGTCATAAAGTGTGGTGAAGTCTGCGCGGATCCTGACCTGAAAAGTAAAATCTCCTGTTACGTCAGTAGCGTAGATGTGACCGGTAAAACGCTCAAACCCGTACCAGGTACGACGCCAGAAATCGGTATGATCATCTGTGATTACCGACAGGGCGTTATTTTCGTAGCGCCATATGGCGGGCTCATTGATCCATTCAAACTTGCAACTCATCATTATTCTCCTGTCATCC
>NZ_LIFT01000008.1:0-197160 GCF_001297795.1 Citrobacter sp. CtB7.12 | reverse complement strand
GAAACATCTTCGGGTTGTGAGGTTAAGCGACTAAGCGTACACGGTGGATGCCCTGGCAGTCAGAGGCGATGAAGGACGTGCTAATCTGCGAAAAGCGTCGGTAAGGTGATATGAACCGTTATAACCGGCGATGTCCGAATGGGGAAACCCAGTGCAATTCGTTGCACTATCGTTAACTGAATCCATAGGTTAACGAGGCGAACCGGGGGAACTGAAACATCTAAGTACCCCGAGGAAAAGAAATCAACCGAGATTCCCCCAGTAGCGGCGAGCGAACGGGGAGCAGCCCAGAGCCTGAATCAGCATGTGTGGTAGTGGAACGGTCTGGAAAGGCCGGCGATACAGGGTGACAGCCCCGTACACAAAATTGCATGTGCTGTGAGCTCGATGAGTAGGGCGGGACACGTGGTATCCTGTCTGAATATGGGGGGACCATCCTCCAAGGCTAAATACTCCTGACTGACCGATAGTGAACCAGTACCGTGAGGGAAAGGCGAAAAGAACCCCGGCGAGGGGAGTGAAAAAGAACCTGAAACCGTGTACGTACAAGCAGTGGGAGCCTCTTTAATGGGGTGACTGCGTACCTTTTGTATAATGGGTCAGCGACTTATATTCTGTAGCAAGGTTAACCGAATAGGGGAGCCGAAGGGAAACCGAGTCTTAACTGGGCGTTAAGTTGCAGGGTATAGACCCGAAACCCGGTGATCTAGCCATGGGCAGGTTGAAGGTTGGGTAACACTAACTGGAGGACCGAACCGACTAATGTTGAAAAATTAGCGGATGACTTGTGGCTGGGGGTGAAAGGCCAATCAAACCGGGAGATAGCTGGTTCTCCCCGAAAGCTATTTAGGTAGCGCCTCGTGAATTCATCTCCGGGGGTAGAGCACTGTTTCGGCTAGGGGGCCATCCCGGCTTACCAACCCGATGCAAACTGCGAATACCGGAGAATGTTATCACGGGAGACACACGGCGGGTGCTAACGTCCGTCGTGAAGAGGGAAACAACCCAGACCGCCAGCTAAGGTCCCAAAGTCATGGTTAAGTGGGAAACGATGTGGGAAGGCTCAGACAGCCAGGATGTTGGCTTAGAAGCAGCCATCATTTAAAGAAAGCGTAATAGCTCACTGGTCGAGTCGGCCTGCGCGGAAGATGTAACGGGGCTAAACCATGCACCGAAGCTGCGGCAGCGACACTAAGTGTTGTTGGGTAGGGGAGCGTTCTGTAAGCCTGTGAAGGTGTGCTGTGAGGCATGCTGGAGGTATCAGAAGTGCGAATGCTGACATAAGTAACGATAAAGCGGGTGAAAAGCCCGCTCGCCGGAAGACCAAGGGTTCCTGTCCAACGTTAATCGGGGCAGGGTGAGTCGACCCCTAAGGCGAGGCCGAAAGGCGTAGTCGATGGGAAACAGGTTAATATTCCTGTACCAGGTGTTACTGCGAAGGGGGGACGGAGAAGGCTATGTTGGCCGGGCGACGGTTGTCCCGGTTTAAGCGTGTAGGTGTGTGTTCCAGGTAAATCCGGTTCACTTTAACACTGAGGCGTGATGACGAGGCACTACGGTGCTGAAGTGACAAATGCCCTGCTTCCAGGAAAAGCCTCTAAGCATCAGGTAACATCAGATCGTACCCCAAACCGACACAGGTGGTCAGGTAGAGAATACCAAGGCGCTTGAGAGAACTCGGGTGAAGGAACTAGGCAAAATGGTGCCGTAACTTCGGGAGAAGGCACGCTGATATGTAGGTGAAGCGATTTACTCGTGGAGCTGAAATCAGTCGAAGATACCAGCTGGCTGCAACTGTTTATTAAAAACACAGCACTGTGCAAACACGAAAGTGGACGTATACGGTGTGACGCCTGCCCGGTGCCGGAAGGTTAATTGATGGGGTTATCCGTAAGGAGAAGCTCTTGATCGAAGCCCCGGTAAACGGCGGCCGTAACTATAACGGTCCTAAGGTAGCGAAATTCCTTGTCGGGTAAGTTCCGACCTGCACGAATGGCGTAATGATGGCCAGGCTGTCTCCACCCGAGACTCAGTGAAATTGAACTCGCTGTGAAGATGCAGTGTACCCGCGGCAAGACGGAAAGACCCCGTGAACCTTTACTATAGCTTGACACTGAACACTGGTCCTTGATGTGTAGGATAGGTGGGAGGCTTTGAAGCGCGGACGCCAGTTCGTGTGGAGCCATCCTTGAAATACCACCCTTTAATGGCTGGTGTTCTAACGTGGGCCCGTAATCCGGGTTGCGGACAGTGTCTGGTGGGTAGTTTGACTGGGGCGGTCTCCTCCTAAAGAGTAACGGAGGAGCACGAAGGTTAGCTAATCCTGGTCGGACATCAGGAGGTTAGTGCAAAGGCATAAGCTAGCTTGACTGCGAGCGTGACGGCGCGAGCAGGTGCGAAAGCAGGTCTTAGTGATCCGGTGGTTCTGAATGGAAGGGCCATCGCTCAACGGATAAAAGGTACTCCGGGGATAACAGGCTGATACCGCCCAAGAGTTCATATCGACGGCGGTGTTTGGCACCTCGATGTCGGCTCATCACATCCTGGGGCTGAAGTAGGTCCCAAGGGTATGGCTGTTCGCCATTTAAAGTGGTACGCGAGCTGGGTTTAGAACGTCGTGAGACAGTTCGGTCCCTATCTGCCGTGGGCGCTGGAGAATTGAGGGGGGCTGCTCCTAGTACGAGAGGACCGGAGTGGACGCATCACTGGTGTTCGGGTTGTCATGCCAATGGCACTGCCCGGTAGCTAAATGCGGAAGAGATAAGTGCTGAAAGCATCTAAGCACGAAACTTGCCCCGAGATGAGTTCTCCCTGACCCTTTAAGGGTCCTGAAGGAACGTTGAAGACGACGACGTTGATAGGCCGGGTGTGTAAGCGCAGCGATGCGTTGAGCTAACCGGTACTAATGAACCGTGAGGCTTAACCTTACAACGCCGAAGCTGTTTTGGCGGAATTGAGAGAAAATTTTCAGCGTGATTACAGATTAGATTAACCGGCGAAAGGCGGGTTAATAAACAGAATTTGCCTGGCGGCTGTAGCGCGGTGGTCCCACCTGACCCCATGCCGAACTCAGAAGTGAAACGCCGTAGCGCCGATGGTAGTGTGGGGTCTCCCCATGCGAGAGTAGGGAACTGCCAGGCATCAAACAAGTGAAGAGCCCATCCTGACGGATGGGCTCTTTGCGTTTCTGCCTGCAAATTTGGAGTGTGGCTTTGCCTTATCTGGCCTGTAGGCCTGACAGGCGCAGCGCCTCAGGCAGACCGCACCACTGCCGGATGGCGGCTTTGCCTTATCCGGCCTGCTGTCAGGACGAGGCTTTGTGGTAACGCAAATGCAATAACGGATATGGCTGCCCAAGATCGTCGACCTCTGCGCGCCCCGTCACCCTGAATCCCATCTTCTTATAGAATCCAACAGCTTGTTCATTCTGCTCGTTCACGTTAGTGGTCAACGCGGGCGCTAGCGAAAGCGCATGCTCAATCAACAGTTTACCCACGCCACAGCCCCGAATATCGGGATCAACAAACAGCGCATCCATATGCTCTCCAGTGAGCAACATAAACGCGACGGGCTCATCCTGCTCATTAGCGGCAACCCATAAAGGGGCTTCGGGTAAAAACGAGCGGACCAGCTCCTCCAGCTTGATGCGGTACTCTTTAGACAGAAAATCATGCGTGGCGTCGACCGAACGGCACCAGATTGCAATCAGTTTGTTCCCTTCATCATGCCGCGATCGGCGTATGTTAATAACCATATTCTCTCCTTTTCGTTATGCTTATATTCTAACGTATCCGTCGTCGTGAAACTTTCTCACCTTTAACATGCAGGCTCGACATTGGCGTGATTTCTGAGTATCTTCAGCTATCTGGATGTCTAAACGTTTAAACGTATGTAGTGAGGTTATCAGGTTATGCCGATTCGTGTGCAGGACGAGCTACCCGCCGTCAATTTCTTACGTGAGGAAAACGTCTTTGTTATGACGACTTCCCGTGCTTCAGGTCAGGAAATTCGTCCGCTAAAGGTACTCATCCTCAACCTGATGCCGAAGAAAATCGAAACGGAAAATCAGTTTTTGCGGCTGCTGTCGAACTCTCCGTTGCAGGTGGATGTACAGTTACTGCGCATTGATGCACGTGAGTCGCGTAATACGCCAGCAGAGCATCTGAACAACTTCTACTGTAACTTTGAGGATATCTGCGATCAGAACTTCGATGGCTTGATCGTCACCGGCGCGCCGCTGGGTCTGGTAGAGTTCAATGATGTTGCCTACTGGCCACAGATCAAACAAGTGCTGGAGTGGGCGAAAGATCATGTCACCTCAACGCTGTTTGTCTGTTGGGCGGTCCAGGCAGCGCTTAATATCCTCTACGGTATTCCGAAACAGACCCGCACTGATAAGCTTTCTGGCGTTTATGAGCATCATATTCTTCACCCTCATGCACTGCTGACGCGGGGTTTTGATGATTCGTTCCTGGCCCCGCATTCACGCTATGCTGATTTCCCGTCAGTGTTGATCCGTGACTACACCGATCTTGAGATCCTCGCCGAGACTGAGAATGGTGATGCCTATCTTTTTGCCAGCAAAGATAAACGCATTGCGTTTGTCACGGGCCATCCGGAATATGATGCCAACACATTAGGTAGCGAATATTTCCGCGATGTAGAAGCCGGATTAAACCCCGACGTTCCCTACAATTATTTCCCGCAAAACGATCCCCAAAACAAACCTCGCGCTACCTGGCGAAGCCACGGTAATTTGCTGTTCATCAACTGGCTCAACTATTACGTCTACCAGATCACACCATATGATCTGCGTCACATGAATCCAACGCTGGATTAATCGTCTGTCGCTGACGATCCTAAAGCGTTTCAGCATAGTGAATCAGGCACCTTCGGGTGCCTTTTTATTTCCGAAATGCACTTCAACTTGTGATTAAACTTTATTTTTATTGTTATCAACAGGTTAATTGATAATTAAATTAAAAATGGAAATTGTTTTTGATTTTGAAATTTAAATGAGTAGTCTTAGTTGTGCTGAACGAAAAGCGCACAACGATCCTTCGTTCGCATTGGGAATGCTTTGTTATCAATGACGAGGAGTTACAGAATGAATCAACAGGCAACGACTACCGATGAATTGATCTTTACCAGGCCCCATGGTGAGCCAGAGAAGCAGATCCTGACCGATGAAGCGGTCGAATTTCTCACTGAACTGGTGGCGCGCTTTACGACGAAGCGCAATAAGCTGCTCGCGGCTCGTATTCAGCAGCAGCGGGATATCGACAACGGTATATTGCCTGATTTTATTTCGGAAACTGTTTCCATTAGAAACGGAGACTGGAAGATTCGCGGCATTCCGGAGGATTTACAGGATCGTCGGGTCGAAATCACCGGACCGGTTGAACGCAAGATGGTCATCAATGCGTTGAACGCGAATGTGAAGGTTTTTATGGCCGATTTCGAAGATTCGCTGGCACCGGAATGGAGCAAAGTGATCGACGGGCATATCAACCTGCGTGACGCGGTAAACGGCACCATCAGCTACACCAATGAAGCTGGCAAAATCTATCAGTTGAAGCCCAATCCGGCATTACTGATTTGCCGTGTGCGTGGTCTGCACCTGCCGGAAAAACATGTGACCTGGCGCGGTGAAGCGATCCCCGGCAGCCTGTTCGATTTTGCCCTCTATTTCTTCCATAACTACAAAGCGTTGCTGGCCAAAGGCAGCGGTCCCTATTTCTACCTGCCGAAAACGCAGGCCTGGCAGGAAGCGGCCTGGTGGAGTGAAGTCTTCAGCTATACCGAAGATCGTTTCAATCTGTCGCGCGGTACGATTAAAGCTACGCTGCTGATTGAAACCCTGCCGGCCGTGTTCCAGATGGACGAGATCCTGCACGCGCTGCGTGACCATATTGTCGGGCTGAACTGTGGTCGTTGGGATTACATCTTCAGCTATATCAAAACGCTGAAGAATCATCCGGATCGCGTTCTGCCGGACCGCCAGGTGGTGACGATGGATAAGCCTTTCCTTAGCGCCTATTCGCGTCTGCTGATTAAAACCTGTCACAAACGTGGTGCCTTCGCGATGGGCGGTATGGCGGCATTCATCCCGAGCAAAGACGCTGAACGCAATAATCAGGTACTCAGCAAGGTGAAAGCGGATAAAGCGCTGGAAGCCAATAACGGCCACGACGGCACGTGGATTGCGCATCCGGGACTGGCGGATACCGCGATGGCAGTCTTCAACGAGGTGCTCGGCGAGAACAAAAACCAGCTGTTTGTGACCCGTGATGAAGACGCGCCGATTACCGCAGAACAATTGCTGGCGCCATGTGAAGGCGAGCGTACGGAAGAGGGGATGCGCGCCAATATTCGCGTTGCGGTGCAGTACATCGAAGCGTGGATCTCCGGCAACGGCTGCGTGCCGATTTATGGCCTGATGGAAGATGCGGCGACAGCGGAAATCTCCCGTACGTCAATCTGGCAGTGGATCCATCACGAGAAAACCCTGAGCAACGGCAAACCGGTCACTAAGGCGCTGTTCCGCCAGATGTTGGCTGAAGAGATGCGGGTCATCCAGGACGAACTGGGTGAACACCGTTACAGCAGCGGCCGATTTGATGATGCCGCGCGCCTGATGGAGCAAATCACCACTTCTGACGAATTAATCGATTTCCTGACATTGCCAGGCTACCGCCTGCTGGCGTAAATGCCCAGGCTATTTTGTTCGCCATTTTGGCCCCGGGCCGTGCTCAAAATCCTCACGTACGATAAGTACGCTCCGGTTTTTGCGCGGCTTCCCGTGACCAAACTGCCTTCACCAATAACGCCTGGGAAGCCAGGAGAATAATATGGAGCATCTGCACATGAAAACCCGTACCCAACAGATCGAAGCGTTACAGAAAGAATGGACACAACCGCGCTGGGAAGGCATCCGTCGCCCGTACAGCGCGGAGGAAGTGGTGAAATTACGCGGCTCGGTTAACCCGGAATGCACGCTGGCGCAGCTGGGCGCAGCCAAAATGTGGCGTCTGCTGCACGGCGAATCGAAAAAAGGTTACATCAACAGCCTTGGCGCGCTGACCGGTGGTCAGGCGTTACAGCAGGCGAAAGCGGGTATCGAAGCGGTGTATCTGTCGGGGTGGCAGGTTGCGGCGGATGCCAACCTGGCGTCCAGTATGTACCCGGATCAATCGCTCTACCCGGCGAATTCTGTTCCGGCAGTGGTGGATCGGATCAACAACACCTTTCGCCGTGCGGATCAGATCCAGTGGTCCAGCGGTATTGAGCCCAACGATCCGCGCTATGTGGATTACTTCCTGCCAATCGTCGCCGATGCGGAAGCCGGGTTTGGCGGTGTACTGAATGCGTTTGAGCTGATGAAGTCGATGATTGAGGCCGGTGCAGCGGCTGTTCACTTCGAAGATCAACTGGCCTCGGTGAAGAAATGTGGTCATATGGGCGGCAAAGTGCTGGTGCCAACTCAGGAAGCGATTCAGAAACTGGTGGCTGCGCGTCTGGCGGCAGACGTTATGGGCGTCCCGACGCTGGTGATTGCGCGTACCGATGCGGATGCGGCGGATCTGATCACCTCCGACTGTGACCCATACGACAGCGAATTTATTACCGGCGAGCGCACCAGTGAAGGATTCTTCCGTACGCATGCCGGCATTGAGCAGGCGATCAGCCGTGGCCTGGCCTACGCCCCGTATGCCGATCTGGTGTGGTGTGAAACCTCGACGCCGGATCTGGAACTGGCGAAGCGTTTTGCCGATGCGATTCATGCGAAATTCCCAGGCAAACTGCTGGCCTATAACTGTTCGCCGTCGTTCAACTGGCAGAAGAATCTGGACGATAAGACCATCGCCAGCTTCCAGCAGCAGTTGTCCGATATGGGTTACAAATACCAGTTCATTACCCTGGCAGGTATTCACAGCATGTGGTTCAACATGTTCGACCTTGCGCACTCCTACGCGCAGGGTGAAGGCATGCGCCACTATGTTGAGAAGGTTCAGCAGCCGGAATTTGCGGCGGCTAAAGACGGTTACACCTTCGTGTCCCATCAGCAGGAAGTAGGGACAGGCTACTTTGATAAAGTCACCACCATCATTCAGGGCGGCACTTCCTCGGTGACCGCGCTGACCGGCTCGACCGAAGAATCACAGTTTTGATTAATGCCCGGTGGCGCTGCGCTTACCGGGCCTACGAAGGGATGTAGGCCGGATAAGCAGACGCGCTATCCGGCATGACGTTGTGCCGGATGAGGAGAAGCGATGACGCGTGGCCTGGAGTTACTGATTGCTCAGACGATTTTGCAAGGTTTCGACGCCCAGTATGGTCGATTTCTGGAAGTGACCTCCGGCGCGCAACAGCGCTTTGAACAGGCTGACTGGCATGCCGTGCAGCAGGCGATGAAAAGCCGTATTCACCTCTACGATCACCACGTGGGTCTGGTGGTGGAACAACTGCGCTGCATCACTGGCGGCAAAAGTACCGACGCCGCATTTTTGCTGCGTGTAAAAGAGCATTACACGGGGCTCCTGCCGGATTACCCGCGCTTCGAGATTGCGGAGAGCTTTTTTAACTCCGTATATTGTCGGTTATTTGACCACCGCTCGCTCACTCCCGAGCGGCTCTTTATTTTTAGCTCCCAGCCGGAACGTCGTTTCCGGACGATCCCGCGTCCGCTGGCAAAAGATTTCTTCCCGGATAGCGGTTGGGAACCGCTGCTCACCCGCATTCTCAGCGATCTGCCGTTGCGCCTGCCCTGGCAGAACAAAGGGCGCGATATTCGCTATATCATTGCACATCTGCGTGAAACCTTTGGTGAGGAGACGTTGCAGCAGTGCCATCTACAGGTGGCTAACGAGCTGTTTTATCGCAATAAAGCCGCATGGCTGGTCGGCAAACTCATCACGCCATCTGGCACGTTGCCCTTTTTGCTGCCGATTCATCGCACCGATGAAGGTGAACTGTTTGTGGATACCTGCCTGACCACCACGGCAGAAGCCAGTATCGTGTTCGGTTTCGCTCGTTCCTATTTTATGGTGTACGCGCCGCTGCCCGCCGCGCTGGTGGAATGGTTGCGCGAGATCCTGCCAGGAAAAACCACCGCTGAGTTATACATGGCGATTGGCTGTCAGAAACATGCGAAGACCGAGAGCTATCGCGAGTATTTGTTGTATCTGCGCAGCTGCGATGAGCAGTTCATTGAAGCGCCGGGCATACGTGGCATGGTGATGCTGGTCTTTACGCTGCCGGGGTTCGACCGGGTTTTTAAAATTATTAAAGATAAGTTCGCGCCGCAAAAAGAGATGTCTGCCGCCCACGTTCGCGCCTGCTATCAACTGGTGAAAGAGCACGATCGCGTGGGACGCATGGCAGATACCCAGGAGTTCGAAAATTTCGTGCTGGATAAACGTCAGATCGATCCGGCATTGATGGCGCTGTTACTTGAGGAAGTGCCGGAAAAGATAACCGATCTTGGTGAGCAGATTGTCATCCGTCATCTCTATATTGAGCGGCGGATGGTGCCGCTCAATATCTGGCTTGAGCAGGTCGAAGGTCAGCAACTGCGGGATGCGATTGAGGAGTACGGCAACGCGATTCGCCAGCTTGCCGCCGCCAATATTTTCCCCGGCGACATGCTGTTCAAAAACTTTGGCGTCACCCGTCATGGTCGCGTGGTGTTCTACGATTACGATGAAATCTGCTACATGACGGAAGTGAATTTCCGGGACATCCCGCCGCCGCGCTACCCGGAAGATGAGATGAGTGCCGAGCCCTGGTATAGCGTATCCCCTGGCGATGTGTTTCCTGAGGAGTTTCGCCACTGGTTATGCGCCGACCCACGCATCGGACCGCTGTTTGAGGAGATGCACGCCGATCTGTTTCGTGCCGATTACTGGCGCGCATTACAGACGCGCATTCGGGAAGGGCATGTTGAAGATGTTTACGCATATCGCCGTCGCCAGCGATTCAGCGTGCGTTATGAAACCGACCGGGCGCTTGCGCCGCCATCCGGCAATGTGCGCCGACCTGCCTGATGGCACGACGCTTATCAGGCTTGCCGAAAATGCTCCTGAGGAGGATTTTGTTTAACGAATCCCGCCGTATGCCAGCGTCACCTCTTTCGCCGCCTTGATCACCATCGCGCCAAACTCGGTCACGCGGTCGTCCGTGATGCGCGAAATCGGGCCAGAGATAGAGATTGCCGCGAACGGCTCGCGGTGTTCGTCATAAATGCACGACGCGACACAACGCAGACCGAGCGCATGTTCCTCATCATCAAAGGAATAACCGCGCTTGCGGGTCTGGGCGAGGTCGTCCTTCAGATGAACCGGGGAGACCAGCGTCGCGTGGGTGTATGCATGCAGCCCTTTGCGGTGCAGCAGCTGGGTCACCTGTTCTTCGCTCAGTTGTGCTAAAAACGCTTTGCCTGCGCCAGAGGCGTGCATCGGCAGCTTACCGCCAATCGGCGCGGACATACGCATCAGTTGGGTACACTGTACCTGGTCAATGATAATTGCCTGATGATCACTTTGATCCAGCACCGCCAGATTCACCGTTTCGCCGGAATCTTCCATCAGTTTGCGCAGAATAGGGTGGACGATCGCCAGCAAATTGCGGCTCTGTAAAAAGCTGCTGCCGACGATAAACGCATGCGCGCCTATCGCCCAGTGTCCAAGGTCACCCACCTGACGCACAAAGCCCTGCTGCTGCATAGTGGTCAGTAAGCGATGAGTCGTGGAGTTCGGCAGGCCAGCCTGCTGTGCCAGCTCGGTCAATGCCACGCTGCCGTTGGATTCCGCGATCCATTCCAGCAGTTTCAGGCCACGGGTCAGCGACTGAACCTGTCCGGCAGCGGGGGCGGTCGTCGCGGCGGGTTTTCTGCCGCGTTTGGCGGGAACGGGTGCAACCATAGCGCATTCCTTTTCTGTATCGTGGAAATCATTTTCGTTTTATTCAATTATAATGCAAGAAGTCTTGTACTGATCGGATGAGTGAAGCTGAACATGTCTCATGTTGCCCGTTGTTGGCTTTTCCGTCAGCCCTGTTTATGCCACTATGTTTTGTTGACTTTTTCGGTCTGGTTAAGCGTTGTCGGGAGCAAGTGTGAGCAGCAAAGTTGAACAACTGCGTGCGCAGTTAAATGAACGTATTCTGGTGCTGGACGGCGGCATGGGCACGATGATCCAGAGCTATCGTCTGAGTGAAGAGGATTTCCGTGGTGAACGCTTTGCCGACTGGCCGTGCGACCTGAAAGGCAACAATGACCTGCTGGTGCTGAGTAAGCCAGAGGTGATCGCCGCGATTCATAACGCGTACTTTGACGCGGGCGCGGACATCATTGAAACCAACACGTTTAACTCCACCCCCATCGCGATGGCGGATTACCAGATGGAATCCCTGTCGGCGGAGATCAACTTTGCCGCCGCGAAACTGGCGCGTGCCTGTGCCGATGAGTGGACTGCCCGTACCCCGGAAAAACCGCGCTATGTTGCGGGCGTTCTCGGCCCAACCAACCGGACCGCATCGATCTCGCCGGATGTGAATGACCCGGCATTTCGTAATATCACCTTTGATCAACTGGTGGCTGCTTACCGCGAATCCACCAAAGCGCTGGTGGAAGGTGGCAGTGACCTGATTTTGATCGAAACCGTCTTTGATACGCTGAACGCGAAAGCGGCGATTTTTGCGGTGAAAGAAGAGCTGGAAGCGCTGGGCATCGACCTGCCGATCATGATTTCCGGCACCATCACCGATGCTTCTGGACGTACCCTTTCCGGGCAAACGACAGAGGCGTTTTACAACTCCCTGCGCCATGCTGAACCTCTCACTTTCGGCCTCAACTGCGCGCTGGGGCCGGATGAACTGCGTCAGTATGTGCAGGAACTGTCTCGCATTGCTGAATGTTACGTGACTGCACATCCGAACGCCGGGCTGCCCAACGCTTTCGGTGAATACGATCTCGATGCCGATACGATGGCAAAACAGATCCGCGAATGGGCCGAAGCGGGCTTCCTGAATATCGTTGGCGGCTGCTGCGGCACCACACCGGAACACATCGCGGCAATGAGCAGGGCGGTCGAGGGACTGGCACCGCGCCCGTTGCCGGAGATCCCGGTGGCCTGCCGCTTATCCGGTCTCGAACCGCTGAATATTGGCGACGACAGCCTGTTTGTAAACGTCGGTGAGCGTACCAACGTTACCGGCTCCGCCAAATTTAAGCGCCTGATCAAAGAAGAAAAATACAGCGAAGCGCTGGACGTTGCCCGTCAGCAGGTAGAAAGCGGCGCACAGATTATTGATATCAACATGGATGAGGGGATGCTCGACGCCGAAGCGGCGATGGTGCGCTTTCTCAACCTGATCGCCGGTGAGCCTGACATTGCTCGTGTGCCGATCATGATTGACTCCTCAAAATGGGACGTCATTGAGAAAGGGCTGAAGTGCATCCAGGGGAAAGGCATCGTTAACTCCATCTCAATGAAAGAGGGGGTTGAAACCTTTATCCATCATGCGAAGCTGCTGCGCCGCTACGGTGCGGCGGTGGTGGTGATGGCCTTTGATGAGCAGGGCCAGGCGGATACGCGTGCGCGTAAAATCGAGATTTGCCGCCGGGCGTACAGGATCCTCACCGAGGAAGTGGGCTTCCCGCCGGAAGACATCATTTTCGATCCGAATATTTTCGCAGTAGCAACCGGGATCGATGAGCACAACAACTACGCGCAGGACTTTATCGGTGCCTGTGAAGACATCAAACGCGAGCTGCCGCATGCGTTGATCTCCGGCGGCGTGTCCAACGTGTCATTCTCGTTCCGTGGCAACGATCCGGTGCGCGAAGCCATTCACGCGGTGTTCCTCTACTATGCCATTCGTAACGGTATGGACATGGGGATTGTCAACGCCGGGCAACTGGCGATTTACGACGATCTCCCTGCCGAGCTGCGCGATGCGGTGGAGGATGTGATCCTCAATCGGCGTGATGACGGCACCGAACGATTGCTGGAGCTGGCGGAGAGATATCGCGGTAGCAAAAGTGATGAGGCGGCCAACGCGCAACTGGCGGAGTGGCGCACCTGGGAAGTGAAAAAGCGCCTCGAATACTCGCTGGTTAAAGGCATCACCGAGTTTATCGAGCAGGACACCGAAGAGGCGCGTCAGCAGGCGGCCCGCCCGATTGAGGTGATTGAAGGGCCGCTGATGGACGGGATGAACGTCGTCGGCGACCTGTTCGGCGAAGGAAAAATGTTCCTGCCGCAGGTGGTGAAATCCGCCCGCGTAATGAAACAGGCGGTGGCGTATCTCGAACCGTTTATCGAAGCCAGTAAAGAGAAAGGCTCCAGCAATGGCAAAATGGTCATCGCCACCGTGAAGGGCGATGTCCACGATATCGGCAAAAATATCGTTGGCGTGGTCCTGCAATGTAACAACTACGAAATCGTCGATCTTGGCGTGATGGTGCCGGCGGAGAAAATTCTCCGAACCGCCAAAGAGGTGAATGCGGATCTGATAGGCCTTTCCGGGTTGATTACCCCGTCGCTGGACGAAATGGTCAACGTGGCGAAAGAGATGGAGCGTCAGGGCTTCACCATACCGCTGCTGATTGGCGGCGCGACGACCTCAAAAGCGCACACGGCGGTGAAAATCGAGCAGAACTACAGCGGCCCTACGGTGTATGTGCAGAACGCTTCGCGCACCGTCGGCGTGGTCGCCGCGTTGCTTTCTGATACCCAGCGCGATGACTTTGTCGCCCGTACCCGTAAAGAGTATGAAACCGTGCGCATCCAGCATGGGCGTAAGAAACCGCGCACGCCGCCGGTGACGCTCGCCGCCGCGCGGGATAACGATCTGGCGTTTGACTGGGAAAGCTATACCCCGCCAGTGGCGCACCGTCTGGGTGTGCAGGAGGTCGAAGCCAGCATCGAAACGCTGCGTAACTACATCGACTGGACGCCGTTCTTTATGACCTGGTCGCTGGCCGGGAAGTATCCGCGCATTCTGGAAGATGAAGTGGTAGGTGAAGAGGCGAAGCGCCTGTTTAAAGATGCCAACGACATGCTGGATAAACTGAGCGCAGAGAAGGCGCTGAATCCGCGCGGTGTGGTGGGGCTGTTCCCGGCAAACCGCGTGGGTGATGACATCGAAATCTATCGTGACGAAACGCGAACGCACGTGCTGACGGTCAGCCATCATCTGCGTCAACAGACTGAAAAAGTGGGCTTTGCTAACTACTGTCTGTCTGACTTCGTGGCGCCGAAGCTGACCGGCAAAGCGGACTACATCGGTGCTTTTGCGGTGACCGGTGGTCTGGAGGAGGACGCGCTGGCGGATGCGTTTGAAGCGCAGCACGATGATTACAACAAGATCATGGTGAAAGCGCTTGCCGACCGTCTGGCGGAAGCCTTCGCGGAATACCTGCATGAGCGCGTGCGTAAGGTCTACTGGGGCTATGCGCCGAACGAAAATCTCAGCAATGAAGAGCTGATTCGCGAAAACTACCAGGGAATTCGTCCGGCGCCGGGGTACCCGGCCTGTCCGGAGCATACCGAGAAAGGCACCATCTGGCAGTTGCTGGAAGTGGAAAAGCACACCGGCATGAAGCTTACCGAATCCTTCGCCATGTGGCCTGGCGCATCGGTTTCCGGCTGGTACTTCAGCCATCCGGACAGCAAGTATTACGCGGTTGCACAGATTCAGCGCGATCAGGTGGAAGACTACGCGTTCCGTAAAGGGATGAGTGTTTCTGACGTTGAGCGCTGGCTGGCCCCTAACCTGGGCTACGACGCCGACTGATTCACGAAACTGTCATCTTTCCTTACAACTAACAGGGTGCTTGTCGGGCACCCTGTCTCTTTCTTGCGTTTAAACCCTTATACTGGAAGAAGGCGATGACCTCTCTGGTTATATTTTTACACGCAATCATTCAAGTTGCGTCGAGGCGGCAAGCCTGGGAATCTCCAGGAGCTTACTGAAGTAAGTGACTGGAGTGAGCAGGCGCAGCCAACAAAGAGGCAGCTTGAAGGATAAAGTGTAAATGATAAGGAGTACCTGATTCCGTGCTAACCCTGCTCCACCTGCTTTCTGCTGTCGCCCTGCTGGTCTGGGGTACCCATATTGTGCGTACTGGCGTGATGCGTGTGTTCGGCGCCCGCCTGCGAACCGTGCTTAGCCGTAGCGTCGAAAAGAAACCGCTCGCCTTCTGCGCGGGAATTGGCGTCACTGCGCTGGTGCAGAGCAGTAATGCCACCACCATGCTGGTAACCTCGTTTGTTGCTCAGGATCTGGTCGCACTGACGCCTGCGCTGGTGATTGTGCTTGGTGCAGACGTAGGGACCGCGCTGATGGCGCGTATCCTCACCTTCGATTTATCGTGGCTCTCGCCGCTGCTGATTTTTATCGGCGTGATCTTCTTCCTCGGCCGTAAACAGTCACGCGCCGGACAACTGGGGCGCGTGGGGATCGGCCTTGGCCTGATCCTGCTGGCGCTGGAACTGATTGTCCAGGCCGTCACCCCTATAACCCAGGCCAACGGCGTACAGGTCATTTTTGCCTCGCTGACCGGCGATATCATGCTGGATGCGCTCATTGGCGCGATGTTCGCGATCATCAGTTATTCCAGCCTGGCGGCGGTACTGCTCACGGCCACCCTGACCGCGGCGGGGATCATCTCCTTCCCGGTGGCGCTGTGTCTGGTGATTGGCGCCAACCTCGGTTCCGGCCTGCTGGCGATGCTCAACAACAGCGCGGCTAATGCCGCGGCTCGTCGCGTGGCGCTTGGCAGTCTGTTGTTTAAGCTGGTGGGCAGCCTGATTATTCTGCCATTTGTCCATCCGCTGGCGAATCTGATGGATGAATTGCCGCTGGCGAAATCCGAGCTGGTGATCTATTTCCATGTTTTCTACAACCTGGTCCGCTGCCTGGCAATGATTCCTTTTGCCGAGCCGATGGCGCGCTTCTGTAAGCGCATCATCCGCGACGAGCCTGAGCTGGATGCGCATCTCAAGCCAAAGCATCTGGACGTTAGCGCGCTGGATACGCCGACCCTTGCGCTCGCCAATGCCGCCCGTGAGGCGCTGCGCATCGGCGATGCGATGGAACAGATGATGGAAGGGCTGAAGAAGGTGATGCATGGCGAGCCGCGCGAAGAGAAGGAGCTGCGCAAAATCGCGGATGACATCAACGTGCTCTACACTGCCATCAAACTCTATTTGGCGCGGATGCCGAAAGAGGAACTGGCGGAAGAGGAGTCGCGGCGCTGGGCGGAGATCATCGAGATGTCGCTTAACCTTGAACAGGCGTCGGATATTGTGGAGCGCATGGGGAGCGAGATTGCTGATAAATCGCTGGCGGCGCGGCGGGCGTTTTCTATTGAGGGGTTAAAAGAGCTGGATGCGCTGTACGACCAGTTGCTCAGCAACCTGCAACTGGCGATGTCGGTCTTCTTCTCCGGCGACGTGACCAGTGCCCGGCGGTTGCGCCGTAGCAAGCATCGTTTCCGCATACTGAATCGCCGTTACTCGCATGCGCACGTTGATCGTCTGCATCAGCAGAACGTACAAAGTATCGAGACCAGCTCCCTGCACCTGGGATTATTGGGGGATATGCAACGTCTGAACTCGTTGTTCTGTTCCGTGGCTTACAGCGTGCTGGAACAGCCGGACGAAGATGACGAGCGGGATGATTACTAACAGGCGGTAAGGCCGGATAGCGCTTATCCGGCCTACCAATTGCGCTCATTGCAGGCCGGATAAAGCATTTACGCTGCCATCCGACAACGTCGGTTAAAAGCAGTGACCTGCCTCAACGGCAACGGCGTCTTTACCGGCTTCGAACACGTAGGTGGTGTTCGGACCGCCAAGCACCGCCTGACCCCTACTCACTTTAATCCAGTTGCCTTCCGGCAGACCGATCACCGTCAGTTCAGGCGCGACAACCAGCAGCTCGCGAATACGCTGTTCACGCGTTTCGCCTTTGTGTCCTTCCGGCAGCGCGTTAGTGAAATGCGGGTTAATCTGCAACGGGAACAGGCCCAGCGCATCAAAACCTTGCGGATCAACAATCGGCATGTCGTTGGTGGTGCGGATGGTCTTGCAGGCGAGGTTGGCACCCGCACTCCAGCCAATGTACAGCGCACCGCGTTTAACCACGTCAACAATCGGTGCCAGCAACCCGCGCTCGCGGCTCTCTTTCAGTAACTGAAAAGTATTGCCGCCGCCGACAATCACCACTTCCGCATTTTCAATGGCCGCCACCGGATCAGTCACGGTGTGAATACCCACCACCTTGACGCCCATCGGGGCGAAGATTGCAGCCGTTTTTTCTGTGTATTCATCCCAGGTTTGTGTGACGCCTGCAAAGGGGATAAATACTGCCGAACGGCGCCCCTCCAGTTGCTCCGCAATCAGCGGCAGCGCATGCTCCATCCAGCCTTTACCCGGCAGTGTCGAGTTACTCAATAAAAGCAGTTCCATTCTTTCTCCCTGTAATCAGTAAATGACAAAACGCGGTCATGCTACCACTGACAGTGTAGCGCCTTACTGACATGGCTCACGATGTTGGAAGGGGGTGTAGAAAGGACCACTGACTCAATGATGAAAAATGCACGATGTGCGTATTAAAGCGAATGAAGATATTTCTCACTCTGCCAGTATGAACATGTAACGCATTGATAATACAATAAACCAGGCGTGATTGAATTTATCGTAGTTGAGATGTTTATTCACTCTTTATGAAAAGTGAGAAGGGGATTTTTAAATTTTGACGGTTACTAATTTAAAACAGCAACATTGCGGCATTGCCCTGGATTTATCCCGAACAGGCTTAAGCGTATTGCGATAAGCACTATGAGGTTTCTGGCCCATGCTGAAGCATTGGCGTCTGTCCTCTGATCAACAACAGTGTCGCTATTTTCATTATTATGTAACTAAACATTTCAGTTCGAATGGAAAAATCATTGTAACTCACTGAAATATAGGATTTTTACCAAAAATTAAAATTTATGTATCTTTTTGTTTTACTTACAAACAGTAAGGTAAATTCCGAAAAAAAGATCGATTACAACGATCGATATCTTTCAAGTGATAGTCTTTAACTATTGATTTTGTTTTATCGATCAGGTTTGACAATCAATATTGCTCATGTACTATTCTGTTTGAATCAATATTATACCGACAGCAGCAGAGTGGGTGTGCCGGACATCGTCAGAATAAATAACCTCGCCGGATAATAAATACCCCCTGAAAATAAAAAACAGGCTGTCCAGGATATAGGGAGCATCATCTGTATGACAAAGGAATATGTAAAGAAGAGCCATATTGCCAGTTGGCCTGAAAATGATGTTTATTTTTCCACGGGTATCTCTGCGCTGGCCAGAAAAGTGACTAATTCTCATTCCGGCTCAGACTATCTGTTTATTAATCTTAATAGTTATACCTTAAAGCTTTTTTTTCGATCGTTCTCTCAATTGAGCAAGAGTGGTTATCAGTTGATTATTATTTCAACCCAACGACTCATGCCGCTGGCTTTTTTCTGGCACCTGAAATGTCACGCCGTCAGCGCAATCTTCGAATCGCGTTGCTCTGTTCATGATGTTATTCGCGGTCTGGATACTGTCGCGACCGGGCGGCAGATCGTCTGGTCCTTCCCGGGGCCTGCCTGTTTACTCTCTTCAAGAGACGTTTTACTTCTGCGGCATTATCTTGAAGGGGGAAGTATGGGCTATTTACAAGAGAAACACTGCCGCGCGTATTCCACCTTACAGGGATGGAAGACTACAGTCGCGCGGAAATTTAAAGTACGAAAACTCGAACATCTCCTTATTTCGAATTAATCATCATTGTCCAGTATGAATATTTCTGATGCCTCAGCGTCCAGTGGAATATTTATAAGCAAGATAGAACTGCCCGTTTAATAGGGATCTTATTAACTATGGATGTAGATATGAAACGCGTTTTTTACCATGCTTTTTTCCCCGCGTTATGTTTAACCGCGTACCCACTGACTGCGGCGGAAATGCTTCCCACACCTTATCCACCCGTGCAAACTACCACGATGCCGGACGACTTATTATCGAATTCGGATTATACGAATCACTGGGGTTGGGTGAAAGAAACCTGGGAGAAAGGCTATTCCACTTTTTCCATCAAAGATAAAAAATATATTGCTAACCAAGAAATTACGCTGATTAATCCTGCTTTTTCTAAACAGGTCGTGACGTTATTAAATGAGTCGTATAGTTATAACAATACGTTGAATTCTGTGCAGCTTAATATCGGTGACGGTATATACGATGCCGCCGGTTCTGAAGCCGTGAATACCACGGTGAAAGGGGAATACACCAATAGTAAAGGGAATATTGAAACAGGTGTATTGCAACTTAATGGCGACGGGAAAGCCTTCCATACGCTGGTTGAGAATAACGGTGCCCTGACGATGAATGGTGATTCACAGGCGTATGACACCGTGGTGAAAGCCGGTGGTCGACAGACTGTTGGAGGCCGTGCTTATGCTCAGGCGAATCTCATCGATGGCGGTATTCAGGTGCTCTCAGTCACCAGTACGGCGTTGGCTGAAGATACCATTGTGCAAAATGGCGGCCAGCAAATCATTTATAACGGGACCGCGAAAAACTCGCACATCGGCGCCAACAGCTATCAGCTTGCCAGCGGTCTGGCTTTGGATACGTACCTGTATAACGGCGCCTTCCAGCAGGTGTTTAGCGGTAAAGGCGAAGAGTTCGTTGCGGACCTCAATACCACCGTTTATGCCGGTGCGCGACAAACGATAACCTCGGGTATTTCAGAAAATGCGCAGGTCTATGGCACGCAGGTGATTACCGGCGTAGACGGTCAATGGAGCGATGGAGACTGGGTTTCCGACAGTAATTCCAACGTTCGTGTCAACGGGCAGCAGGCGAAGGACGCCACCATCCATGCCGGTGGTTTGCAACGTATTCAAACCGGCAATGCCGATGGCACACAGGTCTATGGCACTCAACTTGTCAATGGTCAGAAAGGTGGCTGGGTTGGGGGAAGCTGGGTGGAGCAATCTGGATGGACCGGTGGCATTCGCGCTAACGCGACAAATACGACCGTTCATGCGGGCGGCCTTCAGCAACTTGCCTGGTACGGTGAAGCCAGTAATACGGTTATCGATGGCGGCCGTCAGGAAGTGCTTGCGCTGGGGCATATCTCGAACACAACGCTTCGCAATGGCGGGAGCAGCCTGATTGCCTATGGAGGCTATTCAACGGGGACACTGACGGTAGAAGACGGTTCACTGACTATGGAAGGGGGAAGTGTACACGACTGGACGGGGAATCTGGGTAAGGGCGCCTGGGCCGCGTCGGTGGACTTACAAGGCCCTTCTTCCGTTCTGTACTTAAAACACAACGCGGATACTGCGGAATCCGTCACGACGATTAAAGCCTTAACGCATAATGGTGTGGTCAATTTTAGTGCGCCAGAGGGACGCGACGCGGGACAGTTTAACCGTCTTGAACTCACCACGCTGGAGGGGACCGGGACTTTCGTTATGAACACCAATCTGTCCGGCGGGATTGGGGATTTTCTGAACGTTTCCGATGCCGTGACGGGGCAATTTAAGGTCACGGTGCATGATTCCGGAAGTGAGTTACGCAGTCGAGCGGCTACTCCTTATCACTTAATTTATGCGAATGGGAGCGGGGCAGACACCTTTGCGATGACCAACGGCAGCGTCGATCTTGGTGCGTACAAATACTATCTGGTGCATGGCGCCGATAGCGATAAGGATAACTGGTATTTGTCACCGCAGGCGAATACGCCAGAACCTGAGCCAGGCCCGGATCCTGAGCCGGGTCCGGGACCTTCGCCTGAACCGAATCCTGAACCGGGAGTTAAGCCGGATTTATCAGAAAGCGCGAAAGCGGTTATTGCCATGGCGAATGTGACACCCACTTTGTGGGACGCTGAGTTGTCAACGCTGCGAACCCGTCTCGGTGAAATTCGTCAGATGCGTGACTACGAAGAGGGTGCATGGGGCAAATACATCAGTAGCCGCTACCGCGTTTCCACAGAGCACGTGGCTTACCGTCAGGATGTGAACGGTGTGATGCTCGGTGGTGATAAGCGTTTTGATTTAGAAAATAGCGCACTGATTATGGGCAGTATGGCTTCCTATACGCGTGCGGATCTCGACTCATCCAGTACCAATGGCAAAGCGGACAGTTACGGCATTGGACTGTACACGACCTGGTTACACAACAGCGGTTATTACATCGATGGTGTGTTGAAAGCCAACTATTTCCGTACGGAGAACAACCCCTACTTCAACGGCGGACGCACCCATGCGAAAGATAATACCGTTGGCGGCGGGGTTTCAGTCGAGATCGGTAAGCATATTGCGCTTGAGACGTGGTTTGTTGAACCCTATCTCCAGGCATCATGGTTTATTGGCGACCAGACTCACTACAAACTCGACAGTGGCATGTCGGTTAAAGCGGATGCTGCGCGATCGTTAAAAGGGGAAACCGGGTTAACCTTCGGTAAGAATGTGACGCTGGTAGATGGGACACTGTTACAGCCGTATGCGAGAGTGGCCGTTCGTCATGAGTTTATGAAGAACAACGACGTCGTCATTAACCACACTGAGAAGTTCAAAAATGACCTGTCAGGGACAAGCGGCAAATATGGCCTGGGGATGACCGCGAAACTAAGCGATCGGTGGTCCGCATGGGGAGAAGTCAGCTACGAAAAAGGGCAACATATCGAGACGCCTTATAGTGGTCAACTGGGTATCCGCTACAGTTTCTGAACGTTGTGATTACGCGTTTAATAACCCTCCTCAGCGTCATCAGAGGAGGGTTATTTGCACATGTTACCCCGCCCGGGCAAATTCAGCGGCTTCACTAATCAGCGCGTCATCCGGGCGTACGCCGGTGTACATTGCGAACTGCTCAACGGCCTGCAACGCAATTACTTCTGCGCCGCTGATGGTCTTTTTACCCAGCTTCTGCGCCAGTTTGATCACCGGGGTATCCGGCGGCAGGGCAACGACATCGAACACCACGCTGGCGCTGGCGACCATGGCTTCGCTGTACGCCAGCTCTTCGCTCTCTTTACCTCCGGCCATGCCGACGGGCGTGACATTGACCAGAATGTCGCAGGCAATGCCTTCCGGCAGCGGCTGCCACTGAAAGCCATACTGTTTCGCCAACGCCGGACCGCTGTCCCGGTTACGAGCGGCGACGATCACATCGCGAAAACCGGCGTCGCGAAAGGCGGCAATCACCGCTTTGCCCATCCCGCCGCTGCCGCGAATCATCACCCGCGCAGTGGTGTCGAGCTGGTGGCTGGCAATCAGGCTTTTTACCGCCATATAATCGGTGTTGTAGCCTGTCAGTCTGCCGCCGTCATTGACGATGGTATTGACGGAATCAATGACTTTTGCCGATGGATCGACCGCGTCGAGAAACGGCATACAACTCTCTTTAAACGGCATCGATACCGCGCAGCCACGAATGCCTAACGCGCGAACCCCTTTCACCGCCGCTTCAATATCCTGGGTGGTAAACGCCTTGTAGATGAAATTTAAACCCAGCTTTTCATACAGATAGTTGTGAAAGCGGGTACCAAAGTTGCCGGGCCGACCGGCAAGCGACATGCACAACTGGGTGTCGCGGTTAATCATGTTAAATCTCCTCGGCGTGCGACAGTAAATACTGTTCGGCTTCCTTAGACCAAATCCCGTGATGGCGTTCCAGAATAGCGCACAGCGCGGGATCGTCAATCTGGCTGAGAGCGGTTAGCGGTAACGCTTTCCCGGTATAGACCAGCTTTTTACCGCCGCCCACTTTCGGCAGCTCCAGCGTGGTTTCTCCTGCGGCATTCAGCCCAAGAATGTGCGTGACCACTTTGGCGGCCTGCACTTTCTTCTCTTCAATCAGTTTAACCGCCGTGCGCATATCGTCAGTGTTCCCACCCGAGGTGCCCACGTAGTGAGTGAAGGCGTAATGCACATCGTAGAAGTTGATTGGGGCGCTGAACTGCTTGTCCTGCGGGCCGGCAAAGAAGTTCATACAACCGTCGGGTGCGAGCAGGGAAGAGGCCAGGGTGACCAGTTGTTCGTTCGGCACGAAGACAAAAATATCATCAAAACCGTGGCCGCCGGTCAGCGCCATCAGCGTGTCGTAAGCGGCATCCTGTGCGTGCAGGTAGTGGATCAACGTTTGTGGTTCAGAAGGATAGTGTTTACGGGCATAGCTCAGCTTGTCGTGGTTAGTATCGGTCACCACCAGTAACGCCGGGTTGATCGGGCCATGCAGCGCGTAGTCGATCGCCAGCAGCCCCATTGGCCCCGTCCCGCCGAGGATCAGCGTGCGACCCTGTGGACGAATCCCCATGTTGTGGTTATAGGTGCCTTCCTGCAGGTGATAGTTGGCGTTGAATGCGCCGATCACGCAGGAGAGCGGCTCGACCAGCGATCCTTCAAAGTACGTTTCGCCTTCGTAAGCCAGCAGGCAGTCCTGTTCCATCACCACATTGGGGATCACGACGTGTGTGGCTTCGCCGCCTACCCACGGGAAGGAGTAACCGGGGCAATCCGGGCGATCCGCCAGTTGCAGGTTCGCCTGAATCACATAGCGCTGGCCGGGCTGGAACTTGTGCTGCCACTTTTTCCCCACGGCGATAATATCGCCGCAGAACTCGTGGCCGATGATGATTGGGTGGGTCGCTACATCGTCCGGCACCTTTTTATGATCCTCACCCTGATTAGCCTCTTTCCAGGAAGAGAGGCACAGGCTGTCGGTGACCACGGTAGCCAGAATTTCATCGTCCTGCATCTCTGGAAGTTCGAACGTTTCCAGGCGCAGGTCGCGTTTGCCATAAAGGCGCAGAGCTGTTGTTAACATATATTCCACCTCATGTTGAGCGATAGCCCCGGCTGACCACCGGGGCGAAAAAATCAGGACAGGAAGCCCAGTGCCTTACCCATAATCCCCAGGCCAAACAGGGCGAAGATCAGCCATACCGGGTTAATTTTCTTGTTGAGCAAACGGACCATCAGCATCGTCAGGCCCAGCGCCAGCAGGCCGGGGCAGAGCTGATCGAGGATGTTCTGCACGGTCATCGTGACGGTGCCGCCGTCCGCGCCGGGGGTTTGCGATACCACCAGTGGCACGTTGATGCTGGTCCACTTGGTGACCAGCACCCCCATCACAAACAGGCCGAGAATCGATGCGCCTTCGGTCAGTTTTTGCAGCAGGTTGCCGCCCATGTCACTGACGATGTTGACCCCTTTGTTGAAGCCAATTTGCAGGCCGTACCATTTCATCGCCAGACGGACTGCGTTGAAAATAAAGAAGAACAGCAGCGGGCCGAGCACGTTGCCGGACAACGCCAGCGACGCGCCGAGCGCGGCGGTGATCGGTCGCAACGTGCCCCAGACTAACGGGTCGCCAACGCCCGCCAACGGCCCCATCAAACCGACTTTGATGCCGTTGATCGCGCCATCATCGATTTCCGCCCCGTTCGCTCGCGCCTCTTCCATCGCGGCGGTAACGCCAATCACCGGGCCGCACACCGCGGGCGTGGTGTTGAAGAACACCAGATGACGCTTGAGTGCCGCCACCTGATCTTCTTTCAGCGGGTACAGGCGCTTGATGGCGGGGATCATGTCGTAGCAAAAACCCAGCCCATGAATACGTTCAAAGTTGAAAGACGCCTGCTGCAGGTTGGAGCGAACAAACATGCTAAACAGGTCAGATTTGGTCAGTTTTTTCTGTTCCATGATGGGCTCCGTTAGTCATCAAGCTGGTCAAGAGCGGTGGAGGAGGAGGTCTGCGTCTGCGGTTCGGCCTTACGCCACTGTGGGTTCAACTGGATATAGACCAGCGCAATAATCGCGCCGACGCCGCCAAAGGCCAGCAGACTCAGGTCGAGGTAACCACCGGCGATAAAACCGAGGAAGAAGAAGGGCATCAGGTACTTCACGCCCATCATGCGCAGCACCATGGCGTAACCGACCACCACGATAAAGCCACCGGCAATCTGCAGGCCGCGAGTGACGAATTCCGGGATGGCGTTGAGCATATTGCTGACCATATCTGCACTGACAAACAACGAGACAATTAACGCCGGAATGGCGACGCGTAACGCCTGGACGCCCAGCGCAGAGACATGGAGGATGTCGATGGTGCGAAAACGCGCATCTTCTGCGGCCTTATCCGCCGCATGCTGGAACACCACGGTGATAGTCCGGGCGAAGACGGTCAGGACCTGGCCTGCCGCCGCGACCGGCAGCGCGATAGCGATACCGGTCGCGATGCTCTGTTGCCCGACGATAACCAGAATGGCGGAGATAATACTGGCGAGCGCGGAGTCCGGAGATTGCGCGGCACCAACGTTCATCCAGCCAAGCGCGATCAGCTCCAGCGTTCCGCCGAGCATCACCCCGGTTTTTAAATCACCGAGGATCAGGCCGATAACCGTACAGGCAATGAGCGGGCGGTGGGTCTGAAATTCATCCAGCACGCTGCCCATTCCGGCAATACAGGAAAATATAAATATGGCGATAATTTGTAGGGTACTGATTTCCATAATAGGTCACCTTAAAATGTGAACATCCCTGCCTGTTAACGCATTTACACGTCGTCCTTCAGGCTGCCTCTTTGTTGGCTGAATGACTCGTCTCATCCATGAGACTCGCCCTGACGGGCCGTCGCTTCGCAACGTTCAAATCTGTTCCCGACAGATTTGTGACTCACCCCCAGTCACATCGTTATTTATGTTCCTGTGGATTCACTCATTTGCCGCCGTGATGCTTCCAGAATGACTGTGTAATAAATACAGGCGCTTTTATTTATTCCGCGAACGACTGTTCTTTTATTTTTTCGAGAATATTAATGGAGGGATCGGAGGCGACCACGCGTAAATCCAGGGTGACGCCAAATTTATCCAGTTCGCGAAACGCATTAATATCATCGTCATCTAAGGATACGGCTTTGGTTAATTGTTTTTTACCCGGTCGCCAGGCCATGCCGCCAATATTTAAGGTGGCAATTTTTACGCCCTGTTTGACCATCGCCAGCGCATCCTGTGGGCGGGTAAATAAATAAAATACAGTCTCGTCCTGATACTGTGGATTATGATAAACCGCGACGGCTTTTTCGATATTCACCACGTTGACCTTCATTCCCGGTGGGGCGGCCTGGCGTAATAATGTCCGGCGCACTTCATCATTATAAACGTCGTCATTACAGATAATAATCCGCTGGGCATTCGCCACCTTCGACCAGACGGTGGTGACCTGACCGTGGATCAAGCGGTCATCAATACGGGCAAGGGTAATATTCATCAGAAATCCTCTTCGGTCGTTTCCAGATGCTGCCAGACCACGCAGGTTTGTTGTGCAATGGTCGTCAGGTGTTCGCACAATTCATCCACATTCATACTGCTCTGGTTATCTACCAGTTCCAGCGCCAGCGGCAGGGAAAGGCCGCTGATCACCCGGATGGCCGGATTGCGCATCGCCAGCGTTGCCGCGGCGTTCCACGGACTGCCGCACTGCAGGTCTACGGCAATCAGCCATTCGCTATCAGTGTGAGCACTCACTAACTTTTCCAGCTTTGTGACGATGTCGCTGGCGTTCTCGCCGGGGACAAAGGCGACCGCCTCAACGTTGGCGTCACCGTAGACCATGTGCACCGATTCCAGCATGGCGCAGGCTAGTTTGCCGTGAGCACAGAAGATTGCATGGACCATAACGCCTCCTTAGCCGCGCGTTTTTCCGCCCGCAATGTTAGTGGTTACTCCGGTAATGTAGCTTGCACGTTCAGACAGAAGATAACAAACGAAATCAGCAACTTCGCTCAGGCGTCCCGAACGGCCAATCGGAATCGCGTTCTTGCTATAGCCTTCACGCAGCTGATCAACGGTGATATTGCGGGTCCAGGCCAGCGCTTCTTCATATTCCGGCGTGCGCAGTCCCGTTTTTTCCAGAATCCCGGGAGCAATGCCGACCACGCGAATGCCGTGTTTACCCAGCTCTTTTGACCAGGAACGGGTGAAGCTATTCAGCGCCGCCTTCGTTGCGGCATAGCAGCTCTGGCCTTCTGACCCTTCCAGCCCGCTTTCCGAAGAGACGTTGACGATAACGCCGTTACGCTGTTTCACCATCTGGCGCGCCACTGACTGTGACATTAAAAACACGCCTTTCTGGTTGATATTGACCATTTTTTCAAACGCGGCTTCGTTTAATTCATACTTTCCTGCAGGCGCTTTTTCATCGACCAACAGGCGGGGAAAGTTAACGCCAGCGTTATTGACCAGACCGTCAATACGACCAAAGCGCTGGATGATTTCATCCACGGTGTGATTAACCTCTTTGGCGCTGGAAATATCTGTCGGCCAGAAGTGATAGTCGTTATTACCTTCATGCTTTGCTTCGCCGCCATGAATATCCGCCATCTGGACATTCGCGCCTTGTGATAATAATTCTTCGACAATGGCTAAGCCAATTCCGGATGCGCCGCCGGTTACAATAATGACTTTATCCTGTAGATTTAACCACGTTTGCATAATTAACTCCCAAATTCAGAGAAGGGGATCCTGCATAAAATAAATTACGTCAGGATCAAGATGTTTATATTTACTTCAACAATAATTCAGCGGTATGGCTATTAGTGACCAGCGCATTAATATAGTTTCCACGTAATGCGCCGAGAATGCCGCTAAGCTTTTCTTCACCCATTGCGATGCCGATGGAATAACGCGCTTGCTTTAATTTGTTGGTTTCGATGGAGAGCGTTTTTTCGCTCATCGTGGTCTCCACCGTCACGCCGTTAATATCGTAAAAGCGCGAGCAAATGTCTCCGGCAACCTGCCGGGCATGCAGGTCGTCACTCTCTTCGCTGCCGTAAAAGGCATGCCAGTTTGCACCGTCGCGAATTGCCGGAGAGCCGATCCCTACCAGCGCAACATCCAGATTGTCCCAGTAGGCAGAAATCGAATTAAAGTGCTGGGACTGCATAATACCGTTGCGAATCAATGGATTTTCCAGCAGTGCCGGAAAATCAGCCAGATGTGATTCGCCTTTCAGCTTTGCCGCCGCGCCGTAGGTCAGCGTATTGACGTGATAGCGGCTCTCGAGCTTCCCGGATGGCCCGCCGATAATCGGCACGCAGATCAGCTGGCGTGACTGGCTGGCTGGCGACAACCCTTCGACCAGTGCGCGTACTGCGCGTCCCCAGGAAAAACCAATGATGTCGCCGGGTTCCAGTAAACGTTCCAGCAACTGCGCGCCGTGCACGCCCATCATGGCAAGTTGTTCCTCTTCCTGCTCGTTGTCGCAGGTGATCACCACCGCTTCTTTGAGGCCGAATCGTTGTTTAAGCTGCTGTTCCAGCCACAGGTTTTCGTTGTAATCGTAGTTGATGGCGATAGTGACGATGCCCTGTTCACGACCGCGTTTCAGCAGGCGGCTAATGGTGGTGCGATAAATCCCCAGTTCACGGGCGATCTGCGCTTGTGTCATATCCTGTTCGTAATAGAGCTGCGCTATTTTTACGATCAGGCGGATATCATCACTGTTTTCCATCGCCATTTGTAGACTCCTGCACATTTGTGCAAATCACCAATCTGCCCTCTTGATCTGATATAACCTCATAAAAGGGGGAGTTCAAAGCGATTTTCTCTTCTTTGTGCGTCATGAGCTGGCGATTAATGTTGCACATATGATGTGCGGAGCGCTCGTTGTTGGCACAGATGTGCACATAATCCTAATGTCTTGATTCTGTTAATTTTCATTCAACAAAATTGCACGTAAAGATCGGAGACACTTTTGTGTCGAAAGGTGTGGCGGATCACAAATAGCGCTGAGGCCATTTTGCACGATTATTTTTTATCGCCAGCAAGGTAGGGTATATTCCGCATTTATTACGCAAAGCATTCAGGATGTATCAAGGCGGCAAGGGAGCGAATCCTCAGGAGCATAGATAACGATGTGACTGGGGTGAGTGACAAATCTGTCAGGAACAGATTTGAACGTTGCGAAGCGACGGCCCGTCAGGGCGAGTCTCATGGATGAGACGAGTAATCTGGCAGCCAACGCAGAGACAGCCTGAAGGATGAAGTGTACAACGGAGAAATTATGCTGCCCGACTCATCAACACGACTCAACAAATACATTAGTGAAAGCGGAATCTGCTCGCGCCGCGAAGCGGATCGCTTCATTGAGCAAGGGAATGTCTTCATTAATGGCAAACGCGCCACCATTGGCGACCAGGTGATGCCTGGCGACGTCGTGAAGGTGAATGGTCGGTTGATTGAGCCGCGTGAAGCGGAAGATCTGGTCTTTATCGCGCTGAACAAGCCGGTGGGGATCGTGAGCACCACCGAAGACAGCGAGCGCGACAATATTGTTGATTTCGTTAACCACAGCAAGCGCGTATTCCCGATTGGCCGTCTGGATAAAGATTCCCAGGGACTGATCTTCCTGACCAACCACGGCGATCTGGTGAATAAGATCCTGCGTGCCGGTAACGATCATGAAAAAGAGTATCTGGTCACGGTCGACAAACCGGTTACGGATGAGTTTATTCGTGGGATGAGTGCCGGCGTGCCGATTCTGGGTACTGTCACCAAAAAATGTAAGGTGAAGAAAGAGGCGCCGTTTGTATTCCGGATTACCCTGATTCAGGGGCTGAACCGTCAGATCCGCCGCATGTGCGAACATTTCGGTTATGAAGTGGTGAAGCTTGAACGCACGCGCATCATGAACGTTGGCCTGTCCGGTCTGCCACTGGGAGAATGGCGTGACCTGACGGATGATGAGCTAATTACGCTGTTTAAGCTTATCGAAAACTCTTCTTCAGAAGCGAAACCGAAGGCGAAAGCGAAGCCGAAAACCGCGGGAATCAAGCGTCCGGTGGTGAAAATCGAAAAGACGGCGAACAAAGAGAAAGCGCGCCCGGCGGCAAACGGCAAACGCTTTACCTCGCCAGGGCGTAAGAAGAAAGGACGTTAACGTCTGCCGCGCGTTGGCGTATTCGCAGACCAGGAAAAAGAGGCTTCAGCATCCGGTTTATAAGCCTGCTTTTTCTTCAACTGGCGGGCTTTTTTTGCCTCGGCTTCGCGCAAGACCATCAGCTTATCAATGTACTCTTTCTTCACGCTGTTAGTCTCTGCGTTGGTCAATTGACGACCATGCGCGATACGGGCGCGATCCAGCAACGTTTTCAGTTCGCGCTGTTCGCGCTCGGTCATCTCTTTTTGGGTAATGCGGGGGAGTGCCATACGGGTGCCCTCTGTCTGCCTGGTGATTTCAGTGTACGGCAATACGCCTCGGGCGGATAGCGCTCAGTCAGCAATACGCAGTTTTCCGGCGAAATCCTGTTGTGTATAACCCGTTGTTTTAAATCCCTTATCCGTAATGACGTAATCGATCTCTTTGAGAGTCGCGATACACATCACGCCGTCCTGACCAAATTTAGTATGGTCAGCGAGAATCACGGATTTTTTACTCATCGCAATCATCGCTTTGGCAACGTATGCCTCGTCAAAGCTCTTCACGAGTACACCATGCTGCGGCGAAATGCCACCCGCACCGATAAAGCAAATATCAGCGTGAATCGCATTAATCTGCTGGCACACAGAGACGCCCAGATTGGCGCGGAAATGGTAATCGTATTCACCGCCTAAGACATAGACTCGCGCCTGGAGATTATGCTCTTTTATTTTATCGGCAATTAAGGCGGAATTGGTAATAACGGAAAACGCGAGAGGGGGTAAGTGTTCGGCAAGAATAAGATTCGTGGTACAGGAATCAATAAATAGCGTATCGCGCTCGCTGACCATTCCCGCCGCCACTTTGCCAATCGCCATTTTTTCTTCGCGATGGGCATCAATTCTCGCGCCAAATGCATCTTCCTGAACAACCTGTTTTTTGACCGCGCCACCGTGAATTTTGGTGATTTGACCTTCAGACTCCAGCAAAGAGAGATCGCGGCGAATGGTTTCCGAGGTCACGTTCAGCGTTTCTGATAATTTAATAACGGTCACTTCACCGAACTTGTTTAATTCATCAAGAATATGCTTTCTTCTTTTAATCGGGTTCATTATTTTCCGCCAGGGTCGAACTTTGCCGCATGGTAACTGGATGCGCAGAGCAACGCAACCACTCCAGCGCGCAGACGATACCCTCATCATCATTGGTGGTGGTTACATACCGCGCCTGATGTTTCACGCTATCTGGCGCGTTGCCCATTGCGATGCCGAACCCGGCAACGGCGAACATGCTGATGTCATTCTGTTGATCGCCAATGGCGGCAATCTCAGTGGTTGGCAGATTTAATTGGCGGGCGATTTCATTTAGCGCATAGCCTTTATTTATTTCGCTACGTTGAATATCAATATAATTCCCACCGGTGATTGTCGCCTTATAGTCATTGGGTAACTGACGACTTATTTCCCGACAGAGATCGTCGATCCTGGCGTGTTCTGCGACCAGCGTAATTTTAAATATATCGCGACGATTAAAGATATTCCCTGGTGCGGCGCTAATAAGCGGTAACGCAAATAAACTGGCCTCATAGGATGTCCACGGGGCGATAAGGCGATCGTCGCGGTGATAAATCGCCTGGGCAGTAAAAAAATGGTGAGGATAACGGGACAGCGAAATATGGCGGTCAATCTCTCTGAGATCCATCCGGGTAAGGGCCGCAGAATGCAGAATGCGCTGCGACGCCAGCTCAAGGATCTGTCCACCGTTGAAGCCTGCGCACCAGTCAAACAGTGTCTCAACCTGCTGCTGTTGTAACAGGCGCGCCATTGAGGAGACCGGTCTGGCGGAACAGGCGGCCAGCAGACCGCTGCGCTGACGAAAGTCAACCAGCGCCTGACGTGTGCGTGGCGTGATAGTTTTCTGCGACGTCAGCAATGTTCCATCCAGATCGGTAACCAGTAGCATTATTGTTCTCTGTCGTTAGGCATGAGCGATAAACGGGGTCACGGCCTCTTTGGCGGCATTGCAGACCATATTGTCGATTGCCGTACCGACGACCAGGATATTAACCCCGGTGTCCTTAAACGCTTTGGCATTGGCGAGGTTAATGCCTCCTTCCGCCAGCGTCGGGACGTCCACCGCGCCAACCAGCGCCCGAAGACGGTCTTTAATCATCTGCGGGATATCGCCTGCCGCCACGCCTTCATAGCTCATGCCGGTCATCAGGCCGATCATATCGACGCCAATCTCCTGCATACGTTTCGCTACGCTGGCGACCTCTTCCGGGGTGCGTGCCGGAATACCGAAGGTATGCAAATCATCCGGATGACCAATGTAGGCATCCACGGTCAGGCCATACTGATGGGCGAGGTTGACGATGTCCTGCAGGTCGTCCCAGTCTGATTTATGGGTATGTAAACCGTCAGCTCCGGCGCGGGCAATCTCCAGAATCTCTGTTTCGCTGAGCGGGACGGGCAGCGTTTCGGTAAACCCGCCCGCAATGCCCACGGTGATGAAGATGTCGTCCGGGACCACATTACGCACGCCGTGCACAGCTTCTGCCATCTGACCGTTGGTGATTTCGTGGCGGATTTGCTCCGCCGCGTGCATGTTACTCACCCCTTTGTGTCCGCGCGCCAGCGCCAGCGCAGGATGGTTCGGCTCGAGCAGTTTCACGCCTGCCTCACAGACCGCTTTTGCCAGGCGCGCATCGTCGCCGGTGATCCCCGTGCTGAGGATGGTTTGCCCGCCGTGCAGCGCGATGGCATCTTTCACTTTCTGTAACGCTTTGGCGCGTTTTTTATTCATATCGCCTTTAAACATGGTGTACCTCTGGTGTTGGTGCATTTATTAACGGGCAGACGCCACAGATTCACTCTGTACGACAGCCTTAAAACGGTTCGCAATGATGGTGGTGATACAGGTCATTGCCATGACAGTGACCATCACAATCGCCATCTGTAATGCGTTGCTGGATAAGAACGGTGAGGCGAACGCCGGGACGTAGGCCACCCCTTTGACGTTAAAGAAGCCGAGCATCATGCCGCCCATTCCGGCCCAAAAGATGGCGGAACCAAAGACGATTTTGTTGGCGAACATGAAGGGGTAGGCGGATTCCACAAACGTTCCGAAGCCCAGGTTGATAAGCAGGCCTGGTGTGGCGACGGCCGCTTCGCTTTTTTCGCGTGGTGCGATGACGTTAGCCAGGTTGATGCCGGCAGCAACCATCACCAGACCCACCATATCCACAGCGCCGAGGAAGCTGACGCCGGATTTCTCCATCTCCAGCAGCACCAGCGGTAGAATGACCGCGTGATAGACACCACCCAGAATCGCGGGCCAGATCACCAGACCGGCCAGCAGCCCGGCAAGAATCGGACTGAATGCCAGCGTGCTTTCGATAGCCAGCTTGATGTAGTTACCGGCGGAGAGCGCCAGGGGACTCAGCAGATAATGCATGATCAGGCCAGCAGCCAGACCCGAAATCCCGCCAGCAACGATGTTGACGGTGGTCATCGGGAAACGCCAGTTCAGGCACAGCTCAAACAACCAGCGCACAAAAATCCCGGCCATCAGACCGCCGATAATCCCCCCGATCAGGCCGCCTTCAACGGAAAGCACCCCGGCGACGACCCCGGCCACAATGGAGACTTCATCGAGTTCGGAGATCTGTTTTGCCGCCAGCACGGCAACCAGCACCGGCAGACCCTTCAGCAGGATTTCAAAGATATCGTTGAGTTTTTCCAGTCCGGGGATGTGGCTCAGGGCGAGTACGATCGCCATCGCGATAAAGCCTGGCAGCGCCGGGATCATGATGCTGCGGATGTTAAAGCGCTTAAGCAGACTCTTTCCGGAACCGCCTTGTGCAGGCGACGCGCTGCCCAACTGGGGTTTGTATTTGATACCCCAGTATTTACACAGCGAGGCGACGAAAGAGACCGCGCGAGTGCGGCTGGTGGTCCCCGTGGTGCCTGAGGTGGCGACCACATTGGCGCCCTTTGCGGCGACCAGCGCCATCGAGGTGCCGCCGGTGCCGACAATCGGGGTTTTCATTTCTACGGCGGCATCAAAAACGGCCTGGTTAGCTTTTACCGGATCGGCGCTCATCACTACGATACCGTCGATCTCACCGCTGCGGATCATCCCGGCTATCTGGCGATCGCTCTCAACGACGGAGGCATTCACCTCGGAGAGTTTGCCCTGGAAGATACGTTGTGGTTTTGTGTTGTTTTCTGTGGTTAAGGCATAGACGGCTGCTGGGGTGTCAGGTTTGGCGACATCCATCGACGCCTCTGCTGCAATGAACTGCACGGCAGCGACGGTGACACCCGCGGCTTCACACTGCTGATAAATCTCCTGGAGTAACTTCTCTGGCTCAGCGCCACCCAGGTTGTAGAGGTTGCCTCCACTGCTTCCAATAATCGCAATTTTTTTCATAGCGGCCTCAAAGAAAAGATAGGGTAGGGGGTTATCTGTGTTGTAGTGGAATCATATTCCCAAGCAAAACAAAATAAAGCAACATTAAAAGAACGAATCCAGCTCTCTATAAAATAATAAATTTATAATAATTAATTGAAAATAAAGGTATTAATTATATTTTTGTTTTGTGTTGATGTTTGTTGTTTTGTGATGAGGTTCAAACAAGGAAGGCAAGGAATGGGGGAAATCCCCCATTCGCAGGGGATCAATTTTCTTTGACAGCACTCTGCTGTTCATCAATCGGTTTACCGGACCAGTACCCCGCCAGCAGAGAGCCGGAAAGGTTGTGCCAGACCGAGAACAGTGCGCCGGGGAGGGCCGCGAGCGGGCCGAAGTAGATTTTACCCAGCGCGGCGGCGAGACCGGAGTTTTGCATTCCCACCTCGATCGCCAGCGTGCGGCAGGTTGACTCGTCAAAGCCAAACAAGCGCCCGCCCCAGTAACCGCCGAGCAGGCCGATGGTGTTGTGCAGGATCACCGCGATAATCACCACGAAGCCGACGGACGCGATATGCGCGGCGGAACCGGCAACCACTGCGCTGATGATCGCCAGAATGCAGACCATCGAAAAGGCGGGCAGGTAAGGTTCAACTGCCTTCACGACGCGCGGGAACAGATGATGGATCACCAGGCCCAGCGCAATTGGGATCACCACAATTTGCAGGATGCTGAGCAGCATCCCCATCACATCCACCTGAATGTGCGCATCGACATACAGACGCGTCAGCAGTGGTGTGGCGACCACGCCCACCAGAGTGGAGACGGAAGAGATCGTTACCGAGAGTGCGACATCGCCTTTCGCCAGATAGATCATGACGTTAGATGCCGTGCCGCTGGCGACGCTTCCGACCAGCACCATCCCGGCGGAGAGTTCCGGCGGCATGTTAAATGCCATCGCCAGTACCCAGGCCGCCAGCGGCATCACCAGATAGTGCAGGAAAATTCCCGCCGCAACCGGTGCCGGGCGTGAGAGCACACGTTTAAAATCATCCACTTTCAGGTGGACGCCCATGCCGAACATAATCAGCATCAACAATGTCGTCACCCACGGGCCGACAGGCGTAAAGGTGGATGGCGTGTAATACGCAATAGCAGAGAGCAGCAGCGCCCATAACGGGAACAGCCTGGTGAGAGTGGCGAGCATGTTGTTTTCCTTGCACGTATGTTGTGTTTGCTTGTTATTAACGGGTTGGGATCGAGCCCAACCATCATTATTGTGTATCGTGTGAAGAGGTATTATTCAAACAAATTATGCTTATGTTCTGACTTTGAGATTTTCCCAGCTCAGACCAAACCGAGCCAGGTACTTACGCAGACGGTCGGCATCGTTGGGATTGGCTTTCTTTTGTCGTGAGACGGCGAAGAGTTCACGTCCGGCTTCGGACAACGATGCGCTGCGACGACAGACCTCAAGCACGGTTTCCAGTTGGCGGCGGTCAAAGAGGTCGAGTTCCATCTCCAGTTCCGGTTGCGACGGCGCCTCTCCCCAGCTCTCCTGCAAAAGCGCAATCTCTTCGTCGACAAGGGCCTGCGTGATACGTCCTTGCTCGGCCAGCGTCGCCATTCGCGCGACGGAGGAACTCAGTTCGCGGAAATTGCCGCGCCACTGCGCCTGAGGTGAACAGGCAAACGCCAGATAGCGTTCACGCGCCTCCTTATCAAAACGAATCTGATTCTGTCGGCTGCGGGAGAAGCGTTGCAGCTCATACTCCACGTTAGGGGCGATGTCTTCACGCCGCTGTGCAAGGCCGGGCAGGGCAAAGCGCCACATGTTTATCCGTGCGTAGAGATCTTCGCGAAAACGCCCTTCGGCGACCCACTGCGGCATATCGCGATGGGTTCCGGCTATCAACTGGAAATCGCTGTACACCTCTTTATCTGAGCCAAACGGGAAGAAGGTTTTCTCCTCGATCGCTTTCAGTAGCATGGCCTGTTCATCCAGCCCCAGTTCCGCGATCTCATCCAGAAACAGCACCCCGCCGTCGGCTTCACGTAACAGTCCCGTTCGTGACGACAGTGCGCCCGTAAACGCACCTTTCACATGACCAAACAGCGTCGACATGGCGTTATCGCCGCGCAGCGTCGCGCAGTTCACTGCCACCAGTTTTCCACCCACCAGATGCCGTGACTGACGAAGCTGAAAAATCCGTTTTGCGAGGAAGGATTTCCCCGCACCGGTGGGGCCAGTGAGCAGGATAGGATCGCCAGAGCGCAAGGCAACGCGCTCAATACGGTCAATCAGTTTATTGAACGTGGCATTGCGCGTCTCGATACCGCCTTTGAGGAAGGAGATCGATTGTTGCTGCTCACGCTGAAAGCGACTGGTGAGTGTGGCATAGCGGCTTAGATCAAGATCGATCACCGAGCAGGTGCCAACGGCAACATCCTCCTGCGGAGCGCCCTTCGGTGCGGGTCCGGTTTGCAGAAGGCTGGCGGGCAGATAGCGGGCTTCCGTCAGCAGGAACCAGCAAATTTGCGCCACATGAGTGCCGGTAGTGATGTGCACCAGATACTCTTCATTCTCGGTATCGAAAGTGTAATGAGTAGCAAAGTCGAGGAACGCGGCGTAGACCTCTTCGAAATCCCAGGGATCGGTAATGGGGATGGCATGTGGACGAACCTCAGTATGTGGAGAGAGCAGGCTAATATCTTCCGCTAACTGCTGACACATCCCGGCATCGCGTGGCTGGTGGATAAGCTCCAGCCGATCGATCGGGAAATCCGGCTGTTGGCACAGTCCGACCGTGGGCCGCCATTTCTTTAACCGGTTTGCCCGTTTGCCGCGTTTATCCAGCACCGTGCCCAGTACACCAATCACCACCCGTCGCTTTTTCATGCTTATCCCAAAAGATAAAGTTCGATAGGTAAGGATAAAAAACAGGCGAGACGTCTGCAATCATCATTTTTGATGGTGAAGATTAATTCCTTACTAATCAATTAACTAAAAAATAATTTCGTTTTTTTTTCGTTCTGGCACGCTTCTGGCAATAACCCTCTCGTCAACACGTTGAAAACGCAGGGGGTTAAACCCCGCCGGCACATCAGGAACGGCTGAGGCTGTATTCCGGAGGTGTTCCGTCAACCGATGACACCTGAACAATGGGTTCGATTCCCGATTCATTCTCCCAATGAAACTGGTTGTTAATCAAAGAAATAAAAACGGGCACTGCGCAGTTAACAGGCCCCAAAACAGGTCGCCGGTCACGATGCCGCGCCGCAGGCAAAAGGGAATTCCCCTGTGGCCTCGCCTCCGCACCCGCACCTGACTTGATAAGGAAAAAAGAAAAATGACGAAGAAAATCACGATCCGTAAAGGGCAATTAGGTCTGTTAGCCAAAAACGGCGACTACTATCAGGTTCTGGAGGCGGGTGAACACCGTCTGCCGTGGTTCAACACGCCAGAGGTGCTGGTGGTTAATCTGGACGGCAGCGAAGTGCCGGAAGCGCTGGCGAATTATTTACGCCGCTTTCAGCCAGACTGGGTATCACGTTATGCCCTGGCCGTTGATCTTAACGACAGCGAAGCGGGCGCGTTATACATGAATGAGGTGTTGCAGGAGATCCTGCCTCCGTCAACGCGCCGTTTGTACTGGCGGGCCGACGAGGCGTTGAAACTGGTACGGATGGATACGCGTCAGGTTCAGGTGCCTGCTGAGGTCATGAATGCGGTTCTGCAACCGCGACGTAGCGGCGCGGTAAAAGGTCGTGAAGCGATGCTTACCGTACAGGTTCCTGCCTGGCACGCCGGAGTGTTGAAAATTGATGGCGAGACGCAGGCACTGCTGCCGCCGGGTCTGACGGCGTACTGGAAAGTGAATCATCTGGTTGACGCCGAAGTGGTGGATACCCGTTTGCAGGTGCTGGAAGTAGGCGGTCAGGAAATTTTGACCAAAGATAAGGTCAATCTGCGCCTGAACCTCGCGGCGAACTGGCGTTACCGCGATGTGTTGCAGGCGTTTGCACAGCTCACTAAACCGCTCGATCATCTGTACCGCGAACTGCAGTTCGCGCTGCGTGAGGCCGTCGGGACGCGCACGCTCGATGAGTTGCTGGAAGATAAACAGGTAATTGATGAGGTGGTCAGCGCGCAGGTGAAAGACCGGATGGCGCCATATGGTATCGACGTGGCGTCGCTGGGTGTGAAGGATATTGTGTTGCCGGGGGATATGAAAACGATTCTGTCCCGTCTGGTTGAAGCGGAAAAATCGGCCCAGGCCAATGTGATCCGCCGTCGTGAAGAAACGGCAGCGACGCGCTCGTTGTTGAATACGGCGAAAGTGATGGAAAACAACCCGGTGGCTTTGCGTTTAAAAGAGCTGGAAACCCTCGAAAGAGTGGCAGAGCGTATCGATAAAATCTCGGTATTCGGTGGCCTGGACCAGGTTCTGCACGGCTTAGTGAACATTAAAGGATAAGAAACATGGCACATCACGACTATGCGCTGTTGACGTCGCAGAACGCGGCGCCGGTGAAAATGTGGACGCACGGCGTCCCGGTGGAACCCGAGGCACGCCAGCAACTGCTGAACACGGCGAAGATGCCATTTATTTTTAAACACCTGGCGGTCATGCCGGATGTGCATCTGGGGAAAGGGTCAACGATTGGCAGCGTGATCCCGACCAAAGGAGCGATTATTCCGGCAGCAGTGGGGGTGGACATCGGCTGTGGGATGATTGCGGTACGTACCTCGCTGCTGGCTGGCGATCTGCCGGATAACCTCAGCGGGTTGCGGAGCGCGATTGAGCAGGCCGTTCCCCACGGGCGAACCAATACGCGATCCCGTCGCGATAAAGGGGCGTGGGACACGCCGCCAGAGGAGGTGAGTACTCACTGGGGGACATTGGCACCGCGCTTTACGCGCCTGACTGACAAGTATCCCTCGCTGCTGAAAACCAATAACTATAAGCATCTCGGAACGTTGGGAACCGGTAATCACTTCATTGAAGTGTGTCTGGATGAGCAGCAGCGCGTCTGGGTGATGTTGCACAGTGGTTCGCGTGGTGTGGGGAATGCCATCGGCAACGTCTTTATCACGCTGGCGCAGCAGGATATGCAACAACATATCGCGAATTTGCCTGACCGAAACCTGGCGTATTTCCAGGAAGGGAGTCGGCACTACAACGACTACATTGAAGCGGTGGAATGGGCGCAGGATTTTGCCCGACAAAACCGGGAGGTCATGATGTCCCGCGTGCTGGCCGCGCTGTCGCGTAGCGTGAGTAAACCGTTTATCACGCAACAAGAAGCAGTGAATTGCCACCATAACTACGTGCAAAAAGAGCGTCATTTTGGTGAAGAGGTGCTGGTAACGCGTAAAGGTGCCGTTTCCGCACAAAAAGGCCAGATGGGGATCATCCCCGGATCGATGGGGGCGAAAAGTTTCATTGTGCGCGGGTTGGGAAATGAAGAGAGCTTTTGTTCATGCAGTCATGGTGCGGGAAGAACCATGAGCCGAACGGCGGCTAAAAAACGCTTTACCGTAGCGGATCAGATCCGCGCGACGGCCCACGTTGAATGCCGTAAAGACAGCGAGGTGATTGATGAAATTCCGCTGGCCTACAAAGACATTGATGCCGTGATGGCGGCGCAGTCTTCGCTGGTAGAAATTGTGCATACGCTACGACAGGTGGTGTGTGTAAAAGGATAAAAGAAGATGACCAAAAATGCAGTGAGTGCCGCAATGTGCGAACGGGTCATGCGGCAGCTCAAAGAGATAGAAACCCGCTACGGCGTCAGGGTGCTGTATGCCTGCGAATCGGGGAGTCGTGGCTGGGGATTTGCCTCGACGGATAGCGATTACGATGTGCGGTTTTTGTATGTTCATCCGCCGGAGTGGTATTTGCGGGTTGATGCGCCGCGTGACGTCATCGAGCTGCCAATCGACGATGAGCTGGATGTGTGCGGCTGGGAGTGGCGTAAAGCGCTGGGTCTGCTGAAGGGCGCTAACCCAACGCTGATCGAGTGGCTGGATTCCCCGGTGGTTTATCAGCAGGATGATGCTACGGTCAGTGCGCTTAAAGCGATGATACCGCAGTGGTTTTCTCCGCTTCGTGCGCGCTGGCACTACTACTCGATGGCGCGAAAAAACTTTCGCGGCTACTTGCAGGGGGAAACGGTGCGTCTGAAAAAGTACTTCTACGTCCTGCGTCCGCTGTTGGCGGTGCGTTGGGTTGAAGCAGGAAAAGGCGTTCCGCCCATGCGGTTTGCCGAACTGCTGGCGGGAAGCGATCTGGATGCGCCGTTACGTCAGGAAATAGATGAACTGCTGGTGCGCAAACAGCGGGCTGGGGAGGCGGAGTATGGTCCGCGTCGTCCGCTTCTGCATGCGTTTATCCACGCCGAACTGGCGCGAGGCGAAATCCCGCCAACGTTACCGGATAGCCGCGAAGGCGACGTGAAGGCACTGGATCGACTGCTTTACGAGACGGTGATGTCATGACTGTGTTGCCCGATGATGCTCACGCTTATCGGGCCGACACCGGCTGGCCTCCAGGCCGGATAAGGCGTTTCATCGCCATCCGGCATTCAGGCCTGTCTCACTCAAACAAATTATGGTGCAGTTTCTGTACCACCTGTTCTGCTTCGGTGCCAGGCACCAGGAAACAGAGGTTATGGCTGGAAGCGCCATAGCAAATCATGCGGATATTGAACGGTTCCAGTACGCCGAACACCTCTTTGCCGACACCGCAGGCTTTCGACAGATCGTTACCAATCAACGCGACCAGCGCGAGACCTTCTTCCACTTCCACCCGACACAAGGCCGACAGTTCCATTAGCAGCGACTGCGTCAGCAGCGTATCGCCGGTGGAGGTGGAACCGGTGGTGTCCAGCGTCAGCGCCACGCTCACTTCAGAGGTGGTGATCAAATCTACGGAGATATTATGGCGCGCCAGAATGCCGAACACTTCAGCCAGGAAACCGCGCGAGTGCAGCATATTCAGGCTGTGCAGGGTCAGCAGCGTCTGCTTACGACGCAGCGCCAGCGCGCGGAACAGCGGTGGATTCTGCGTTTTGTTACAAACCAGCGTGCCGCCCGCTTTCGGATCTTTACTGGAGCCAACGAAGACCGGGATATCGCTGCGCACCGCCGGCAGCAGGGTAGCCGGATGCAGCACTTTCGCGCCGAAGGTGGCCATTTCCGCCGCCTCTTCAAAGGCGATTTCATCGATACGCTGGGCGGCAGGCACCACGCGAGGATCGGTGGTATAGATGCCCGGAACATCCGTCCAGATATCGACACGCGCCGCATGTAGCGCTTCGGCCAACAGGGCGGCTGTGTAGTCGCTGCCGCCGCGTCCGAGTGTGGTGGTACGCCCTTTGCCTTCGCTGCCGATGAACCCTTGCGTGATCACCAGCCCTTCGCTCAGACGCGGGGCCAGTTGCAATGTTGCCAGCTCCGCCAGCGCCGCTACGTCAGGTTCGGCACGGCCAAAGCGATCGTTGGTTCGCATCACTTTACGCACATCAAACCACTGCGCCTGCACATTACGCTCACGCAGGATCTCAACAAACAGCAGGGTGGACATCAGTTCGCCGTGGCTGACCAGTTCATCCGTCAGTGCCGGGGAGGTGGCTAATGAGGCCGCTTCCGCCAGCGTGGTGATATTTTCCAGCAGGCGTTCAATCTCTTCACGAATGACGTTGGGATAACGCAGACGCTCCAGGATATCGAACTGAATTTTTCGGATGGCGTCGAGCTTCTCAAAGCGAGCCTGTGGTTCCAGTCCTTCTGCCAGCGCCACCAGCAGATTGGTGATGCCAGCAGAAGCTGAGAGCACCACTACGCGCACGTTTGCATCGGAAAGCACCACGTCGGCGCTGCGGTTCATGGCATCAAAATCAGCGACGCTGGTACCGCCAAATTTGGAAACAACGATTTCTGTCATAACAACCTCGTGTCAGGGAGTGAGAAAGCGACCTGGGCACAAAGGCAGAACAGAAACCGGTGCAGGCGCAAATACCGTATTTATAAATAAAATGTGCAGACGACACTGTCAACGCCGGGATTATGCGGATTTTTCATGCTGGCAAGTGGCTGAGTAACCGTACTTATAACAACGCTGTTTTTTCACTGTATTTGACCGAAGCCAGGGCAACGGCACTAAAACAATCACACTTTTCTGTGACTGGCGTTACAATCGATCTCAGTCACAATTCTCAAATCAGAAGAGTATTGCTAATGAAAAACATCAATCCAACGCAGACCTCTGCCTGGCAGGCACTACAAAAACACTTTGACGACATGAAGGACGTTACCCTCGCGGATTTGTTCGCGAAGGATAACGATCGCTTCAGCAAATTCTCCGCAACGTTTGACGATCTGATGCTGGTGGATTACTCCAAAAACCGCATCACCGAAGAGACGCTGGCGAAACTGCAGGATCTGGCGAAAGAGACCGATCTGGCGGGCGCCATCAAGTCCATGTTCTCCGGCGAGAAAATCAACCGTACGGAAGATCGTGCCGTGTTGCATGTGGCGTTGCGTAACCGTAGCAATACCCCGATTATGGTTGACGGCAAAGATGTGATGCCGGAAGTCAACGCGGTGCTGGAGAAGATGAAATCTTTCTCCGAAGCCATTATTTCGGGTCAGTGGAAAGGTTATACCGGTAAAGCGATCACCGACGTGGTCAACATCGGTATTGGCGGCTCCGACCTCGGCCCGTTCATGGTGACCGAAGCGCTGCGCCCATACAAAAATCACCTGAATATGCACTTTGTTTCTAACGTCGACGGTACCCATATCGCCGAAGTGCTGAAGAAAGTGAATCCGGAAACTACCCTGTTCCTCGTGGCGTCCAAGACCTTCACCACGCAGGAAACCATGACCAACGCCCACAGCGCGCGTGACTGGTTCCTGAAAACCGCCGGTGATGAAAAACACGTTGCGAAACACTTCGCTGCACTGTCTACCAATGCGAAAGCGGTTGGTGAGTTCGGTATTGATACCGCCAACATGTTCGAGTTCTGGGACTGGGTGGGCGGTCGTTATTCTCTGTGGTCAGCGATTGGTCTGTCGATCATCCTGTCTGTCGGCTACGACAACTTTGTGCAACTGCTGTCCGGCGCGCATGCGATGGATAAGCACTTCTCGACCACGCCTCTGGAGAGCAACCTGCCGGTGCTGCTGGCGCTGATCGGCATCTGGTACAACAATTTCTTCGGTGCTGAAACCGAAGCCATCCTGCCGTACGACCAGTATATGCACCGTTTCGCGGCCTACTTCCAGCAGGGCAATATGGAGTCCAACGGGAAATATGTTGACCGTAACGGCAACCCGGTGGATTACCAGACGGGTCCGATCATCTGGGGTGAGCCGGGAACCAACGGTCAGCACGCGTTCTACCAGTTGATTCATCAGGGAACCAAAATGGTGCCTTGTGACTTTATCGCCCCGGCGATTACCCATAACCCGCTGTCCGATCACCATCCGAAGCTGCTGTCTAACTTCTTCGCCCAGACTGAAGCGCTGGCGTTCGGGAAATCCCGCGAAGTGGTGGAGCAGGAATACCGTGACCAGGGTAAAGATCCGGCCACGCTGGAACACGTGGTACCGTTCAAAGTGTTTGAGGGCAACCGCCCGACTAACTCCATCCTGCTGCGTGAAATCACCCCGTTCAGCCTGGGGGCGCTGATCGCCCTGTATGAGCACAAAATCTTTACACAGGGCATCATCCTGAACATCTTTACCTTCGACCAGTGGGGCGTTGAGCTGGGTAAACAGCTGGCAAACCGTATTCTGCCGGAGCTGAAAGATGATAAGGCGATCGAAAGCCACGACAGCTCGACTAACGGATTGATTAACCGTTATAAAGCCTGGCGTTAATCTGCCAGCGTGCCGGATGGCGGCGAATGCCTTATCCGGCAAATTAATAATGAAATCAGCCGATATTATTATCGGCTTTTTTTATAAGATAATTCCGGTTGTCCGTGTTGTTCTCCACCGTTCTATATTGGGTATAATCCTAAAATAATAAATAACCGGAAAATAACGCCGTGTTATTTTAGGATAATACGGATCGTTCAGATGTCAGGTTTTAATGATAACTCGTTGTTTTTAATGTTTATTGTTATTTTAATTAAAGTAAATAATTCAACAAAAGTCCAATTATCCTAAAACCATTCCGCTATTTCCCCCTACCGTAATTCGCATGCTTTAGTTGTGTATACTCGATCCCGCCCGAAACGCTTTTGGGCAAATCTCCATTCATTCAATGAAGGGAAATTGTTATGAAAAAAGTTCTGTATGGCATTTTTGCCATATCTGCGCTTGCGGCGAGTTCTGTCTATGCAGCCCCCGTTCAGGTGGGTGAAGCAGCAGGTTCGGCAGCAACGTCGGTGTCGGCGGGTAGCTCCTCGGCATCCAGCGTGAGCACCGTAAGTTCGGCGGTGGGTGTCGCTCTGGCGGCAACCGGCGGCGGTGACGGTTCCAATACCGGGACCACCACCACAACCACCACCAGTACCCAGTAACACCGGTACGTTTAACTCTAACCACACTTCGGTGTGGTTATTTTGCCCCTCTGGAGAAGAGTCGTGAAGCGACCTGCGCTCATATTACTTTGCCTGCTGTTACAGGCCTGCTCAGCCACCACAAAGCAGCTGGGCAACTCACTGTGGGACAGTCTGTTTGGCACGCCCGGCGTCCAGCTAACGGACGATGATATCCAAAACATGCCCTACGCCAGCCAGTACATGCAGCTCAACGGCGGGCCGCAGCTGTTTGTGGTGCTCGCTTTCGCAGAGAACGGGCAGCAGAAATGGGTGACGCAGGATCAGGCCACTCTCGTGACCCAGCATGGTCGTCTGGTGAAAACGTTGCTTGGCGGCGACAACCTTATCGATGTGAATAACCTCGCAGATGACCCGCTGAGTAAACCGAATCAGATCGTCGACGGTGCCACCTGGACCCGCACGATGGGCTGGACGGAATACAAGCAGGTGCGCTATGCCACCGCGCGCTCCGTCTTTACATGGGATGGCAACGACACGGTAAAAGTCGGTAGCGAAGAGACGCCGGTTCGCGTGCTGGACGAAACTGTCACGACCGATCAAGCGCGCTGGCATAACCGTTACTGGATCGATAACGAAGGGCAAATTCGCCAGTCGGAGCAGTATCTGGGCGCGAACTTCTTCCCGGTGAAAACCACGCTGATTAAGGCGGCAAAATCATGATGAAACGGACTCTTGCAGCGCTGATCTTCAGTCTGAGCGCGTCATCTGTTTTTGCTGCGGGGACCGTTAAGGTCTTTAGCGCCGGTAGCACAGAGCCGAAAACGCTTACCGGCGCTGATCATCTTATCGATCTGGTGGGACAGCCCAGACTGGCGAACAGCTGGTGGCCTGGCGCGGTGATCGCTGAAGAGAAAGCGACCGTGAAAGCGCAGGGCCAACAGCAGGCGCTGCTGGCGCACCTGGCGGCGTTAAGCGCCAACGCAAGCGGGGACGATGCCGCCGCCATTAACGCGTTGCGCCAGCAAGTTCAGGCGCTGAAGGTGACGGGTCGACAGCTGGTGAATCTCGATCCGGACATCGTGCGGGTCAGCGAACGCGGCAATCCGCCGTTGCAGGGCAACTACACGCTGTGGGTCGGCGGGCAGCCGACGGACGTCACGCTCTTTGGCCTGATAAGCCGTCCCGGTAAGCAGCCGTTTATGCCCGGACGCGACGTCGTCAGCTATCTCGATGGACAAGACCGGCTCAGCGGCGCGGATCGCAGCTATGCGTGGCTTGTTTATCCCGATGGCCGAACGCAGAAGGTGCCGGTGGCGTACTGGAATAAGCGTCACGTTGAACCGATGCCTGGCAGCATCATTGTTGTCGGGCTGGATGATTCTCTCTGGAGCAGCGAACCGGAAGCGCTGAACGCTGACATTCTTCATACCCTGACGCAGCGGATACCTGAATAATGAAAAAAACATATCTGCTCAGCTTACTGGCGCTGGGCATCAGCGCAGCCTGCCATGCCGAAACGTATCCGGCGCCGATTGGACCCTCTCAGTCGGATTTTGGCGGCGTGGGATTATTACAGACCCCAACCGCGCGCATGGCGCGTGAAGGGGAGTTGAGCCTCAACTATCGTGATAACGATCAGTACCGTTACTACTCCGCCTCCGTACAGCTTTTCCCCTGGCTGGAAACCACGCTGCGCTACACCGATGTGCGGACCAAAAAGTACAGCAGCGTCGAATCGTTTTCCGGCGATCAAACCTACAAAGATAAAGCGTTCGATCTGAAGTTACGCCTGTGGGAAGAGAGCTACTGGATGCCGCAGGTGTCGGTCGGTGCGCGAGATATCGGCGGGACTGGCCTGTTTGATGCGGAATACCTCGTGGCGAACAAAGCCTGGGGACCGTTTGATTTCTCACTCGGCCTCGGCTGGGGATATCTGGGAACCAGCGGCAACGTCAGTAACCCGCTCTGTTCGTACAGCGATAAATATTGCTACCGCGATAACCGCTATAAACAAGCTGGCTCCATTGATGGCAGCCAGATGTTCCACGGCCCGGCATCGTTGTTTGGCGGCGTTGAGTACCAGACGCCGTGGCAGCCCCTGCGGCTGAAGCTGGAATATGAGGGCAATAACTACCAGCAGGATTTTGCGGGCAAGCTGGAACAGAAAAGCAAGTTTAACGTCGGCGCCATTTACCGCGTCACCGATTGGGCCGACGTTAACCTCAGCTATGAACGTGGTAACACCTTTATGTTTGGGGTAACGCTGCGGACTAATTTCAACGACTTACGCCCATCGTATAACGATAACGCGCGGCCGAAATACCAGCCGCAACCGCAGGACGCGATCCTGCAACACTCAGTGGTGGCGAATCAGTTGACGCTGCTGAAATACAACGCCGGACTGGCAGATCCGCAGATTCAGGTGAAAGGCGACACGCTGTACGTGACCGGCGAGCAGGTGAAATACCGCGACTCGCGTGAAGGTATTGAACGGGCGAATCGGATCGTGATGAACGATTTGCCAGAGGGGATCCGCACGATCCGCGTGACGGAAAACCGTCTCAACCTGCCGCAGGTCACCACCGAAACGGACGTCAGCAGCCTGAAACGCCATCTGGAAGGCGAACCGCTGGGACAGGAAACGCCGCTGGCGCAACAACGCCTTGAGCCGATAGTGCCGGAACGCACTGAGCAGGGCTGGTATATCGACAAGTCGCGCTTCGACTTCCACCTCGATCCGGTGCTGAACCAGTCCGTGGGCGGACCGGAAAACTTCTACATGTACCAGTTGGGTGTGATGGCGACGGCGGATCTGTGGGTGACCGATCACCTGCTGACCACCGGAAGCTTGTTTGGCAATCTCGCCAATAACTACGATAAATTCAACTACACCAATCCGCCGAACGATTCGAAGCTGCCGCGTGTGCGTACCCGCGTGCGTGAATATGTGCAGAACGACGTTTATGTGAACAACCTGCAAGCTAACTATTTCCAGTACTTGGGTAATGGTTTCTATGGTCAGGTCTACGGGGGTTATCTTGAAACCATGTATGGCGGGGCGGGGGCAGAAGTGCTGTACCGTCCGGTCGACAGCAACTGGGCGTTTGGTCTGGATGCAAACTACGTGAAACAGCGTGACTGGCGCAGCGCGCAGGACATGATGAAATTCACCGACTACAGCGTGAAGACCGGACACTTGACGGCCTACTGGACGCCGTCATTCGCCCAGGACGTGCTGGTGAAAGCAAGCATCGGTCAGTATCTGGCGGGGGATAAAGGCGGCACGCTGGATATCTCTAAACGCTTTGACAGCGGCGTGGTGGTGGGTGGTTACGCCACGCTTACCAACGTCTCGCCGGATGAGTATGGCGAAGGGGATTTCACCAAAGGCGTCTACGTGTCGATTCCGCTGGATCTCTTCTCTTCCGGCCCGACCCGCAGTCGTGCGGCCATCGGCTGGACGCCGCTGACGCGTGATGGGGGTCAGCAGCTCGGACGTAAATTCCAGCTCTATGACATGACCAGCGATAAAAGTGTGAATTTCCGCTGAGTTAACGTGGTTTTATCCAGCCGGAAGACGGCGTAATAATCTGGCTGGATTACCTGCATATACGCCTTTTTCGGTGATTGATTTGGTCACCACGCTACCCGCACCGATAACTACGCCATCGCAGATACTGACCGCCAGTATTGTCGCGCCGCTACCAATGGAGACATCGTCACCAAGAGTAATTCGTCCCCAACTGCTGCGGTCGGCATTGGGTTTTCCTTCCCGAAACATATCGTTAGCGAACATGACGCCGTGGCCGATAAAGCAGCGGGAACCGATGGTGACATATTCGCAAATGAAGGTATGCGACTGGATTTTTGTCTCTGCGCCAATCTGCGTATTTCCCTGAATTTCGACAAAGGGGCCGACAAAAACGTTGTCACCAAGCCGGCAGTCGTACAGATTGGCGGGTTCATAAATCACTACATTTTCACCACAGGTGACATTGCGGAGGGTGGACTGATGAGTCGTTGCCATTTTGGGTCTCTCAGAGCGGTTTTCCCATAACGTGAAGCGTAGTGGTCTGCGACGTGGTGGAAAAAAAAGTGTCTTTCACAAAGGTCATTCCCTGTTGTTCATAGAACTGACGTGCCCGGGGGTTATCCGCCAGTACCTCCAGCCAGATCCGTGTTTCCCCTTGCGCTTTGGCCTGACGGACCACTTCGGCAAAAAGCTGTTCACCGTACTGTTTGCCAGTTTCGCCCGGCAGAAGGTAGATCTTATGCAGCAATGTCCCCGGCGGGTCTTGTGGCTCAAGGGCCTGATGTAACGAATACTTCGCAAAACCAATCGGGACGTCAGTAAAAGCGATCAACCAGAAGGTGCCCGCTTCTGCGAGACTTCTGGCGATGGCGGGCAGAGAATATTCCTGCTCAAGATACGCCGCCAGTTCGTCATCGTTTTTCCACAGATGGGCAAAATGATGACGATAGCTGGTATATCCCATTGTGCTCAACAGGCTGGCATCGTCGCGTATTGCCATTTGAAACCGAAGCATTTCGCCTTCCTTTCAGAATGTTAGGGTTGAATGGATTGTCACACCCTTTTCTGATTGCACAAAACATAAACAAAAAATATAGATCTCCGTCACATTTTTGCGTTATACAGGAACCTCACCACTGAGAAAGAGGTGCTGTTATGACGTCACTATCTCGTCCGCGCGTGGAGTTTATCTCTACGATCCTACAGACCGTGTTGAACCTTGGGCTGTTGAGTCTGGGCCTGATCCTGGTCGTATTCCTCGGCAAAGAGACACTGCATCTGGCTGATGTGCTTTTCGCGCCTGAGCAAGCCAGCAAGTATGAGCTGGTGGAAGGGCTGGTTGTCTACTTTCTCTATTTCGAATTTATCGCGCTGATTGTGAAGTACTTTCAGTCAGGCTTTCACTTTCCGCTGCGCTATTTCATCTATATCGGGATCACCGCGATTGTCCGGCTGATCATCGTCGATCACAAATCGCCAATGGACGTGTTGATCTATTCGGCGGCGATCCTGCTGCTGGTGATCACCCTCTGGATGTGTAATTCGAAACGCCTGAAGCGCGAGTAAAAAAAGGGCGCTCCGTGGAGCGCCGAATTACAGTCACAAGTTGGATAAAACAAGTTGAGGGTGCAGTGGCATTACAGGTACTTCGATGAAACTTAGCCTTTGACTCCGCCCGCCGTCAGGCCGTTGACCAGCCAGCGCTGCGCCAGCAGGAAGACCAGAGTGATTGGAATCGCGGACAGCACGGCGGCAGCGGCAAAATCGCCCCACAGATAGTTTTGTGGGTTGAGGTACTGCTGCATCCCGACCGCCAGGGTGTAGCTGTTCACATCACGTAGCAACAGTGAGGCAACCGGTACTTCGGTGATGGCGGCAATGAACGACAGAATAAAGACCACCGCCAGAATGGGCACCGACAGCGGCAGCAACACCAGACGGAACGCCTGCCACGGGGTTGCTCCATCCAGTGCGGCCGCTTCTTCCAGCGAGCCGTCGATGGTTTCGAAATAGCCTTTGATGGTCCACACATGCAGTGCGATACCGCCGAGATAGGCGAAGATCACCCCGCCGTGGGTGTTCAGACCGATAAACGGAATGTACTGACCGAGGCGATCGAACAACGCGTACAACGCGACCAGCGACAGCACCGCCGGGAACATCTGGAAAATCAGCATTCCTTTGAGCAGCGTGGCTTTGCCAGGGAAGCGCATACGGGCAAAAGCGTAGGCACAGGTAGTGGACAGCGCCACGATACCCATTGCGGTGATCCCGGCGATTTTCACCGAGTTCCACAGCCATAACAGTACCGGGAAGGGGGGCGGCGTGACGCGGCCATCAGCGTGTTCAACGCTAAAGCCCAGCGCCAGCCGCCAGTGCTCCCAGGAGATTTTTTCCGGGATCAGGCTCCCGGTCGCAAAGTTACCTTCACGCAGCGAGATGGCGATAACCATCAGCAGCGGGAACATGATCGCCGCGATAAATATCAGCAGCAGCAGGTGCGTGATAAAGAGGCGCAACTTTTGAGATTTCGGTTGGACCATAGCCATAATTTTTCTTCACTCCTTAATACCGCTCCAGGCTATTTCACTTGCCATTCTGAATGCTGGCAGCATCCAGACTGGCGGCGCCAATGACGCCTGGTGATGCTGATTAATCAAATTTCATGCGTGTGGCTTTCAGGTTCACAATCGCCAGGGCGCCGACCAGCAGGAAGATCAGCGTGGCGATTGCCGCCGCCAGACCAAAGTCCTGACCGCCGCCGCCTTCAAAGGCGATGCGATAGGTGTAGCTCACTAACAGGTCGGTATACCCGGCTGGCGTGGTCGTTCCGAGGCGATCCGGACCGCCGTTGGTTAACAGTTGAATCAGCACGAAGTTGTTAAAGTTAAAGGCGAAGCTGGCGATCATCAGCGGCGTCAGCGGCTTGATCAGCAGCGGGAGCGTAATCTTAAAGAAGTTCTGGAACGGGCCTGCGCCATCCATTGCCGAGGCTTCGTACAGGTCGTCCGGAATCGCTTTCAGCAAGCCCATGCACAGGATCATCATGTACGGATAACCGAGCCAGGTGTTGACGATAATAATCATCGAACGGGCAGTGGTCGGATCGCTGAACCACGCTGGTTTGATGCCAAACAGCGCGCTCAGCATCATGTTGATTTCACCAAAGCTCTGGTTGAACAGCCCTTTGAAAATCAGAATTGAGATAAACGACGGCACAGCGTACGGCAGGATCAGCAGGACGCGGTAAATGGCCTTACCTTTCAGCGATTCCCACTGCACCAGACACGCCAGCACCATCCCCACGGCGACGGTCAGAATCACGGTCAGCACTGAGAAAACCACCGTCCACACGAAGATGGCGAAGAATGGCTTCTGGATCCCTTCGTCCGTAAAGACGCGGGTAAAGTTATCCCAGCCGATGGTCACGGTGTAGCCTGGACTCAGCTTCTCATCACCCCAGTTGCCGTCCGCATTGATGGACTGGTAATAGCCGATGTCGTTATTGGGACGGTATTTCACGCCGCTCTGGTTGTTGGTCAACATGCCGTCATCAGCGAGGGTGTACAGCGGCTGAGTACCGGAGAACTGGCGCAGCGAGCTCATGATCACTTTACTGCCATCGGGCATCACGGCGGTAATCTGATTCAGCGCCTGGCGATTCTGGGTGATGATGCGCAGCGTTGCGCGTTCACCGGTCGGCAGGGCGTCTGTCTCTTTCAGTGCCAGCTTTTGCTCGCCACCAAATTTAAAAGCGTCGGAGAGGTAATTCTTTCCGGTTTCGCCGTCGGTGAGAGCCAGTTGCCACTCTTCACCGGCAGGATATAGCCCGAAGTTAAAGGATTTACCCGCCTGATAAGAGCGGTCCATCAGCACCTCTTGGGCGCGTTCGAAAGTGAGCTGGTTGGTGCTGCTGTAGTTGGTAAAGGCAATGGCGATGGTGCAAATCAGCGGAAACAGGACAAACAGTCCCATACCTGCCATGCCAGGGTAAACGTAGCGCCAGGCGTAGGTCTTACGGTTGGCAAAAATGTACAGGCCAGCAGAGCTTAAAATCAGCGTCATGATGGCGAACAGGTACTCCCCCTGTGCATACATTAAAACAACAAGGTAACCCACCAGCAGGCCCAGCAGACCTATCACTGACCATTTCAGCGTGTCGCTTTGCCACCAATGTTTCTTTTTAATGACATCCATGGGGATCTTCCTCTACAACGGTGAAATCTTGTCGTGAATGTGCCTGATAAGCGCAGCGCCATCAGGCACATCGACAGCATTACTTGGTGATACGGCCCTGCGCGTCTTTCAGTGCTGCGTCAACGGTCTGACGACCGCTGGCGGCGTTGATGACCGCCGTACGAACCGCGTACCAGAACGCAGACATCTGTGGGATGTTCGGCATGATTTCGCCTTTCTGGGCGTTATCCATGGTGGCGGCGATACGTGGGTCTTTCGCTAATTGATCCTGATAGGATTTCAGCGCCACGGCGCCCAGCGGTTTGTCCTTGTTCACTTCTTCCAGACCCTGATCGGTCAGCAGGTAGTTTTCCAGGAACTCTTTTGCCAGTTCTTTATTCGGGCTGGCGGCGTTAATACCGGCACTCAGCACGCCGACGAACGGTTTAGACGGTTTGCCTTTGAAGGTTGGCAGCAGGGTGACGCCGTAGTTCACTTTGCTCTTATCGATGTTCGTCCATGCCCACGGACCGTTGATGGTCATCGCCGTATCGCCTTTGTTAAAGGCCGCTTCGGCGATGGAGTAGTCGGTGTCGGCGTTCATGTGTTTATTCTTGATGAGGTCAACCAGGAAGCCCAGACCCGCTTTCGCGCCTGCGCTGTCGACGCCCACGTCTTTCACGTCGTACGTGCCGTTTTCAAACTTGAATGCGTAACCGCCGTCGGCAGCAATCAGCGGCCAGGTGAAGTACGGCTCTTGCAGGTTGAACATCAGCGCGCTCTTACCTTTCGCCTTCAGCTCTTTATCCAGTGCCGGAATTTCTTCCCAGGTCTTCGGCGGGTTTGCCACCAGGTCTTTGTTGTAAATCAGCGACAGCGCTTCAACCGCGATCGGATAGGCGATCAGTTTGCCGTTGTAACGCACGGCATCCCAGGTGAACGGATAGAGTTTGTCCTGGAACGCTTTATCCGGCGTGATTTCAGCCAGCAGGCCAGACTGTGCGTAACCGCCAAAACGATCGTGCGCCCAGAAAATGATGTCCGGACCGTCACCGGTTGCCGCGACCTGCGGGAATTTCTCTTCCAGCTTGTCCGGGTGCTCGATGGTCACTTTGATACCGGTGTCTTTCTCGAATTTTTTACCCACTTCGGCCAGGCCGTTATAGCCTTTGTCGCCGTTAATCCAGATAACCAGTTTACCTTCTTCAATTTTGGCCAGAGCCGGTGCGGAAATCATCATTGCTGCGAGGGCGGACAATGCGAAAACGCGTGCGCCAGTCTTGATCTTCATATCTGCCATCCTTTTGGTGATGTGCTCGTGGTAAGACTTCAGTGGTTCAACGTGACTCAGTCTCCTTATTTGACATCCTCTTTCCATCCTCCTTACCCCTACGCCCCACCCGCTCTTTATGTGATCTGTGTTGCAGAAATATGAGTAATGCGTACTGGCGCACATAAAAACAGACTCATTTTTGCGGGGAACATCACGAAATTACGCGATGTCCCCCGGCCAGGGTCTCAGACTTCCTTCCCTCATCCTCCCGACTCCTCCCCCATAAAAAAGCTGGGGGGTGGAGGATTCACGCTCGCAGTGAATCCCGCATAGTCGGGCCATCATGAATGTTGCTGTCAATGACAGGTTGTAACGAAGGGAGAAGGCATGGCGAGCGTACAGCTGCGAAATGTAACGAAAGCCTGGGGTGATGTGGTGGTATCGAAAGATATCAATCTCGACATTCACGAAGGGGAATTCGTGGTGTTTGTTGGACCGTCAGGCTGCGGCAAATCGACCCTGCTCCGTATGATTGCCGGACTTGAAACGATTACCAGCGGAGACCTCTATATTGGGGAAACCCGCATGAACGATATCCCCCCTGCGGAACGTGGCGTCGGGATGGTCTTCCAGTCCTACGCGCTCTACCCCCATTTATCCGTTGCCGAAAATATGTCGTTTGGCCTGAAACTGGCGGGCGCGAAAAAAGAAGTAATGAATCAGCGTGTGAACCAGGTTGCCGAAGTGCTGCAACTGGCGCATCTGCTGGAGCGTAAACCGAAAGCCCTTTCTGGGGGACAGCGCCAGCGCGTGGCGATTGGCCGTACGTTGGTGGCGGAACCGCGTGTGTTCCTGCTCGATGAACCCCTCTCCAACCTTGATGCCGCGCTGCGCGTGCAGATGCGTATCGAAATCTCCCGTCTGCATAAACGCCTGGGTCGCACGATGATCTACGTCACCCACGATCAGGTCGAAGCGATGACGCTGGCCGACAAAATCGTGGTGCTGGATGCCGGTCGCGTCGCGCAGATTGGCAAGCCGCTGGAACTATATCACTACCCGGCAGACCGCTTCGTCGCAGGCTTTATTGGTTCACCGAAGATGAACTTCCTGCCGGTGAAAGTCACCGCAACCGCCATCGACCAGGTGCAAGTGGAACTGCCGAACCGTCAGCACGTCTGGCTACCGGTCGACAGCCGTGATGTGCAGGTCGGCGTAAATATGTCGTTAGGTATTCGTCCGGAGCATCTGCTGCCCAGTGATATCGCCGATGTCACGCTGGAAGGCGAGGTTCAGGTCGTCGAACAGCTTGGTCACGAAACACAGATTCATATTCAGATCCCCGCCATTCGTCAAAACCTGGTGTACCGCCAGAACGACGTGGTGTTGGTAGAAGAGGGCGCCACATTCGCTATTGGCCTGCCGCCAGAGCGTTGTCATCTGTTCCGTGAAGATGGCACCGCATGTCGTCGGTTGCATAAAGAGCCCGGTGTTTAAGGTGTCCCATTAAAAAAAAGCGCAAAACCCTACGGTGAAGCGTGCAAAGAAAAGCAATGATCTCAGGAGATAGAATGATGATTACTCTGCGCAAACTCCCCCTGGCGGTTGCCGTCGCAGCAGGCATTATGTCTGTTCAGGCAATGGCAGTGGATTTCCATGGTTATGCTCGTTCCGGTATCGGCTGGACGGGTAGTGGCGGCGAACAACAATGTTTCCAGGCAACCGGTGCTCAAAGTAAATACCGTCTTGGCAACGAATGTGAAACGTACGCGGAACTTAAACTGGGCCAGGAAGTCTGGAAAGAGGGCGATAAGAGCTTCTATTTTGACACCAACGTTGCCTACTCCGTGGCACAGCAGAATGACTGGGAAGCCACCGACCCGGCATTCCGTGAAGCGAACGTACAGGGTAAAAACCTGATCGACTGGCTGCCTGGCTCCACCATCTGGGCAGGTAAGCGCTTCTATCAGCGTCATGACGTTCACATGATCGACTTCTACTACTGGGATATTTCAGGTCCTGGCGCCGGTATCGAAAATATCGATCTGGGCTTCGGTAAACTGTCTCTGGCCGCCACCCGTTCTCAGGAAGCCGGCGGCTCTTACATCTTCAGCAGCAATGATATCTATGACCGTTACAAAGACACGGCGAACGACGTTTTCGACGTGCGTTTAGCCGGTCTGGAAACGAACCCGGACGGCGTGCTGGAACTGGGTGTTGACTACGGTCGTGCGAACAAAACTGACGGTTACAGCTATGCCGACGGTGCCACTAAAGACGGCTGGATGTTCACCGCTGAACACACGCAAAGCATGCTGAAAGGCTACAACAAGTTTGTCGTTCAGTACGCTACCGACGCAATGACGACTCAGGGTAAAGGGATCCCGCAGGGCTCCTTCACGGGTAACAACTACAACCCAGATACGGAAATTGGCGTCGTTAACAACGAAATCAACAACAACGGTAGTCTGGTGCGTATCCTCGACCACGGTGCTATCTCTCTGGGCGACCGTTGGGACCTGATGTACGTCGGTATGTATCAGGATATCGACCGTGACGATAACAACGGTTCAACCTGGTACACCGTCGGTGTGCGTCCGATGTTCAAATGGACACCGATCATGAGCACCCTGATGGAAATCGGCTACGACAACGTGAAGTCTCAGCGTACCGACGACACCAACAACCAGTACAAAATTACCCTGGCGCAACAGTGGCAGGCTGGCGACAGCATCTGGTCCCGCCCGGCTATCCGTGTCTTCGCGACCTACGCGAAGTGGGATGAGAAATGGGGTTACGACAACGGCATTGCCTACAGCGATACCAGCGCGCGCACCTACAGCCGTGGCGACAACGATGAGTGGTCCTTCGGTGCTCAGATGGAAATCTGGTGGTAATCCGGCACTAACCTGACGTAGCGAGGGGCGTAAGCCCCTCTGTTTCTCGCGGTTTAGCGCGCTATTGCCTGGCCACCGCTGAACCCACGCTTTCTGAGGTGATAACAATGAAAATGAAGAAAAGTCTCGTCGCCCTTTGTTTATCCGCAGGGTTAGTTGCCAGTGCGCCGGGCATCAGCCTGGCTGACGTGAATTACGTTCCACAGAATACCAGCGCCGCACCGACGATTCCGACGGCGGCACTCCAGCAGTTAACCTGGACGCCGGTTGACCAGTCCAACACGCAAACCACACAGCTTTCGACCGGCGGTCAGCGTCTTGATGTCGCGGGCATCTCCGGTCCGGTTGCCGCTTACAGCGTACCGGCGAACATCGGGGAGCTAAACATAACGCTCACCAGCGAAGTGAACAAACAAACCAGTGTCTTCGCGCCCAACGTCCTGATTCTCGATCAGAACATGACGCCTTCTGCGTTCTTCCCCAGCAGCTATTTCACCTACCAGGAACCGGGCGTGATGAGCGCGGATCGTCTGGAAGGGGTGATGCGCCTGACGCCAGCGCTGGGCCAGCAGAAGCTTTATGTTCTGGTCTTTACGACCGAGAAAGATCTTCAGCAGACCACCAAACTGCTCGATCCAGCGAAAGCCTACGCCAAAGGCGTGGGTAACTCGGTGCCGGATATTCCGGATCCGATTGCCCGTCATACCACCGACGGTCTGCTGAAGCTGAAAGTGAAAACCAGCAGCAGTTCCAGCGTGCTGGTGGGGCCATTGTTTGGTTCTTCCGGCCCGGGTCCGGTGACGGTAGGCAATACCGCCGCACCTGCACCGACCTATGCTGCATCTGCTGCCGCGCCGGTGGTTGCACCTGCGCCCGCGAAGAAAAGCGAGCCGATGTTGAACGACACCGAAAGCTACTTTAACAAAGCGATTAAAGACGCCGTCGCGAAAGGTGACGTTGATAAAGCGCTGAAACTGCTTGATGAAGCTGAACGTCTGGGATCAACTTCTGCCCGTTCCACCTTTATCAGCAGTGTAAAAGGCAAGGGGTAATTTCTCCCCACATTGCTGATTTGCAACAACTGGTGCGTCAACTGGCGCACCTTTTTTTAGCATTTCCTGCGACTTGTTACGTTTCTGTTGCGTAACAGATCACTTAATTATGTTTCCATCTTCCGTAAGCGCTTTTCTGCGATACAATGCCTTTCAGTTATGAAACGGAGAGTCAGGCATGTCACACCCCGCGTTAACGCAACTGCGTGCGCTGCGCTATTTTGAAGAGATTCCCGCCCTGGATCCAGAACAGCTCGACTGGCTGCTACTGGAAGATTCCATGACAAAACGTTTTGAACAACAGGGAAAACGGGTCACGGTGACCCTGATCAGGGAGGGATTTGTCGGTCAAAATGAGGTGGTGGAAGAGCTGACGCGACTGCCAAAAGAATCCCGCTACTGGCTGCGTGAAATCCTGCTCTGTGCCGATGATGAACCCTGGCTGGCTGGACGCACCGTGGTGCCTGAATCCACGCTGTCCGGCCCCGAACTGGCCTTACAACACTTAGGCAAAACCCCGCTGGGGCGTTATCTGTTTACATCATCGACGTTGACCCGAGATTTTATTGAGATTGGTTGTGATGCCGGGCTGTGGGGACGTCGTTCCCGCCTGCGACTGAGCGGTAAGCCGCTAATGCTGACCGAACTGTTTTTACCTGCATCGCCGTTGTACTAAGAGGAAAATAAAATGGAGTGGAGTCTGACGCAAAATAAGCTGCTGGCGTTTCACCGCTTGATGCGTACGGATAAGCCCATCGGCGCCTTACTGCTGCTCTGGCCGACGCTGTGGGCTCTGTGGGTAGCGACCCCTGGCGTCCCTCAAGGGTGGATCCTGGCGGTGTTTGTCGCCGGGGTCTGGCTGATGCGTGCCGCCGGATGCGTGGTTAATGACTATGCCGATCGAAAATTTGACGGACACGTAAAACGCACGGCGAACCGCCCATTACCTAGCGGCGCAGTGACGGAGAAAGAGGCCCGGACGCTGTTTGTGGTGCTGGTACTGCTCGCTTTTCTGTTGGTATTAACGCTCAACACCATGACCATATTGCTGTCGGTTGCAGCACTGGCGCTGGCGTGGGTCTATCCGTTTATGAAGCGCTACACCCACCTGCCGCAGGTGGTGCTGGGGGCGGCGTTTGGCTGGTCGATCCCGATGGCCTTCGCGGCGGTGAGTGAGTCGGTACCCTTGAGCTGCTGGCTGATGTTCCTGGCCAATATCTTGTGGGCGGTGGCCTACGACACGCAGTACGCGATGGTTGACCGCGATGACGATCTGAAAATCGGCATTAAATCGACGGCCATTCTGTTTGGCGAACATGACAAGCTGATTATCGGTATCTTGCAGGTGGCGGTGCTGGCGCTGATGGCGCTGATTGGCTGGCTGAACGGTCTGGGGCTGGGTTATTACTGGTCTGTGCTGGTCGCGGGCGCGCTGTTTGTTTATCAACAGAAACTGATTGCCAACCGCGAACGCGAGGCCTGCTTTAAAGCATTCATGAACAATAACTACGTCGGGCTGGTGTTGTTTATCGGTCTGGCAATGAGCTACTGGCACTTATAAAGCATCTTGCCCGCTGGCGCTGCGCTTATCGGGCCTACCAAACCGTAAGCCGATGTAGGCCGGATCAGGCGGAACGCCGCCATCCGGCAATCTAACATAAAAAAGCCGGTCATCTTGACCGGCTTTTTCTTTACTCGCTCTGCGTCGCGCTCTCGATGGTGAGGCGTACATCCGACGTGATGAGTTCCGCCAACATCTGATACACCTTCATCGTTTCGCCCGGCTCCGCATCGCCGGTATCGCTGATGTAACCCTCGTCACGCAGGGTCAGCACCAGTGAGCTGAACACCGCCTTGTCGAAGAATTCCGGCGCGTTAATACCGTGCAGCACGGACAGACGCTGCGCCACGGTGCGGCTTTCTTTCTCCAGCGTCCCGCGGTTGATCGACGGGTTAGCGCTCAGCAGCCAGAAGGTGATGGCATAACGCTGCAGCGTTTCGCGCGCACCCGCGGCCAGCAGTTGCAGCGTACGGGAATGAGCCGGATTGATATGCAGTTCATCATCCTGAACGGTAATCAGCCCCTGACGCTGCATTTCAGCCGTCAGCGCGTCAATCACGTCTGCCAGCTCATCGCGCTCCCAGCGCAGGAACAGCTCGGCTTTCAGCATCGGGTAGAGCACGTCAACGTGTTGCAGCAACGCTTCGCGGGAAATATGACGATGCTGGGTGACGATCGCCGCCATCAGTGACGGTAGCACCAGCATATGCGCGATGTTATTGCGATAGTAGGTCATCAGCACCGCCTGCTCGCGCGGCAGAATGATGATATCGCCAATGGTATCCTTCTCGACTTCGAATTTGTTCATCTGCAACGCGTGATCGATAAGATCGCTGGCGTTGACAGACGGCACGGTCGAATCAGAGGAATACGGCACGTTGCGCATCAGATCCAGGTAACAGTTGAGCTGCTCGGTCAATTGTTCGCGGGTCAGCGAACGCTGGCGAGACGCTAATAGCGCGGTGCAGCACAGGTTCATGGCGTTCGCCGCACCCGCATTGTTAATACGCACCATCAGCTCCGCCGCAATCCCGTTTACCGTCGGCGTCAGCCAGGCTGGACGCACGGCTTCGATCGGATCGATAGACTCGCGCCACTCCGGCACGTGGTGATTCAGGTAGGTCATCAATGGCATTGGCTCGCCAAAGTTGACGTAGCCCTGACCGAGATTACGCAGCTTGCTCAGGCCACGCAGCATCTGCGGCAGGCTCTCTTTCTCTTTGGTCGCGCCGCGCAGCTCTTTGGCATAGGTTCCCACTTCCATCACGTGCTCGTAACCGATGTAAATCGGCACCAGAGTGATCGGACGGGTGCCGCCGCGCAGCATCGCCTGGATGGTCATCGACAGCGTGCCGGTTTTTGGGTCCAGCAAACGGCCGGTACGGGAACGACCACCTTCGACAAAGTATTCAACCGAGTAGCCGCGGCTGAACAGTTCGCCCAGATACTCACGGAAAACCGTGGAATAGAGCTTATTGCCCTTAAAGGTACGACGAATAAAGAACGCGCCCAGGCGGCGGAAGATCGGGCCTGCCGGCCAGAAGTTCAGGTTGATACCTGCAGCGATGTGCGGCGGCACCAGCCCCTGGTGATAGAGCACGTAGGAGAGCAGCAGGTAGTCCATGTGGCTGCGGTGGCAGGGAACATAAACAATTTCGTGCCCGTCGTGCGCCAGTTGGCGAACGCGTTCTGCGTTGTGAACGTTAATCCCCTGATACAGCCGGTTCCAGGTGAAGCCCAGAATACGGTCGGTCAGGCGAATCATCTCGTAAGAGAAGTTGGCGGCGATCTCTTCCATCAGCGCAATGGCGTTTTGCTGCGCCTTTTCATGGGAGATTTTCTTGCTGCGCGCTTCGTCTTCTACCGCGCGGGCAATCGCTTTGGAGGCCAGCAGCTTGTTGAAGAGATCCTGACGCGCAGGTAAACGCGGCCCCACCGCGGCAAGGCGCTGACGGGCGAAGTGCATACGCGCCACGCGAGCCAGTTTCTGCGCAATGGTTTTATCCGTGCCGTGCTCATCGGCCATTCGGCGCAGAGAGACGGAAGGCGAGAAGCGGACAAAGCTGTCGCGGCCAAGCCAGGAGACGGCAAAGAATTTCTGAATGCCGTTAAGCATGCGCAGCGGCGGGTTAACCTCGCCCTTTTCACGACCCGGAGAACGTCCAAACATCACCGACACCGGCACCATTTGCACATCCAGATCCGGATTGCTGCGATGCAGGTCGAGATAGTTATGGAACAGCTTGATGGATTCTTCTTTCGGCGTGTAATAGGTGAAGACACGCGGTCCGCCGTGAATGAACACATAGCGCGGCAACTGTGTGCCATCGATCTCCAGCGGTTCTAACGGGTCGGGGAGATCGTGCGCCAGACATTGCGCGCGCAGCGTCAGCAAGTCTGCTTTGGAGTTGTACGGTAAAACGTACATAATTGGGCGAGAGGTATCGAGTCCCAATTCCGGGGCAGGATCTGCCGGAATAGACTTGCTTTTTACCAGTACACTTAATGGTAAATTCAGGATTTTGTAGTAAATTCGTGGCCAGCCGGACATAAACGATGTAAAGCCTCTGGTTAATAATGCAATTGCGTTGCAAGGATATCAGAAAGTCATGTGAATTTCTGGTCTATCCCGTCATACTTCGCGCCGCGTTGCCCTAACTCGAATTACATGAGTTAACAAGACAATGTCATTGACGCCAATAATGCAAAAAGGTTCTTTTAATGGCTAATAATACCACTGGATTCACCCGAATTATCAAAGCTGCAGGCTATTCCTGGAAAGGTTTTCGCGCCGCGTGGATTAACGAGGCCGCGTTCCGTCAGGAAAGCGTGGCGGCGCTGCTGGCCGTGGCTATCGCCTGCTGGCTGGACGTGGATGCCATTACGCGCGTTCTGCTGATAGGCTCTGTCATGCTGGTCATGATTGTTGAAATCCTGAACAGCGCCATTGAGGCGGTAGTGGACCGTATCGGCTCTGATTATCACGAACTTTCTGGTCGCGCAAAAGATATGGGGTCGGCGGCGGTACTGCTTTCTATCATTGTGGCGCTGATCACCTGGGGACTCCTGTTGTGGCCACATTTTCGCTAACGTTTTTCGACCCTGATTCCATAACCGGCTAAATCTGCTGTCGAATGTGTAGTTTGTGGTTCCAAAATCACCTTTAGCTGTATATACTCACAGCATAACTGTATATACACCCAGGGGGCGGAATGAAAGCGTTAACGGCCAGGCAACAAGAGGTGTTTGATCTCATTCGGGATCACATCAGCCAGACAGGTATGCCACCGACGCGTGCGGAGATCGCACAGCGTTTGGGGTTCCGTTCCCCAAACGCGGCTGAAGAACACCTGAAGGCGCTGGCACGTAAAGGGGCGATTGAAATCGTCTCCGGTGCTTCTCGCGGCATTCGACTGCTGCAGGAAGAAGAGGAAGGGTTACCGCTCATCGGTCGCGTTGCGGCGGGCGAGCCGCTGCTGGCGCAGCAGCACATTGAAGGCCATTATCAGGTCGATCCGTCTTTGTTTAAGCCGAACGCCGATTTCCTGCTGCGCGTCAGCGGAATGTCGATGAAAGACATCGGCATTATGGATGGCGATCTGCTGGCGGTACACAAAACCCAGGACGTGCGTAACGGTCAGGTGGTTGTAGCGCGTATCGACGATGAAGTGACGGTCAAGCGCCTAAAAAAACAGGGCAATAAAGTTGAACTGCTGCCCGAAAACAGCGAATTTAAACCAATCCTGGTTGACCTTCGCGAACAGAATTTTACCATCGAAGGACTGGCCGTTGGCGTCATCCGTAATGGTGAATGGCTGTAGTACTCCTGTAGGCCGGATAAGGCGTTTACGTCGTTATCCGGCACTCTCACCACTCTCGTTATGACCTCTTCTCAGGCTCGTCTCCATGCCTTTTTTTGCTTCTGCTGACAAAGCACTCTGGCGCCTCGCCTTACCGATGATTTTCTCCAATATCACCGTTCCGCTGCTGGGACTGGTGGATACGGCGGTCATTGGTCACCTGGACAGCCCCGTCTATCTCGGCGGTGTGGCAGTAGGCGCAACCGCAACCAGCTTTCTGTTTATGCTACTGCTCTTCTTACGGATGAGCACTACCGGGCTGACGGCGCAGGCATTCGGCGCGAAAAATCCTCAGGCGCTGGCGAGGGCTCTGGTGCAACCTCTGATCCTGGCTTTGGGCGCAGGGACATTGATTGCTATCTTCCGCACGCCGATTATCGACCTGGCGCTACACATTGTTGGCGGCAGCGAAGCGGTGCTGGAACAGGCGAGGCGATTCCTGGCCATTCGCTGGCTGAGCGCGCCGGCGTCACTGGCGAATCTGGTTCTGCTCGGTTGGTTACTGGGCGTGCAATACGCGCGTGCGCCGGTGATCCTGCTGATTGTCGGCAATATCCTGAACATTGTGCTCGACCTCTGGCTGGTAATGGGGCTGCATATGAACGTGCAGGGGGCCGCACTGGCGACGGTGATTGCGGAATATGCGACGTTGCTGATCGGTTTGTTGATGGTGCGTAAGGTCTTGCACTTGCGGGGCGTCTCTCTCGTCATGCTCAGGCAGGCCTGGCGCGGAAACTTTCGTCGCCTTCTGGCGCTTAATCGCGACATCATGCTGCGTTCGCTGCTGCTGCAACTCTGTTTTGGTGCCATTACCGTGCTGGGGGCCAGACTGGGTAGCGATATCATCGCCGTTAACGCCGTGTTGATGACGTTGCTGACGTTTACGGCCTATGCGCTGGATGGCTTTGCCTACGCCGTGGAGGCGCATTCCGGTCAGGCCTATGGCGCCCGCGATGGCAGTCAGTTGCTGGAGGTCTGGCGCGCGGCGTGCCGTCAGTCAGGTATTGTCGCACTGCTGTTCTCAGTGGTTTATCTGCTCGCGGGCGAACAGATCGTCGCGCTGCTGACATCACTTCCGCAAATCCAGCAACTGGCCGATCGCTATCTGCTCTGGCAAGTGATTTTGCCGTTGGTCGGCGTCTGGTGCTATCTGCTGGATGGTATGTTTATCGGTGCAACGCGGGCGGCTGAAATGCGTAACAGTATGGCGGTCGCGGCTGCCGGGTTTGCGCTGACCCTGCTGGCGCTCCCCGTATTGGGGAATCACAGTTTGTGGCTGGCGCTGGCGGTTTTCCTGGCGCTGCGCGGACTGTCATTAGCCTGGATCTGGCGGCGCCACTGGCGGAATGGGACCTGGTTTTCGGCTTCGTGATGGTTAAAGATTCTGAATAGTGAATTGAACCCAGAATCTCTGACTACACTTAATCTCACGTCCAGCAGAAAACGAACGCAGTTGGGCGGTTTACTCTCACTATTCACAGCCTAATAAAGAGGACTTTATGATGAATAAAGACGAAGCCGGCGGTAACTGGAAACAATTTAAAGGTAAAGTGAAAGAGCAGTGGGGCAAACTGACCGATGACGATATGACAGTCATTGAAGGTAAGCGTGATCAACTGGTCGGTAAGATTCAGGAACGTTATGGTTACGAGAAAGACCAGGCGGAGAAAGAGGTCGATAGCTGGGAAAAACGCAACGACTATCGCTGGTAAGCTACCCTCATACCCGTGAGTACATGGATGTAAGCCCCTCTGTTTGCTTCGGGCGGCATAGCATGCCGCCCACTTCCTTAACGGGGTTTCTTTTTAACCTGAATCGAATGATCGTGCTGACACTCGCCAGGGTGACGGCAGGCTTCCACTTCCACGCAGGCTGAGCATAATCCGTGTGCTTCAATCACATTGTGGCGCAGGGCAAACCCCATCTTCGCCGCCAGCGTATGCATAATGTCTTCCACGCCCTCCGCACACTCTTCTTTCACCGCACCACAGCGGTCGCAGATAAACATCGCGGAAGTATGAGTTGGCTGATCGAACAGGTAACACAGCACGTAGCTGTTGGTGGATTCAACCTTATGCACAAACCCTTGTTCAAGCAGAAAATCAAGTGCGCGATAAACCGTTGGCGGCTTGGCCTGCGGTTCTGATTCTCGCAGCAGGTCGAGCAGATCGTAAGCGCTAATTGCGCCTTCCTGAAGGCTCATCAGACGCAACACCTCGAGGCGCTGTGGGGTCAGGCGCACATTGCGTTGCGCGCACAGTTTTTCAGCTTGCGCCAGCAACTCTTGCGTTGTGGTCTTTTCCATTGGGCACCTCGGATCGCGTGAAGTAAGAAAACCCTCACTTTATCATGTTATGGGAGAAACGCCGAGATCCAGGCCGGCACGATAAATCGCCTGCTAATCTTTCCCTGTTTCGCATTCTCTTCTATACATATTGATGTCTGCCACATAATAAAAACATTCCAGCAAGTTCTGCATGGAGCGAATAGCGTCATCTTCACCCATTTTATCACAGCAATAGTCCTACTCAGCCGCGTTGATACTGGCTGAGGCATTATTTCACCTGCAAATAAAATAGGTTTACTGTGAATAAAAATTTTAATTTTTCGGTGGTGGCAATTGCGGTCTCGTTCCTGGTTTCCCAACAGGCGAACGCGGCGAATACCTGGGCGGAAGCGCGTAACGACGCGATGGGCGGAACGGGAGTGGCGTCGGCAAATTATGGTAGCGGGGTTCTCATTAACCCGGCGTTGCTGGCGAAAGCGAAGCCTGAAGACAGCGTTACCGTGATTCTTCCGGCGGTCGGTGCACAAATCACCGACAAAGATAATCTTCAGGATGAAATTGATGAGATCAGCGACAAAATCGATTACTACGATGAGGTGGTTGATAATCTGACGCCGCAGGAAGTTTTGCTCAACCCGCGCGGCGTGTTGAATCAGTTTCAGGGCGCGGCACGCGATCTTGCCGATGAACTCGAATACCTGAAAGGGAAAACGGCACGCGCCAATGCAGGGGCGGGACTGGCGGTGAGCATTCCCAATGAGACGCTTTCCCTGGCTTTCGTGGCGAAGGGCTATGCGCATGGACGGGTCAGTTCATCCATTGATCAGGATGATATTGACTATCTGCGCCGGATTGAGGGCAGCGATACCTATGCGCTCGTTGAAGCCGGGAAGGCGGCGATTGAAGGCTCAGATGAGATAACCAAACACCTCAACTCGACGGCATCGGGACGCGCGGCAATTGTTTCAGATTATGGTATCGCCGTTGCCCGACAGTTTACGTTCGGCGATGTGCCGGTGTCGATTGGCGTTACGCCAAAACTGCAAAAAACCTGGCTCTACAATTACACCACCTCTATCTATAACTACGACAGCAGCGACTGGAACAGTAGTCGTTATCGTAATGATGACACTGGTTTTAACGTCGACGCCGGGATTGCGGCGGACTTTGGTGAACACTGGACGGTGGGGATAAGCGGGCAGAACCTCATTTCACGCGATCTGGATACCAAATCGATCACTATCACCCACGGCATGACGGGTGAAACGCGAAACTACAAAGACACGTACCAGATTCGCCCGCTGGTCACCGCCGGTGTGTCGTGGCAAAACGAGCTGCTGACGCTGAGTGCAGACGGTGATTTGACCGAAACCAAAGGTTTCAAAAGCGAGGAAAACTCACAGTATGTCGGTGTTGGTGCTGAAGTCCGGCCGCTCGACTGGCTGGCCGTGCGTGCCGGTTATCGTGCTGACGTGAAAGATAACGACAGCAACGTCTTTACCGGCGGCGTCGGGTTTGCCCCGTTCAACCGCGTACATCTTGACTTGATGGGACTGTATGGCGAGGACGAAACCTGGGGCGCAGGCGCGCAGGTCAGCGTGACGTTCTGATGGGGATAACCGGAGACATTACGTCTCCGGTTTTGCCTGTGCTATAGTAGCGCCCCCAATTTACAGGATGCTCAAAAAAACACCATGTCACCAGAATCACAATCTGCCTTTCCCGCTCACCGTTTTTCCATCGCGCCTATGCTCGACTGGACGGACAGACACTGCCGCTACTTCCTGCGCTTATTGTCTCGCCAGACGCTGCTCTATACCGAGATGGTGACGACGGGGGCGATTATTCATGGCAAAGGAGATTATCTGGCATACAGCGAAGAAGAGCATCCGGTCGCTCTGCAGCTAGGCGGCAGCGAGCCGGCAGCGTTGGCGCACTGCGCGAAGCTGGCTGAAGCGCGCGGCTACGACGAGATCAACCTCAACGTCGGCTGTCCGTCCGATCGTGTACAAAATGGCATGTTTGGCGCCTGTCTGATGGGCAATGCACAATTGGTGGCAGACTGCGTGAAGGCGATGCGTGACGTGGTGTCGATTCCGGTGACCGTCAAAACCCGCATTGGTATTGACGATCAGGATAGCTATGAATTTCTTTGCGATTTTATCAATACGGTGTCTGGCCGCGGTGAGTGCGAGATGTTCATCATCCACGCCCGTAAGGCCTGGCTCTCCGGGTTAAGTCCGAAGGAAAACCGTGAAATCCCGCCGCTGGATTATCCGCGTGTATATCAACTGAAACGCGATTTCCCGCAGCTGACGATGTCCATTAATGGCGGCATTACGTCGCTGGAACAGGCGAAGGCGCATCTTGAACATATGGACGGCGTGATGGTCGGGCGCGAAGCCTATCAGAACCCTGGCATTCTGGCCGCTGTCGATCGCGAAATATTTGGCTCCTCAACTGCTGATGCCGATCCGGTTACGGTGGTGCGGGCCATGTATCCTTATATCGAACGTGAACTGAGCAAGGGCACGTATCTTGGTCATATTACGCGCCACATGCTGGGGCTGTTTCAGGGGATCCCGGGGGCGCGCCAGTGGCGTCGCTACCTGAGCGAAAACGCCCATAAAGCCGGTGCCGATGTTAATGTGCTGGAGCATGCGCTGAAGCTGGTGGCCGATAAGCGTTAGATTTTCACTAAAAAGTAGTCAATTTCACCACGCCCTGCAAAGTTTTGCGGGGCGTTTTGCTGAAAAATCAAGAAATTAAGCTTGGCATGATTTTTGTAATGGTCTGGGCAGGAATTCATTATGGGAGAGCATCATGCTGGAACTACTTTTTGTGCTTGGCTTCTTTATCATGCTGATGGTCACCGGCGTCTCGCTATTGGGCATTCTGGCCGCGCTGGTTGTTGCCGCCTTCGTGATGTTCCTTGGCGGCATGTTTGCACTGATGATCAAACTCTTGCCGTGGCTGCTGTTGGCTGTTGCGGTGGTGTGGGTGATTAAAGCGATTAAGTCGCCAAAAATCCCACAATATCAGCGCAATAACCGTTGGCGTTACTAAAGATGTGAGGGATGCGTCACAACCTGTAACTTTGGCGTCAGAACCAAATAGGAATTGACTACCAAATCTGTCAGTATTGCGCGACTAACGGATTCATCGAGCTGTACCCTACATACAGCCGAACTAAAAAAGAAAGGGCTTCCCAATGGGAAGCCCAATTTCTTTCAGGAGCAAGGGAATCAAGGGATCAGCAAACTCGAACCCTGCGTTGCCCGACTCTCCAGCACTTCATGCGCGCGCCGTGCCTCTTTCAGTGGATATTTCTGACGGTCTGGCACATCCACTTTGATCACGCCGCTGGCGATCAGCGAAAACAGTTCGTTACTGGCTTCGGTCAACTCTTCCGCGTTGGTGATGTAGCCCTGAAGAGAAGGGCGCGTGGCGTATAGCGAACCTTTCTGATTCAGAATCCCCAGGTTCACGCCGGTCACCGGGCCTGACGCGTTGCCAAAACTGACCATCAGCCCCCGACGCTGCAGACAGTCCAGTGAGGCTTCCCAGGTATCCTTACCGACCGAGTCATATACCACGCGGACTTTTTTGCCGCCGGTTATCTCTTTAACCCGCTCGACAATGTTCTCTTCGCGATAGTTAATCACCTGCCATGCGCCGGCATCCAGCGCTCGCTGCGCCTTTTGCGCGCTGCCGACGGTGCCAATCAGTTTCGCGCCCAGCGCTTTCGCCCACTGACAGGCAATCAGCCCTACGCCGCCAGCGGCCGCATGGAACAGGAACGGTTCGTCGGGCTTGATTTCGTAAGTTTTGCGCAGCAGATAAAAAACGGTTAGTCCCTTCAGGAAAGAAGCGGCAGCCTGCTCGTAAGAGATGGCGTCAGGCAGGATAGCGGCTTTATCGGCCGGTACGTTGTGGACCGAACTGTAGGCGCCGAGTGCGGACTGCGCATACACCACGCGATCGCCTGCTTTAATATGACGGACGTCGCTGCCGACTTTGCTGACGACGCCCGCTGCTTCGGTCCCTAAACCGCTGGGCAGCGCGGGGGGCGGATAGAGCCCACTGCGGATATAGGTATCAATAAAGTTAATGCCGATCGCTTTGTTTTCGACCTGGATTTCGTTCGCTGCGGGATCGGCAGGGGTAAAGTCCACGGCCTGAAGCACGTCAGGGCCACCATGCTTGTGAAATTCAATTCGTGTTGCCATGATTTCTCCAGTATCATCGGAAGATTAGCGTCAACTCACTTTTATCTCGGTAACTCCATTCACTATGGCAGGAAATAAACCCTTCAACAAACAACAGACTGATGTCCGTGATCGCGACCCACAGGTTGCCGGACTGAAAGTACCGCCGCACTCGATTGAAGCGGAACAGTCGGTGTTGGGCGGTTTAATGCTGGATAACGAGCGCTGGGACGATGTCGCCGAGCGCGTGGTAGCGGAAGATTTTTATACCCGTCCACATCGTCACATCTTCACAGAAATGGGGCGGTTGCAGGAAACCGGCAGTCCGATAGACCTGATTACGCTTGCGGAATCGCTGGAGCGACAAGGGCAACTGGACAGCGTCGGCGGTTTTGCGTATCTGGCTGAACTCTCCAAAAATACGCCAAGTGCCGCGAACATCAGCGCCTATGCGGATATTGTTCGCGAACGTGCGGTGGTGCGCGACATGATTGCCGTCGCCCATGAAATTGCGGATGCGGGTTTTGATCCGCAGGGGCGCACCAGTGAGGATCTCCTCGATCTCGCCGAGTCCCGCGTCTTTAAAATCGCGGAAAGCCGCGCCAATAAAGACGAAGGCCCGAAAAACATTGCCGATGTGCTCGACGCGACCGTTGCGCGTATCGAACAACTGTTCCAGCAACCGCACGACGGGGTGACGGGGGTTAACACCGGCTATGACGATCTCAACAAAAAGACCGCAGGCCTGCAGCCTTCGGATCTGATAATCGTCGCGGCGCGTCCGTCAATGGGTAAAACCACATTTGCGATGAACCTCGTCGAAAATGCGGCGATGTTGCAGGATAAACCGGTTCTTATCTTCAGTCTTGAGATGCCCTCTGAACAGATTATGATGCGTTCTCTGGCCTCGCTGTCCCGCGTGGATCAGACCCGTATTCGTACCGGCCAACTGGACGATGAGGACTGGGCGCGCATTTCCGGCACGATGGGCATTCTGCTGGAAAAACGTAACATCTATATTGATGACTCCTCCGGTCTGACGCCAACGGAAGTGCGCTCCCGCGCGCGCCGTATCGCTCGCGAACATGGCGGTATCGGGCTGATTATGATCGACTACCTGCAATTGATGCGCGTGCCGTCGCTGTCCGACAACCGTACGCTGGAGATTGCTGAAATTTCCCGCTCGCTGAAAGCGCTGGCAAAAGAACTGCATGTGCCGGTCGTGGCGCTGTCGCAGCTTAACCGCTCGCTGGAACAACGTGCTGATAAGCGCCCGGTCAACTCCGACCTGCGTGAATCCGGCTCCATTGAACAGGATGCCGACTTGATCATGTTTATCTATCGTGACGAGGTTTATCACGAGAACAGCGACCTGAAAGGGATTGCGGAAATCATCATTGGTAAGCAGCGTAACGGCCCCATCGGGACGGTGCGACTGACCTTTAACGGACAATGGTCGCGCTTCGATAATTATGCGGGACCGCAGTACGACGACGAGTAAATCCTCGTCATCCTTTGTGCCGCAGCGGCGTTGACCGTCTTGCTGTGACGCAAATGATTGAGAAGATTATTTCTTTATTAAGGCAAGGAATGACAATGCAAGCGGCAACTGTAGTTATTAACCGCCGCGCTCTGCGACACAACCTGCAACGTCTGCGTGAACTGGCGCCTGCCAGCAAGCTGGTTGCGGTCGTGAAAGCGAACGCTTACGGACACGGTCTGTTAGAGACCGCGCGAACGCTCCCCGATGCTGACGCTTTTGGTGTGGCGCGTCTCGAAGAAGCTTTACGTCTGCGAGCAGGGGGGATCACGCAACCCATCCTGCTGCTGGAAGGCTTTTTTGAGGCATCCGATCTGCCCACCATTTCCGCACAACACCTGCATACGGCGGTCCATAACCAGGAACAACTGGCCGCGCTGGAAGCCGCCGAACTGGATGAACCGGTGACCGTGTGGATGAAACTCGACACCGGCATGCATCGTCTGGGCGTGCTTCCTGAAGAAGCGGACGCCTTCTGGCAGCGCCTGACGCAATGTAAAAACGTGCGCCAACCAGTTAATATCGTCAGCCATTTTGCCCGTGCGGACGAGCCGGAATGTGGAGCGACCGAACGGCAGCTTGATGTGTTCAATACCTTTTGTGAAGGCAAAGCGGGTCAACGCTCGATTGCCGCCTCCGGCGGGATTTTACTCTGGCCGCAGTCGCATTTTGACTGGGTTCGTCCTGGCATTATTCTCTACGGCGTGTCGCCGCTGGAAAACCAGTCCACAGGGGCCGATTTTGGCTGCCAGCCGGTCATGTCGCTGACTTCCAGCCTGATTGCCGTGCGCGAGCATAAAGCGGGCGAGCCGGTAGGCTATGGCGGAACATGGATCAGCGAACGTGATACACGTCTTGGCGTCGTGGCGATGGGCTATGGCGATGGTTATCCGCGCGCTGCGCCATCCGGTACGCCGGTGTTGGTGAACGGTCGCGAAGTACCGATTGTGGGTCGCGTAGCGATGGACATGATTTGCGTTGATCTCGGGCCGCAGGCGACAGACCTGGCCGGTGACCCGGTGATTTTATGGGGAGAGGGACTCCCGGTGGAACGCATTGCGGCGATGACTAAAGTCAGTGCTTACGAGCTGATTACCCGCCTGACTTCACGGGTGGCAATGAAGTATATCGATTAAGCGGGCGTGTGGAGTGCCGGATGGCGGTGTAAACGCCTTATCCGGCAATATTCCCACCAGGCGCTCGATCTTCCTCTCCATCCGGTTTATTGTGTCTTAACCCCTGCCTGTAAACCTGGAGAACCATCGCGTGTTTCAAAAAGTTGACGCCTACGCCGGCGACCCGATTCTGTCGCTCATGGAGCGGTTCAAAGAAGATCCGCGTAGTGACAAAGTGAATCTGAGTATCGGTCTGTATTACAACGAAGACGGGATTATCCCGCAGTTGAAAGCGGTGGCGGAAGCCGAAGCGCGTCTTAACGCGCAGCCGCACGGCGCTTCGCTGTATCTGCCGATGGAAGGGTTGAATACCTATCGTCATACTATCGCGCCATTGCTGTTTGGGGCTGATCATCCGGTTCTCCAGCAGCAGCGTGTGGCGACGATCCAGACATTGGGCGGCTCTGGCGCGCTGAAAGTGGGTGCCGATTTCCTCAAGCGCTATTTCCCGGATTCCGGCGTGTGGGTCAGCGATCCGACGTGGGAAAACCATATCGCGATTTTTGAAGGGGCTGGATTTACCGTCAGCACCTATCCCTGGTACGACAATGCCACCAACGGCGTGCGTTTCAACGATCTGCTGGAGACCCTGAAAACGCTGCCTGCGCGCAGTATCGTCCTGTTGCATCCTTGCTGCCATAACCCGACGGGTGCGGATTTAACGCACGCGCAATGGGATGCGGTGATTGAGATCCTGAAAGCGGGCGATCTGATCCCGTTCCTCGACATTGCTTATCAGGGCTTTGGCGCTGGTATGGATGATGATGCTTATGCTATTCGCGCGATTGCCAGCGCCGGGCTGCCTGCTCTGGTGAGCAACTCATTCTCGAAAATCTTCTCTCTGTACGGCGAGCGTGTCGGTGGGCTTTCTGTCGTCTGTGAAGATGCCTCCACCGCAGGCCGCGTACTGGGGCAACTGAAGGCGACCGTACGTCGTAATTACTCCAGCCCGCCGAACTTTGGGGCGCAGGTGGTCGCGACGGTGCTCGGCGATGACGCGCTGAAAGCCAGTTGGCTGGCGGAAGTTGAGGCAATGCGAACCCGTATTCTGGCCATGCGTCAGGAGCTGGTGAACGTGCTAACCGCCACCATTCCGGGCCGTAATTTCGACTATTTGCTGCAACAGCGCGGCATGTTCAGCTACACCGGGCTAAGCGCGGCTCAGGTCGATCGCCTGCGCGACGAGTTTGGCGTCTATCTGATCGCCAGCGGGCGTATGTGCGTGGCCGGTCTGAACGTGGCGAATGTGCAGCGTGTAGCGAAGGCCTTTGCTGCGGTCATGTAATTCCTCTCAGGCCGGTTGAACCGGCCTTTTCCTTCTATATGTGATCCTCCTCTTTTTCCAGGGTTAAACCGCAGAAAATCCTTCCTTTCATCTGCCGCTGGGGTTATGGTCAGAGAGTTTGTCGAATAGTCGTACTAATAAAATCATAACTAAATGACTTCAAAGGGAAAAATATGCGAAAGATCACACTGGCGTTGAGCGCCATCTGCTTACTTTTCACGTTGAACCATCCTGCCAGCGCGCTGGCTTCTTCACCTTCCCCATTAAATCCCGGTACTAACGTTGCGAAACTCGCGGAACAAGCTCCTGTTCACTGGGTTTCCGTGGCGCAGATCGAAAACACGCTGACCGGTCGTCCGCCAATGGCCGTCGGTTTTGATATTGATGATACTGTGCTGTTTTCCAGTCCTGGTTTCTGGCGTGGAAAGAAAACCTGGTCCCCGGACAGCGAGGCGTATCTGAAGAACCCGGCATTCTGGGAGAAAATGAACAACGGCTGGGATGAGTTCAGTATTCCAAAAGAGGTCGCGCGTCAGTTGATCGACATGCACGTCCGTCGTGGCGACAGCATCTTTTTTATCACCGGTCGTTCGCCGACCAAAACCGAGACCGTATCGAAAACGCTGGCAGATAACTTCCACATTCCGGCGGCAAATATGAATCCGGTGATTTTTGCCGGAGACAAGCCGGGTCAGAACACCAAAACGCAGTGGCTGCAGGATAAAAATATCCGCATGTTCTATGGCGACTCGGATAACGACATTACCGCCGCGCGTGATGCGGGCATCCGTGGGATCCGTATTCTGCGCGCCTCAAACTCGACCTACAGACCGTTGCCGCAGGCTGGTGCGTATGGTGAAGAGGTGATCGTAAATTCGGAGTATTAACCGGCGGCTGAGCGTCTGCTGTTTTTTTAAACAAAATTGATCTGCCAGCTTTTACCTTTTGCTGTCTTGCTGCACACTGAATAGATGACATTTCAGTGGAGTATTACGCTTGCGAGGGGATTAACGATGACCAATTCGGAGTTACTGCAATACTGCATGGCGAAAATCGGCGCGGAGCAGAGTGTGCACAGTGACTGGAAAGCCACACAAATCAAAGTTGAAGATGTGCTCTTTGCCATGGTGAAAGAGGTGGAAGGTCGCCCGGCGGTATCTCTGAAAACCAGCCCCGAACTGGCGGAATTGTTACGCCAGCAGCACAGTGATGTGCGTCCGAGCCGACATCTCAATAAGGCACACTGGAGCACCGTCTACCTCGACGGCTCGCTGCCGGATTCACAAATTTATTATCTGGTGGATGCTTCGTACCAACAGGCGGTGAATACGCTGCCGGAAGAGAAACGCAAGCTGCTGGTACAGCCGTAAAAAACGCCGTTCAGTGTGAAAGATGAACGGCGTTTTGTCTTTTACAGCATCGGTTTCAGGAAGCGGGCCGTGTGTGAGGCTTCACATTCCGCCACGGTTTCCGGCGTACCGGAGACGAGGATTTCCCCACCGCCGCTACCGCCTTCTGGACCGAGATCCACGATCCAGTCCGCCGTTTTGATGACGTCCAGGTTGTGCTCAATCACTACGATGGTATTGCCCTGATCGCGTAACTGATGGAGCACGTCCAGCAATTGTTGGATATCGGCAAAATGCAGACCCGTAGTCGGTTCATCCAGAATATAGAGCGTCTGGCCGGTGCCGCGTTTCGACAGTTCGCGCGCCAGCTTCACACGCTGGGCTTCACCGCCGGAGAGCGTTGTCGCCGACTGGCCGAGACGAATGTAGGTCAAACCGACATCCATCAGGGTTTGCAGCTTACGTGCCAGCGCCGGGACGGCATCAAAGAATTCACGTGCTTCTTCGATAGTCATATCCAGCACTTCGTGGATGGTTTTGCCCTTGTACTTAATCTCCAGCGTTTCGCGGTTATAGCGCTTGCCTTTGCACTGGTCGCACGGCACGTAAATATCTGGCAGGAAGTGCATTTCGACTTTAATTACGCCATCGCCCTGACAGGCTTCGCAACGCCCGCCGCGAACGTTAAAACTGAAACGCCCCGGCGTATAGCCGCGTGAACGTGATTCCGGTACGCCAGCAAACAGCTCACGTACTGGCGTAAACACGCCCGTGTACGTTGCCGGGTTGGAACGCGGTGTGCGTCCAATCGGGCTCTGATCGATGTCGATGACCTTATCGAAATGTTCCAGCCCCTGCACATCGCGGTACGGCGCCGGTTCGGCGATCGTCGCACCGTTCAACTGGCGCTGTGCAATCGGGAACAGCGTATCGTTAATCAGGGTCGACTTACCGGAACCGGACACGCCGGTGATGCAGGTGAACAGGCCGACCGGCAGCGTTAACGTCACGTCTTTCAGGTTGTTGCCGCGCGCGCCGGTCAGTTTCAGCACTTTCTCCGGGTTTGCGGGAACGCGCTGTTTCGGCACTTCAATCTTGCGTTTGCCGCTCATGTACTGGCCGGTCAGGGACTCCGGCACCGCCATAATCGCTTCCAGCGGACCTTCGGCAACCACTTCGCCGCCGTGGACGCCGGCACCCGGACCGATATCAATCACGTGGTCGGCGGCGCGAATCGCATCTTCATCGTGCTCCACCACAATTACGGTATTGCCGAGATTGCGCAGGTGGATCAGCGTCCCCAGCAGACGTTCGTTATCGCGCTGGTGAAGGCCGATGGACGGCTCATCCAGCACGTACATCACGCCGACCAGACCGGCGCCAATCTGACTTGCCAGTCGAATACGCTGGGCTTCGCCGCCGGAGAGCGTTTCCGCAGAACGGGACAGCGTCAGATAGTTGAGGCCAACGTTGACCAGGAACTTGAGGCGGTCGCCAATCTCTTTGAGGATTTTCTCTGCAATCTTCGCCCGCTGACCGGCGAGTTTGAGATTGTTGAAGAAGTCCATCGCATGTCCGATGCTCATGTCGGAAATGGTCGGTAGCGGTGTATTTTCAACGAAGACGTGGCGCGCTTCGCGCTTAAGACGGGTTCCTTCACAACTGGCGCACGGACGGTTGCTGATGAACTTGGCTAACTCTTCACGAACGGCGCTGGATTCCGTCTCTTTATAGCGGCGTTCCATGTTGTGCAGTACGCCTTCAAACGGATGGCGACGCACGGAGGTATCGCCACGATCGTTCATGTATTTGAATTCAATACTCTCTTTACCAGAACCGTACAGCACCACTTTGTGTACGTTTGCGCTCAGGCTGGCCCACGGGGCTTCAACGTCAAACTTGTAGTGTTCTGCCAGCGATTTCAGCATCTGGAAGTAATAGAAGTTCCGGCGATCCCAACCGCGAATGGCCCCGCCCGCTAGCGACAGCTCAGGGTTCTGGATCACGCGATCGGGGTCGAAATATTGCTGTACGCCGAGCCCATCGCAGGTCGGGCAGGCGCCCGCCGGGTTGTTAAAGGAGAACAGGCGCGGTTCCAGTTCGCGCATGCTGTAACCGCAGATTGGGCAGGCGAAGTTGGCGGAAAAGAGCAGTTCTTCTGCTTTTTCGTCGTCCATATCGGCAACCACCGCCGTCCCGCCGGACAGCTCCAGCGCGGTCTCAAACGACTCTGCCAGACGGGTGCTGAGATCGTCACGCACTTTGAAACGATCGATCACCACCTCAATAGTGTGTTTCTTCTGCAGTTCCAGCTTCGGCGGATCGGAAAGGTCACACACTTCGCCATCAATACGGGCGCGGATATAACCCTGGCTTGCCAGATTTTCCAGCGTTTTGGTGTGCTCGCCCTTGCGCTCTTTAATCACCGGTGCCAGCAGCATCAGGCGTTTGCCTTCCGGCTGCGACAGGACGTTATCCACCATCTGACTGACGGTCTGCGCCGCCAGCGGGACATCGTGATCCGGACAGCGCGGTTCGCCAACGCGGGCAAACAGCAGACGCAAATAGTCGTGGATTTCGGTAATGGTGCCGACCGTCGAGCGCGGGTTATGGGACGTCGATTTCTGTTCAATTGAGATGGCGGGCGACAGCCCCTCAATGTGGTCGACATCCGGTTTTTCCATCAGCGACAGAAACTGACGCGCATAGGCGGAAAGGGATTCAACGTAACGACGCTGCCCTTCGGCATACAAGGTGTCGAAAGCGAGCGAGGATTTGCCTGACCCCGACAGCCCGGTCACGACAATCAGTTTGTCGCGGGGGATGACGAGGTTGATGTTTTTGAGATTATGGGTGCGGGCGCCCCGAACTTCGATCTTATCCATTCACCTTTCCCGGATTAAACGCTTTTTTGCCTGGCGCAGCAGGGTGCCGCCGGCGATCACAAACGGTTAATTATGACACAATAAAGCCTGAATGAATATACAGTATTGGAATGCAAAACGCAGAGTCTTGTGTAACAATGTCCGGCTGAGGTTGTTTCGCGGAATCCGCGTCGCAACATAGTAAATTCGCTATTGGTAATGCTACAATCGCGCGTTTACACTTATTAAGAAACGTTTTCAGGAGACTCGATCATGGCCAGCAGAGGCGTAAATAAGGTTATTCTCGTGGGTAATCTGGGCCAGGACCCGGAAGTACGCTACATGCCGAATGGTGGCGCAGTTGCCAACATCACGCTGGCTACTTCCGAATCCTGGCGTGACAAGCAGACCGGTGAAATGAAAGAGCAGACGGAATGGCACCGCGTTGTGCTGTTCGGCAAACTGGCAGAAGTGGCCAGTGAATATCTGCGTAAAGGTTCTCAGGTTTACATTGAAGGTCAGTTGCGTACCCGTAAATGGACCGATCAGTCCGGCGTCGAGAAGTACACCACGGAAGTGGTGGTGAACGTTGGCGGTACCATGCAGATGCTGGGTGGTCGTCAGGGTGGTGGCGCACCGGCAGGCGGTCAGCAGCAACAGGGTGGTTGGGGTCAACCTCAGCAGCCACAGGGTGGCAACCAGTTCAGCGGCGGCGCGCAGTCTCGCCCGCAGCAGCAGTCTGCCCCGGCAGCACCGTCTAATGAACCACCAATGGATTTCGACGACGATATCCCGTTCTGATCAAGCCAGTTTAGCGCTGTGCTAAATAAAAATAGAAAAGCCCCGTTTCTGACGGGGCTTTTTTGTACGCATAAAACCCCAGCCAGGCTGGAGGTTCCGGAAAGCTTTCAATTTTGAGACAGTTATTAAAACCCCTTTTGATTTGTTAAAACCCCTTGCGGTCTGGCAACTGCAAAAGTTAAACAAGAAATCAAAAGGGGATCCCAAGAGGGACGAAAAGAGCTTAGCGCACACCCGATGGAACTGTAAATATCATATAGTTTTTGCGCCAAAATACCGAAGACAAGCGTTCTACGGAGAGAAACGCAGGGCGGTAGACAGCATCTTAAGAAAGCTGTGTGAGTGGAAAAACGTACGAATCCTGGAAGCGGAATGCTGTGCAGATCATATCCATATGCTTGTGGAGATCCCACCAAAAATGAGCGTATACGGCTTTATGGCGTATCTGAAAGGGAAAAGTAGTCTGATGCAAATGTCAGATCGTATGCGCCTGTTAGGGCGCGGCTAGTAACAGAGCCTTATCGGCGCATCAGAAAAAACTCCGGCTATGCCGGAGGATATTTTTTTGTCAGTTTTTCTCACGCTACGTAAATAAATCTACAGAGTTATCAGGAAGATAAATAAGCTGACTGTGATCAAATCGTGATGGCTATTATCGGTTATCCTGCGTTCGCAACTTTCACCCATGAAGACTGAACCTTGCCGGGCTTTTCAGGGAAACACGATCAGCCTGTCAGCGAACATAAGGAAATTAGAATGAACAAATCCATTTTAATGCCGGTTGATATTCTGGCGATGGACCTTTCTGACAAAGCGATTGCCTGGGCCGATCACATGCTCAATAAAGAAGAGGGCGTGCTACATCTGCTGCACGTTTTCCCTAAGCTGCAGGCGTCGCCAATGCGCGGCTTTGCTTCGGATATCAAAAAGTACGAAGAGTACATGACCAACGATGCGCAAGAGAAAATGCTCGCGCTGGCGAGAAAATTCAAAACGCCGCTGGAGAGGATTCGCTTTGAAGTCCGACACGGCAATATTCGCGATGAGGTGAATGACGCGGCAGCGGCGCATAATGCCGAAATGATTATTATCGGCTCACGCAAACCGGGGATTGCCACCCATCTGCTGGGCTCGGCAGCCGCTAATATTTTGCGTTACGCAAAGGTGCCGGTAATGGTTGTTCGTTAATCCGTCATCGTAGACGAAAAAGGCCTCCGGTTTTGGGAGGCCTTTTTATTGCCGGATACCGCCGGTTAGTTCCGGCGGTATTTGCGGGTGAGGGGTTTCTCAATCTCAACAATGAAGAACAGCGCGATGCCGATGGCAAAGGTAATTCCCCAGTAGCGCAGCGGCAGAGCTTCAGTACCAAACAACATCTGCAGGAACGGCACGTAGATAATCGCCAACTGCAGCAGTAACAGAATACCGCTGACCAGCCAGATGCCTTTATTCATCAGCAGACCGCGACCCAGCGAGAAGCCATCGGAAACGCGGCAGTTGAGCATGTACACCCACTGCGCTGTCACCAGCGTTTGCAACAGGACGGTGCGGATGAATTCCGGGCTGTGACCGCGCGGCTGCAGCCAGGCTTCCAGCATAAAGGCACAGGCGGCAATTAGCGTACCGACAAACCCTACGCGCCAGATAGCAAAGCCATCCATCACGTTCTCATTACTCTGGCGCGGTGGGCGGCGCATGATGTTGCGCTCACCGGCTTCAAACGCCAGACCGAATGACAGCGTGGCGGAGGTTGCCATGTTCATCCACAGGATCAGCACTGGCGTCAGCGGGATCAGATTACCCGCCAGCAGCGCGACGATGATCAGCAGACCCTGCGCCAGGTTAGTGGGCATGATAAACAGGATGGTTTTCTTCAGGTTGTCGTAGACGCGGCGCCCTTCCTGTACCGCGCTGGCAATGGTCGCGAAGTTATCATCCGTCAGCACCATGTCGGCGGCCTCTTTCGTCACTTCGGTACCTTTAATACCCATCGCGATGCCTACATCGGCCTGCTTTAGCGCCGGCGCGTCGTTGACACCATCCCCGGTCATGCCGACGATCTCACCTTTTTCTTGCAGGGCTTTTACCAGACGCAGCTTATGCTCCGGGCTGGTACGGGCAAAGATATCGTAGGTGACGGCCGCTTCGGCAAGTTCAGCCTCATCCATCTGCTCGAGTTCATAGCCCGTCACCGCATGTGTGCTGTTATGGATACCCAACATGCCGCCAATGCTCATGGCGGTTTGCGGGTGATCGCCGGTGATCATTTTGACGCGGATCCCGGCTTGCTGGCAGGCACCGATCGCCGCAATGGCTTCCGGGCGCGGCGGATCCATCATCCCGGCGATGCCGAGGAAAATGAGCCCCTCACTCAGACAGTCATGGGTCAGCGCATCGGCATCAGCACGCGCAGGCTTCCAGGCGGCAGCCACCATCCGCAAACCTTCTTTGGCATAGCGGGCGATTTCGGCCTCCCAGTGCGGCTGGGTAAAGGCTTCCGTGCCGTTCGCGGTTTGTTGCAACCGGCAGAGTTTAAACAGCACATCCGGTGCCCCGGTCACCAGTACGCGCTCGTCGTTGCCGATGCGATAGTGCGTCGCCATATATTTGTACTGGGAATCGAACGGGATTTTACTGCGCAGTTCGCTCTCGACGGCAGGCAGCATGGCCTTGGCGGCCAGCACTTTCAGCGCCCCTTCCGTTGGTCCGCCGGTAATTCCCCAGTGCCCCTGTTCATTGCGAATCAACTGGCTGTCGTTGCACAGATCAATAGTACGCAGATAGCTTTCAAGCAGGCTGCCAGGCGCAATCTCTGCCTGCGCGTCGTTTTCCTCGACGTGGATCTCGCCCGTTGGTTCGTAGCTGTTGCCCTGCACGCGATAATTTTTATCCGCCGTGATGATGGCTTTAACCGTCATCTCGTTCATGGTCAGCGTGCCGGTTTTGTCGGAACAAATCACCGACATGGCACCCAACGTTTCAACAGTAGGCAGTTTGCGGATGATGGCGCGTTTGCGGGCCATGGTCTGTACGCCCAGCGACAGGATGATCGAGATAATCGCCGGTAAACCTTCCGGAACGGCCGCGACAGCCAGGCTAATTAACGAAAGCAGCAGTTCACCCATCGGCATATCGCGCAGCAGCAGACTGAAAATAAACAGCCCGAGCATCATGGCGAGAATAAGGGCGAAAATCGCTTTACCGAGTTTATCCATCTGCACCAGTAGCGGCGTACGGTGCTTTTCGATCTCCGTCATCATCTGGTTGATATGGCCCAGTTCCGTCGCCTCGCCGGTGGCGATTACCACGCCAAGCCCCGCCCCGGCGCTGATGGTGGTGCCAGAGAACAGCAGGTTTTTGCGATCGCCCAGCGGCAGTTCGCCAGTCAGCGCCTCTGCCGTTTTGTCCACAACGGTGGATTCACCGGTCAGGATAGCCTCTTCAACCCGCAGGTTATGGGCTTCCATGACACGAAGATCGGCGGGGATGCGGTCACCCGCACGCAGTACCACGATATCGCCGACGACCAGATCGGTCGTCGCGACCGTCTCATGTTGTCCGTTACGGACCACAACAGCGGATGCAGAGAGCATGTTGCGGATGCTTTTCAGCGATTTTTCCGCGTTGTTTTCCTGAATATGGCCAATCAGGGCGTTGATCACCGCGACGCCGAGGATGACGGCTGTATCCACCCAGTGCCCCATTACGGCGGTGAGGGCCGCTGCGGCGATCAGGACGTAGATCAGAACATCGTGAAAATGGGCCAGAAAGCGTAGCCAGGCGGGTTTACCCGCTTTTTCCGGTAGTGCGTTAAGGCCATCTCTGGCAAGACGTGCGCTGGCCTCATTGTGAGTCAGCCCGGAAGGTTGGCTCTGCTGATTTTTCAGAACCTCCTCAATGGTTAGCTGGTACGGCTTTTTTCCAGCGCATGGCGCAGAATGGAGACGATTGCTGTTCGGCATTCTGGTCAAAGTAAATTTCCTCAAAGAATAAAATTTTAATATTTTGAAACACGCGCATACTATTTGAATAATGCCTTAAGATGTTTGATATTAATCAATGGTATTTCGGTAAATATTATTTTATCTTTGAGTGAAGATGATATTTTCCCTTGTTTTTTATGAGGGTAAATGGAAGTGTAAATTTAGGAAAGGAGGTGTTTATGTTTGGAATATACAATGCCAAGAGATTGATTTTATTGATTATGTTTGCAATCGCTGTGGCGGCAATTAGCGGTATTTCAACCTATTTCTTTGTAAAATATCTGGGATGAGAATAATAAAAACAGTCTTCCTTACATAACTTTTAAATCCTGAAAAATAATGACATTAGGGAAATCAGAGACAACGGGGAAATATATTATGAAGCGCAGCCTGCCGAATAAACGGGCCGCGCCATATAAGCGAATAATCGAGGCGGGCTTGCTGAAATCGAAGGGGAATCGAGTGTGTCCACAACAAACACCGACGGGATTATCTGGAAACAATAAAAAAGCCTCCGTCAGGGAGGCTTAGGTGAAATCAGGTCAATACCATCGGCCATTCCGGCGGCGTCTGGCTCATTACTTCAACCATCACGGATTCAATGTTGTTCCAGATGGCGGAGAGATCCATCAGGGTGATGCCGAGTAATCCCGTCGCAAACCAACAGGCGGCGACAACCCCGAGCCCACTGCTGATCACTGCCAGACCAATGTAATCTGAGCGACGAAAGCGAATATTCAATGTGCTGGCGAGAAACATGAGCACAGCGCTCAGCAGCTGCCAGCGGAGAAGAACCACGCCAGTGGTTAGGGTAGCCATGAAATATTTCCTCTGAGAATAGCAGGTGCCCTGGACAGCGCGGCGTTTTCACGGGAGGCGTGGCGCACTCTGGCTATCGATGGGCATTCACATCAACACCGAATGAAACATTGTTTTTGTTTCATAATATTTGTGAACTATATCACGGTTAGGCGACCATTCGCCAGCCTGTCGACTTCTTTTTTGCCTGCTTTATAACCTTAATAAAAACATGGTTATTGATTCAATGATCGACACACTTTCACCGTGGTGCAACCGAAAAGCGTGACGTAATAAAGAGGCAATGGCTTTACCTTGTTTGTATTGTCAAAAAATAAGCAGACGAAGAAATTTAACTTAATTTCATTTTGAGAATGAGCCAACAAAACTTTCATAAAACACGACTCCTTTCGCTGAATGGATTACCCTTAATAAAATTAATCGTCACTGCGGGTTTGCTTTATGGTCGAATATTATCACCATCCTGCAATATCAGACTTTTGCTAATAAAAGTCTGTTGCTAATATTGATAGATTCATGCAACGTAACCACCTGTGTAATTTAGCATCCTGTCTTGATGATAACAGGCATATGAAATGCAGGGATATAGGGCGGAAATGAATCATCGGGTGCGACGCAAGGTGCTGAGGTTCCTCGGGATAATCATGGTGGTTTTGCTCCCCGTGATGCTGGCGCTATGGTTTGCCCACCTGCAAGCAACGTCCCAAACCAGTAAGCAACTGAGCATTTTTGCTCATCTTGCTTTAGATAAAACAGAACTGGTCGTTTTACAGGCAGACTTAGCCCGCGATGCCGCTGAACAGTATCAGGGACAAGCGTGTACGCCGGCGCATCAACAACGAATGTTGAATATTATCCGAGGGCGCCTGTATATCAACGAGTTAATTTATGCGCAAGGCGATCGTTTTTTATGCTCAACGGTAATGGCACCGTCAGCGCCCTATATTATGCCAACGGCAAACTATAAACGAAAACCCAATATCGCTATTTATTACTTTCGCGATACGCCTTTTTTCACCGGTTATAAAATGACGTATATGCAACGTGGAAACTATGTTGCCGTGATCAATCCATTGTCATATAGCGAAGTGATGTCCGAAGACCCCGAGCTGGCCTGGGGGGTCTATGACACGGTAACCAACACCTTTTTCTCCCTTAGCGAACAGGCCTGGGCGGCTCAACTGTTGCCACTGGTCCAGCGTAATCAGTCTGTATTCCGGCAGGACGACCGTTTTTATACCGTCGTCCAATCGGATAAACGCCCCATAGCGGTCATTGTGTCGACCTCGATGCAGCGGTTTTATCAGAATCTGTATCAGCAATTGCTGATCGCGCTTCCGTTGGCGGTCATCAGCAGTATTTTGCTATTAATGTTCTGGTCTCGGGCGCGTCGGCAATACTACTCGCCGCGGCGCATGCTCCAGCGCGCGCTTAAACAGCGTCAGCTTTGCCTGCACTATCAGCCGATCATTGATATCAAAAACGAGAAATGCGTGGGGGCGGAAGCGCTGCTGCGCTGGCCGGGTTGTAAAGATCAGGTGATGAGTCCGGCGGAGTTTATCCCGCTGGCGGAAAAAGAGGGGATGATCGCGCAGATTACCGACTACGTGGTGGAAGAAGTGTTCAGTGATATGGGGACGTTTCTGGCTGCAAACCCACAGTTGTATATCTCTATCAACCTTTCCGCATCAGATTTCCACTCTTCACGATTGATTGCCATGATCGCGGATAAAGCGCGCGAACATGGCGTGCTTGCGCAACAAATAAAAGTCGAAGTGACCGAGCGAGGATTTATCGATGTGCCGAAAACCACGCCGGTGATCCAGGCATTTCGTCAGGCAGGCTATGAAGTGGCGATTGATGATTTCGGCACCGGCTACTCTAACCTGCACAACCTCTATTCCCTGAACGTTGATATTCTTAAGATCGACAAGTCCTTTATCGATACGCTGACCACCAACAGTACCAGCCATCTGATTGCGGAACATATCATTGAGATGGCGCAAAGCCTGCGTCTGAAAACCATCGCAGAAGGCGTGGAGACGGCGGATCAGGTGAGCTGGCTGCTTAAACGCGGGGTGCAGTACTGTCAGGGGTGGCACTTTGCGAAGGCGCTGCCGCCGCAGGACTTCATTCACTGGCTGCAACAACCGCCCGCACTCCTGATGCAGCGCGGGCAGTAATACTACAGGCGGTGGCGGTAGTCGCTGGGGGTGCGATCAAATTCCCGGCGAAACACGCGGGAAAATGTCTGTTGCGACACATAACCTAAATCCATCGCAATATCGAATATCGGTCGCTCGGTGTTGCGCAGCTCAACGGCGGCCAACAGCAGTCGGCGCTGACGGATATAGTCACCCAACGTCTGGCGCATTACTGTGCGGAACATCCTCTGTAAATACCACTTTGAATAACCTGATTTTTTCGCGACCACATCAATGTTCAGCGGTTGGTCGATATGTTCATCAATCCATTCAATAAGGGTCTGAATAATTTGCTGATGGGACATATTGCTGCCTCCTTCTCAGTGTTCGATTCGTCTATTTGTCTGCGGGCGAGTATAATTCCTCAAGTTAACTTGAGGTAAAGCGATTTATGGAAAAGAAATTACCGCGTATAAAAGCGATGCTCACGCCGGGCGAAGTGGCAAAGCGTAGCGGCGTGGCGGTGTCCGCATTGCATTTCTATGAAAGTAAGGGGCTTATCAGCAGTATCCGCAACAGCGGCAATCAGCGCAGATACCGGCGTGACGTGTTGCGTTATGTCGCGATTATCAAGATTGCTCAGCGGATCGGTATCCCACTGGCGACTATCAGTGAAGCGCTGGGCGTGCTGCCGGAAGGTCATACCCTCAGCGCTAAAGAGTGGAAGCAACTCTCCTCGCAATGGCGCGAAGAGCTGGACCGTCGCATTCATACGCTGGTGGCGCTGCGTGATGAGCTGGATGGTTGCATCGGCTGTGGCTGCTTGTCGCGCAAAGACTGTCCGTTACGTAACCCCGGAGATCGACTGGGCGAAGAGGGTACGGGCGCGCGTCTGCTGGAAGATGAACAAAACTAAAGCGCCGCAAGGGCGCTTTAGTTTGTTTTCCGGTCTTTGTCTTTCTCTCTATCCCGCTGGTTCACGGGAGGGTTTCCCCCGACGTCAACACCCCTCATTCGAGCACGTGGTGGAGGTTCCGGTTTGTGTTGATACTGTAAGTGTAAGCCGCGTTATCCCGTTTGCCAGTGTATCTGGCGACTTTTTAGGCGAATTTTTTTCGCCATCTCCCATAATTTACTAGAGTGAGTATGAGGAAATGACGGGAGAACATCATGCTGACGGTGCATCATTTAAACCAGTCCCGCTCACAGCGCATTCTCTGGGCGCTGGAGGAGCTATCGCTGCCTTACCAGATTGTGCGTTACCAGCGTGAAAAGAACATGCTCGCTCCGCCGGCACTGAAGAAAATTCATCCGCTGGGGAAATCCCCCGTAGTGGAAGATAACGGCGCGATCCTCGCGGAGTCAGGGGCGATTCTCGACTATTTGCAGGACACCTATGACAGCGAAGGGAAGTTTAAACCGGCTGATGCACAATCCGTTCTCCAGTATCGCTTCTGGTTGCATTACGCCGAGGGTTCGCTGATGCCGTTGCTGTTAATGAAGCTGGTCTTCACCAGTCTGGGGAAACCGCCGATGCCTTTTGGTTTGCGCACGCTGGGCGGCGCGCTGGGGCAGGGCGTACAAAAAGCGTATCTCAATCCGCAACTGGAAACCCACGCGCGCTTTATTGACGCGCACCTCGCTGAGCGTCCGTGGTTTGCCGGAGACCATCTCAGCATGGCGGATATCCAGATGAGTTTTCCTCTTTTTGCGCTACTGGCGCGCGGTGGTATTGCCGATCTTCCCCATATCAGCGCGTGGAAAAAACGCGTGGAAATGCGTCCTGCCTGGCAACGTGCCATTCAGCAGGGAGGACCTTTTGCCATTCCCGGTGGTTGATGGCGGTTTTTTAACCGTCTTGCCTCCTGCATTTGCGACGCGATCCGGCTAACTATGTTGCCGGATTGCGCATTGACGATAACGTTTGCGCATCAGTTGGTGATTTCTTCAGCGTTAGTGCAAGAAATGAGTAAAAAGCGGCAAAGTTCAGTTGAAAATCCTCGTATGATCGCTGGATAATCGTTTGCTTTTTTTACAACCCGTTTTTTTATGCGCGGAGCTAAACGTTTGCTTTTTGCGACACCCCTCTTTGTCGCGATCAGAGCACAGGGAGTTGACGTTGCGCTGGCAGTGGATTGTCCACCACGCATAAGAACGAATAATAAACTCTCAGGGGATGTTTTCTATGTCTACGCCTTCAGCGCGTACCGGCGGTTCGCTCGACGCCTGGTTTAAAATTTCACAACGTGGAAGCACTGTCCGTCAGGAAGTGGTGGCAGGTTTAACAACGTTTCTGGCGATGGTGTACTCCGTTATCGTCGTGCCTGGCATGCTGGGTAAAGCCGGATTCCCGCCCGCGGCGGTGTTCGTCGCGACCTGTCTGGTAGCCGGTCTGGGCTCTATTGTCATGGGGTTGTGGGCCAACCTGCCGCTGGCGATTGGTTGCGCCATCTCGCTGACCGCCTTCACCGCGTTCAGTCTGGTACTGGGCCAGCAGATTAGCGTTCCGGTCGCACTGGGTGCGGTATTCCTGATGGGGGTGCTGTTTACCATTATCTCCGCCACCGGGATCCGTAGCTGGATCCTGCGCAATTTACCGCAGGGCATCGCGCACGGTACCGGCATCGGTATTGGCCTGTTTTTACTGCTGATTGCGGCGAACGGCGTGGGTCTGGTTATCAAGAACCCGCTGGATGGCCTGCCCGTAGCGCTTGGTCACTTCGCTACTTTCCCGGTGATTATGTCGCTGGTGGGTCTGGCGGTAATTATCGGTCTGGAGAAACTGAAAGTGCCGGGCGGCATTCTGCTGACTATTATCGGCATTTCTGTCGTTGGTCTGATTTTCGATCCGGCGGTGAAATTCTCCGGCATTTTTGCCATGCCGTCGCTGAGCGATGAAACCGGTAAATCACTGATTGGCAGCCTGGATATCATGGGCGCGCTGAACCCGGTTGTTCTGCCAAGCGTTCTGGCGCTGGTAATGACCGCTGTGTTTGATGCCACCGGCACCATCCGTGCCGTGGCGGGTCAGGCGAATCTGCTGGATAAAGACGGGCAGATTATTGACGGCGGTAAAGCACTGACCACAGACTCCCTGAGCAGCGTGTTCTCCGGTCTGGTGGGTGCGGCGCCGGCAGCAGTCTACATTGAGTCGGCAGCCGGTACGGCGGCGGGGGGTAAAACTGGCCTGACCGCCATTACCGTTGGCGTGCTGTTCCTGCTGATCTTGTTCCTTTCCCCGCTCTCTTACCTCGTTCCGGTGTATGCCACGGCGCCTGCGCTGATGTACGTCGGTCTGCTGATGCTGAGCAACGTGGCGAAAATCGATTTCGCTGACTTTGTCGATGCGATGGCGGGTCTGGTGACGGCGGTATTCATTGTACTGACTTGTAACATCGTGACCGGCATCATGATTGGTTTTGCCACGCTGGTGATTGGCCGTGTGGTGTCGGGTGAATGGCGCAAGCTGAACATCGGCACCGTAGTGATCGCCGTGGCGCTGGTGGCGTTCTATGCCGGTGGCTGGGCCATTTGATTCCGAAAGTGATTCCGAAAAACGGGTGGCGTTTGCCGCCCGTTTTTATTTTCAGCACACACTCGTTGTCTTTTGCGATACTCTGAGAAAGGTAAAATTGAGGCACGACGCCTCTCAAACACATAAGAAACATCGCAAACAGGGAACGCATGGAAATCTTCTTCACAATACTCATCATGACCCTTGTGGTCTCGCTGTCCGGGGTATTTACGCGCGTATTGCCCTTCCAGCTCCCCTTACCCCTCATGCAGATTGCTATTGGCGCGCTGTTGGCGTGGCCCACGTTTGGTCTGCACGTAGAATTTGACCCCGAACTGTTTCTGGTCCTGTTTATCCCGCCGCTGCTGTTTGCGGATGGCTGGAAGACGCCAACGCGAGAATTTCTTGAACATGGGCGAGAGATTTTCGGTCTGGCGCTGGCGCTGGTGCTGGTCACCGTGGTCGGGATTGGTTTTCTGATTTACTGGCTGGTGCCGGGCATTCCGTTGATTCCGGCCTTTGCGCTGGCTGCCGTGCTGTCGCCAACCGATGCGGTTGCGCTTTCCGGTATTGTCGGTGAAGGGCGGATCCCGAAGAAAATCATGGGTATCCTGCAAGGTGAGGCGCTGATGAATGACGCCTCCGGTCTGGTATCTTTGAAATTTGCCGTTGCGGTGGCGATGGGCACGATGGTGTTTACCGTCGGCGGCGCGACGGTGGAGTTCTTTAAGGTGGCGATCGGCGGTATCCTCGCGGGCTTTGTGGTCAGTTGGCTGTACGGTCGCTCGCTGCGCTTTCTCAGCCGCTGGGGCGGCGATGAGCCAGCGACGCAAATCGTCCTGCTGTTCCTGCTGCCGTTCGCATCGTACCTGATCGCAGAACATATCGGCGTCTCCGGGATCCTCGCGGCGGTCGCCGCCGGGATGACCATCACCCGCTCCGGGGTGATGCGCCGTGCGCCGCTGGCGATGCGTCTGCGCGCCAACAGCACCTGGGCGATGCTTGAGTTTGTGTTTAACGGCATGGTCTTTTTGCTGTTGGGCCTGCAACTGCCGGGCATTCTCGAGTCGTCGCTGGTGGCAGCGGAGGCCGATCCGAACGTGGAAATCTGGATGCTATTTACCGATATCATTCTGATTTATGTGGCGCTGATGCTGGTGCGTTTCGGCTGGCTGTGGACGATGAAAAACTTCAGCATGCGTTTCCTGAAAAAGAAACCGATGGAGTTTGGCTCCTGGACGACACGGGAAATTTTGATCGCCTCCTTTGCGGGCGTTCGCGGGGCTATCACCCTCGCGGGTGTCCTGTCTATCCCGCTGCTGCTGCCAGATGGCAACGTCTTCCCGGCGCGCTACGAACTGGTCTTCCTGGCCGCTGGGGTGATTCTGTTCTCGCTGTTTGTCGGCGTGATTATGCTGCCGATTCTGCTGCAACATCTGGAAGTGGCCGATCATTCTCAGCAACTGAAAGAGGAGCGGATTGCCCGCGCGGCGACGGCGGAGGTGGCGATTGTCGCCATTCAGAAGATGGAAGAGCGTCTGGCGGCGGATACCGAAGAGAACATTGATAATCAGCTGCTGACCGAGGTGAGTTCCCGCGTCATCGGTAACCTGCGGCGTCGTGCCGACGGGCGTAACGATGTTGAGAGTTCGCTCCAGGAAGAGAATCTGGAACGCCGCTTCCGTCTCGCGGCGCTGCGTTCAGAGCGGGCGGAGCTGTATCACCTGCGCGCCACGCGTGAAATCAGCAATGAAACGCTGCAAAAACTGCTGCACGATCTCGACCTGCTGGAAGCGTTACTGATCGAAAATCAGTAACACCGTCATGTTGCCCGGTGGCGCTACGCTTACCGGGCATCGACCCGGGCGGCAGATTCAGCGGACCGTCGAATCCCTGACGGATATGTCCTGGAATCGCCTGGTGAGCGAAACGACGTCATTCTGAGCCATACTGATTTTCAGTCTGTAGAAAAGTAGTCAGGTCATGCGTATCCCGCGTAGTGTATGGCAACAACAGGACCGGGAGACGGCAGATTTTAAATTTGCAGCCTTCAGGCTGCTTAGTTCTATCCCGCTATGATTGGTGCATGGTAGGGCAGGATTAGGTGCTGATTGCGGCGATCGTGACGTCGATAATTAATGACGTCTTTGATTAGTGAATTAACCCCGGTTCACGCCGGGGTGGGCTTTGCGCATTAAGGTCATTCTAAACAAATCGTCACTAAAGCGAGATTTTAACTTTACTCGAATAATTGAATGATTATAATGAGCACAAATTCACACAGGAGAAATATGTTGGACAGTCACCCTTATTTAAACATAAAGGCAAGCTGACGTAATTTTTTCTGCGCTGCTTGCCTACCGGCGGGCAGCAATCTCCTCATCCAGACGATTGCATCCCATAAAGAATAACGCAGCATGGCTGCGAGGATAATCGTCATGTTCATGTTTAAAAATACATTATTCCCTCCACCGTCAACGCGACGTTAATCGCCTTTCCGGCGACAATTCGTCGTGTGCTTAATAAAGCACGTAGTTAATTCTTCCAACATAAATGGAGGAAGCTATGTTGATGTTTCCTTATATCGCAAATTTACTCGCTGCGATGCTATTGGGTGCGCTGATTGGCGCTGAAAGACAGTGGCGTCAGCGTATGGCCGGCCTGCGCACTAACGCGCTGGTCGCCACCGGCGCGGCGGTTTTTATTCTGAGCTCCATTTCAACCTCTCCGGACAGCCCTGGACGTATTGCCGCGCAGGTGGTTTCCGGAATTGGTTTTCTCGGTGCCGGCGTCATCATGCGTGAAGGCATGAACGTGCGCGGCCTGAATACCGCTGCAACCTTGTGGTGCTCTGCGGCGATTGGCGTGCTGTGTGGACTGGGCCAGTTCTGGCAAGCGGCGGCGGCAACGCTGATAATCCTCTGCGCCAATATTCTACTGCGCGAAGCGGCGCAGAGAATTAATCAGATCCCCGGCGCGACAGAAGAAGAGAAATGCTACGTTCTGAATATTGTCTGTCAAAGCGAATATGAAAACGCGATTCGTCAGCTATTGCTTAATATCAGTAAAGAGATGACGCTCAGCCTTCAGGGACTGGTGTCAACAGCAGCAAAAGAACAAGGGCATAAAGAAATTCGCATCGAACTGGTGGGTAATACTGACTGCCGCAAAGCGCGAGACCTTATTATGTCAAGAGTTGGCGGGGACGAAAACATTACGTCAGTCCGCTGGTGTGTCGAGGGGAGTTAACCTCGCGGCTATTCTACACCGACAATCATTTGTCTAAGGAGGGAATGATGAATATTCCCAGGCAATTAAAGTAATAAGCGTTTAATAACGTAAAAATGAATTATGCATAAATCATTTATGCAGGGATAACGACGTCTTAAATTTGAGGATTAATCATGACTGACATGAAAATAGTAAACCGGAAAATAAACCGGTCTGCGTCAGAAAATGATAAGCAGCATAAAAAAAGCTTCGCCATTGAAACCGAGGCATTTAACAGCCCGGATCATACGCTGGCGCGGTTAAACAGCAGTCGCCACGGGCTCACCAACGAAGATGCCCTTGAACGACTGGATGAATATGGCCGCAATGAAGTGGCGCATGAGCAGGCGCCGCCAGCATTGATCCAGCTTTTGCAGGCATTCAATAACCCGTTTATCTATGTCCTGATGGCGCTGGCCGCCGTCAGCTTCGTGACCGATTACTGGCTACCGCTGCGTAACGGCGAAGAGACCGATCTGACCGGGATCATCATTATCGTCACGATGGTTAGCCTGAGCGGGTTATTGCGTTTCTGGCAGGAGTTTCGTACCAACAAAGCGGCGCAGGCGCTGAAATCCATGGTCCGCACCACGGCTACCGTGCTGCGTCGCGGTCCCGGGAATCTGGGGTCGGTGCAGGAGGAGATTGCCATTGAGGAGCTGGTGCCCGGTGACATCATCTTCCTGGCAGCAGGGGATCTGGTTCCGGCGGACGTCCGTTTGCTGGAGTCCCGGGACCTGTTTGTTAGTCAGTCGATACTCAGCGGCGAGTCGCTGCCGGTTGAGAAGTATGATGTTCTGGCCAGCGTTTCCGGCAAAGGGTGTGACAGGCTTCCTGAGCCGAACAAAAATAAAAGCCTGCTGGAGATGGGCAACATCTGTCTGATGGGCACTAACGTGACCAGCGGCAGGGCGCAGGCGGTGGTGGTGGCCACCGGAAACCGTACCTGGTTTGGCTCGCTGGCGAAATCCATCGTTGGCACGCGTACCCAGACGGCGTTCGACCGCGGGGTAAACAGCGTCAGCTGGCTGTTGATTCGCTTTATGCTGGTGATGGTACCGATTGTGCTGCTGATTAACGGCTTCAGCAAAGGTGACTGGGTTGAGGCCTCGCTGTTTGCCCTGGCGGTAGCGGTTGGCCTGACGCCGGAAATGCTGCCGATGATCGTCAGCTCTAACCTGGCGAAAGGCGCTATCGCCATGTCGCGGCGCAAAGTGATCGTCAAGCGACTGAATGCCATTCAGAACTTTGGCGCGATGGACGTGCTGTGTACCGATAAAACCGGCACGCTGACTCAGGACAATATCATTCTTGAGCATCACCTTGATGTCAGCGGTCATGAGAGCGACCGGGTGCTGACGCTGGCCTGGCTGAATAGCAGTAGCCAGAGCGGGGCGCGCAACCTGATGGACCGGGCGGTGCTGCGCTTTGGCGAGGGCAGGATTGCGTCAGCGACCAAAGAGCGTTTTGTCAAACTGGATGAACTGCCGTTTGATTTTGTACGCCGTCGGGTATCGGTTTCGGTGGAAGATGTTCGCCACGGTGACAAAAGTCTGATCTGCAAAGGCGCTGTCGAAGAGATGCTGATGGTCGCCACGCATCTTCGTGAAGGCGATAACGTTGTGGCGCTGGATGAAACCCGACGCGATCTGCTGTTAGCCAAAACGAAGGATTATAACGCCCAGGGCTTCCGCGTGCTGCTGGTCGCAACTCGCAAGCTGGATGACTCCGCTCTGACCACGCCGCTGTGCACCGCCGATGAGCAGGGACTGACGGTTGAAGGGATGTTGACTTTCCTCGATCCGCCGAAAGAGAGCGCGGGAAAAGCCATTGCCGCGCTGCGCGACAACGGCGTGGCGGTGAAAGTCCTGACCGGCGATAATCCGGTGGTTACGGCGCGTATTTGCCTGGAAGTGGGCATTGATGCCCACGGCATCCTGACCGGGGCCCAGATTGAAGCGATGACGGATAATGAACTGGAGCGCGAAGTAGAAAAGCGCGCGGTATTCGCCAAACTGACGCCGCTGCAGAAGTCGCGCATCCTGAAAATGCTGCAGAAAAACGGGCACACCGTCGGTTTTCTCGGCGACGGCATCAATGATGCGCCGGCCCTGCGCGATGCGGATGTAGGCATTTCGGTCGACAGCGCGGCAGATATCGCCAAAGAGGCATCGGATATCATCCTGCTGGAAAAGGATCTGATGGTGCTGGAAGAAGGGGTGATCAAAGGCCGTGAGACCTTCGGCAACATCATTAAATATCTGAATATGACCGCCAGTTCTAACTTCGGCAACGTCTTTTCGGTACTGGTGGCCAGCGCGTTTATTCCGTTCCTGCCGATGCTGGCGATTCATCTGCTGATACAGAACCTGATGTACGATCTCTCTCAGCTCTCGCTGCCGTGGGACAAAATGGACAACGAATTTTTGCGCAAACCGCGCAAGTGGGATGCGAAGAACATCGGCCGTTTTATGCTGTGGATTGGACCGACGTCGTCTATTTTTGATATCACCACCTTCGCGCTGATGTGGTACGTGTTTGCGGCGAATAACGTCGAAGCCCAGGCGCTGTTCCAGTCCGGGTGGTTTATTGAAGGGCTGCTGTCGCAAACGCTGGTCGTGCATATGCTGAGAACGCAGAAAATTCCGTTTATTCAGAGTCGGGCAACGCTGCCGGTGCTACTCACTACCGCGGTGATTATGGCGATCGGGATCTACGTTCCGTTCTCGCCAGTGGGAGCGATGGTCGGGCTGGAGCCGCTGCCGCTAAGCTACTTCCCGTGGCTGGTCGCGACGCTGCTCAGCTATTGCCTGGTGGCGCAGGGCATGAAGCGTTTCTATATCAAACGTTTCGGTCAGTGGTTCTGATGATAAGGAGGCGCTGAGATGAACCGTTCTCCGGACACTATCGTCGCGCTGATATTTTTCCTGATGGGGCTGCTGGTGCTGCTGTTAGCAATCTGGCAAATCTTGTTCTGAAAGGGGGGCGCGATGCGCAGAGGATCGCTGGATAAAGTCTTTATCCGGGTGGTGATTATCGCATTCATCATTATTTTGCTGACAATCTGGATTAGATAAGGGGCTTTTTGTCTCGCCTGTTTGCCGGGCAGCGGCTAACGTCATGCCCGGCCTACTGTTCACGTACAGGAAATTGAATTTTTTCAGCCATGGAATGTGGTGGTTGAAATTTGACCATTTTTTATTGGTACGCCAGCAGACAAACCGGCACTACGAGAGGATGGTCATTTCGGCATTTTAAGGCAGTTTTTTGTACTATTCAGCGAATAGCAGGCGGATCTTACCTGCGTCAGGCCGGGATATACCTCATCAGACCGATCTTGCGCGCATGGGTTTTCATTCCCTGAACATTCAGATCTGTCACCGCATGGCGGTAAACCATCACTTCTGCGCAAATCGATATCGCACAGGCCACCGATGGCGCGATGCTTAACGGGCAACTGAGGGCACTTGCTCCGCCCAAAAACCTTCGCAGCACGATAACCACGCTTTGGCGCTGTGTGAGAGATACACCCCTTCGCGCCAAATCATCCCCAACTGCCAGCGCAACTCGCTTTCCAGCGGGATCCAGCGCAGCGTATTTTTGTCCAGCCGTTCGCAGATGGGCTCCGGCAGAATGGCAATCCCCACGCCCGCCTGCACCATCGCCGCAAGAAAGTCCCACTGTCCGCTGCGTACCGCGATACGCGGCTTGACGTCATGCTCACTGAACAACTGCATTAACTGGCGGCTCAGGGCGAAATCTTCGTTGTAGATTAACAGCGGATGCTCGGCCAGCGCTTCTGGCGATACGGACTGGCAGGTGGTCCACTGACCGGAACGTGGCACCAGTACGCACAGGGGGTGGCTGAATATGGGTAACGTCGCCAGACCACTTTCTTCTTCCACGGGTAGCGCGGTCATCGCAACGTCCAGTTCACCATTCATCACCGCCTGCTGCACCGTTAACCCGCCAAACTCGGAAACCTTGAGCTCTACGCCGGGGTAACGCTGGCGAAACAGGCCGATCGGTCCGGCCATCAGCATGCCGACCATCGGCGGAATGCCAAGGCGTAGCAGCCCTTTGTTGAGATGGTTGATGTCGCCCAGTTCGGCTTCCAGTTGACGAAACTCGGCCAGAATCGCCAGCCCGCGTTCAAACACCACGCGACCGGTATCGGTGAGCAATAGCTTGCGGCCGTCGCGGATCAGAAGCGTACAGTTCAGTTCATCTTCCAGATTTTTCAACATCTTGCTGATGGTCGGTTGGGTGACAAAGAGCTTCTCTGCTGCGCGGGTGAAGCTCTGTTGGCGCACCACTTCAACAAAATAACGCAGCGTTCTGATATCCATGAGTATTCCTTCCGACTATGCCTGTAATGATTTTAATTCATTTCAGTCATCGGCGGGGTCTCTCTATACTGGCGTTCCCTATTATTTTTCAGGATGTTCCCTCATGGCTGTGGCGATAAGCCGCGTTACGCCTGCCGTTTTGCAACGACTTCAGGTTCCGGTTCAGGTACTGCTGTATGCAGGTTTGTTTATCGTTGCGCAATATCTTGTCTCCTGGCTGCATCTGCCGTTACCGGCCAATCTGGTGGGGATGGTGTTGATGCTGGCGCTGATTGTCTGTCGCATCCTGCCGCTGAGCTGGGTTCGCGCCGGGGCGCGCTGGCTACTGGCGGAGATGCTGCTGTTTTTTGTTCCGGCGGTCGTGGCGGTGGTGAACTATGCCCATCTGCTGCTGGTGGACGGCTGGCGGATTTTTTCGGTCATTGCGATCAGTACGCTAATGGTGCTCGGTGCCACGGCATGGGTGGTGGATAAGGTCTATCGCTATGAGATAAGCAGGTTAAACCGTGACTAATCTCCAGCTCAGCGTGCTCTGCCTGGCGATTACGCTGGTTATCTATTTCGCCAATAAACGTCTGTACCGTCGTTTTCGTAAGCTGCCGTTGATGCCGCTGGTCCTCACGCCCGCGCTGCTGGTGTTGATGCTGGTGTTGGGGCATATCTCCTGGCAAAGCTATATCGGTGAATCCCATTGGCTGTTGTGGCTGCTTGGCCCGGCAACGATCGCCTTTGCCGTGCCGGTTTACGACAATTTCGCCATCATCAAACGTCACTGGATGTCACTGACCGCAGGCGTGGTGACGGCAACGGTGGTCGCGGTGACCAGTTCCGTCTGGCTGGCGCGCTTATTTACCCTGCCGGACGAAATTCAGCGCAGCCTGGCGGTGCGTTCGGTGACCACGCCGTTTGCCCTTGCGGCGGCTGAACCATTGGGTGGGCAGCCGGATTTAGTGGCGCTGTTCGTGGTGGTAACCGGCGTCTTTGGCATGGCGGTCGGGGATGCGCTGTTTTTACGTCTGTCGATTCGTGAAGGGATGGCGAAAGGCGCAGGATTTGGCGCGGCGTCGCACGGCGCGGGAACGGCGCGCTCGTATGAGCTTGGCCAGCAGGAGGGCGTGGTTGCCAGCCTGGTGATGATGCTTTCCGGTGTGGTGATGGTGCTGGTCGCCCCGCTGGTGGCAAGGCTGATGTTCTGAGAATGGATCCCCGGTCAGCGTGACCGGGGAAAAGCGTGTCGATTAGTGGGCGCGGCCTTGTTCGACGCCGAAGCCCGTCTGGGAACGGATAAACTGAGCACGGAACTGCTCACGCTCGCGATTCCCTTCTGCCGAGTTATCCGTGGCAGAGAAGAACCAGATCCCCAGGAATGCCACGGTAATGGAGAACAGCGCCGGGTATTCATACGGGAAGATAGCTTTTTCGTGGCCGAGGATTTGTACCCAAATGGTGGGGCCAAGAACCATCAGCACGACGGCCGTCAGCAGACCCAACCAGCCGCCCATCATCGCGCCACGTGTGGTCAGCTTCGACCAGTACATGGAAAGCAGGATGATCGGGAAGTTGCAGCTCGCGGCGATAGCAAACGCCAGACCCACCATGAAAGCGATGTTCTGATTCTCGAACAGCACGCCGAGAATAATCGCAATCACGCCCAGCACCAGTACGGTGATTTTCGACACCCGCAACTCTTCACGTTCGGTCGCCCCTTTACGGAACACGTTCGCATACAGATCGTGAGAAACCGCAGATGCACCCGCCAGCGTCAGACCAGCGACGACCGCCAGAATGGTGGCGAACGCCACGGCGGAAATAAAGCCGAGGAACAGGTTACCGCCCACCGCATTCGCCAGATGTACCGCCGCCATGTTGTTCCCGCCAATCAACGCGCCCGCCGCGTCTTTATACGCCGGATTGGCACCGACCAGCATGATGGCGCCAAAGCCGATGATGAAGGTCAGGATGTAGAAATAACCCATAAAACCGGTGGCATAGAACACGCTCTTACGCGCTTCGCGGGCATCGCTGACCGTGAAGAAACGCATCAGGATGTGCGGCAGGCCTGCCGTACCAAACATCAGGCCGAGCCCCAGTGAGAGCGCGGAGATTGGGTCTTTCACCAACCCGCCTGGGCTCATAATCGCAGAGCCTTTCGGGTGAACCGCCATCGCTTCGGTGAACAGGTTATTGAAGCTAAAGCCGACGTGCTTCATCACCATAAAGGCCATAAAGCTGGCGCCGAACAGTAGCAGCACGGCTTTGATGATCTGCACCCACGTGGTTGCCAGCATGCCGCCGAACAGCACGTACATCATCATCAGCACGCCGACCAGCACCACCGCAATGTGGTAGTTCAGGCCGAACAGCAGTTCAATCAGTTTGCCCGCACCGACCATCTGTGCAATCAGATAAAGGGCAACCACCACCAGCGAACCGCAGGCCGACAGAATACGGATCGGGCCTTGCTTCAGGCGATAAGAGGCCACATCGGCAAAGGTATAGCGACCGAGGTTACGCAGACGCTCGGCGATCAGGAACAGGATGATCGGCCAGCCGACGAGGAAGCCCAGCGAGTAGATCAACCCGTCATAGCCGGAGGTAAACACCAGTGCGGAGATCCCGAGGAACGACGCCGCCGACATGTAATCGCCCGCAATCGCCAGTCCGTTCTGGAAGCCGGTGATATTTCCGCCCGCCGTATAGTAGTCGCTGCGTGAACGTACGCGTTTAGAGGCCCAGTACGTAATACCCAGCGTAAACACAACGAAAATCAGAAACATGACAATCGCCTGCCAGTTGGTTGGCTGGCGTTGTACTGCACCGCTAATGGCATCCGCCGCGTTGGCCGCGAAGGGTAGTGTGGCGGCAAGCGCCGTCAGGACTCTCTTCATAATGCGTTAACCTCGTGCAGTACTGCCTTGTTCAGACGGTCAAATTCGCCGTTCGCTCGCCAGATGTAGATGCCGGTCAGAACGAAAGAGATCAGAATCACCCCCACGCCAATCGGAATACCCCGGGTGACGCTGGTTCCCTCATGAAGCGGGGTTCCCAGCCAGCCAGGCGCAAAAGCAATCAGTAGAATAAAGCTGATATAGACCACCAGCATGATGATCGACAGTATCGTGGCAAACCGTTGCCTTTTTTCAACTAATTCCCTGAAACGCGCACTGTCTTCTATCCGCTGATAAATGGTGTCATTCATCACAGAGTCTCCAGAGGCCCCCTGAGTCTTTCATGCCACAGATGCGTTGGCCGCACTTGCCCACCCCAGTCACATAGTGAACGATGTGACCGGGGTTGTGCTCGCTTGCCGCCTTCCTGTGGCACGAAATCCTTTGGGGAGGTTTTTATATTTCCCCTCCCAATGAAGAGAGGGTAGGGTCAGAACTTGTAGGGGCGTAGGCCGGATCAGCGCAACGCCATCCGGCATCTTTTTATTATGATGGCATCGCGATGGCCTGCTTCTCTTCGAGCAGCTTCTCTACCACGCCAGGATCGGCGAGCGTCGAGGTATCGCCCAGATTGCTGGTATCGCCCGCCGCGATCTTGCGCAAAATACGGCGCATGATTTTGCCGGAACGGGTTTTTGGCAGTGAGTCGGTCCAGTGCAGCACGTCTGGCGTCGCCAGCGGGCCAATCTCTTTACGTACCCAGTTGCGCACGTCGGCGTACAGTTCAGGCGACGGCTCTTCGCCGTGATTCAGCGTCACATAGGCATAAATCGCCTGGCCCTTGATGTTATGCGGAATGCCGACCACCGCCGCTTCGGCAATCTTCGGATGCGCCACCAGCGCGGATTCAATTTCCGCCGTGCCCAGACGGTGACCGGAGACGTTCAGCACGTCGTCAACGCGCCCGGTGATCCAGTAGTAACCGTCTTCGTCACGACGCGCGCCATCGCCGCTGAAGTACATGTTTTTAAAGGTTGAGAAGTAGGTTTGCTCAAAGCGTTCATGATCGCCGAACAGCGTACGCGCCTGTCCAGGCCAGGAGTCGGTGATCACCAGGTTGCCTTCGGTGGCCCCTTCCTGCGGATGGCCTTCGTTATCCACCAGCGCCGGCTGCACGCCGAAGAACGGGCGGGTAGCGGAACCCGCTTTCAGTTCGGTTGCGCCCGGCAGCGGGGTGATCATGAAGCCACCGGTTTCGGTCTGCCACCAGGTATCCACCACCGGGCATTTTTCGTTACCGATCTTTTTCCAGTACCACTCCCACGCTTCCGGGTTGATCGGCTCGCCAACCGATCCCAGAATGCGCAGCGATGAGCGGTCAGTGCTCTCAATCGCCTTATCGCCTTCCGCCATCAGGGCGCGGATCGCCGTCGGCGCGGTGTAGAGAATATTGACCTTATGCTTATCCACCACCTGGCTCATGCGCGCCGGCGTCGGCCAGTTCGGCACGCCTTCAAACATCAGCGTGGTAGCGCCGCAGGCCAGCGGCCCATACAGCAGGTAGCTATGTCCGGTAACCCAACCCACATCGGCGGTGCACCAGTAGATATCGCCCGGATGGTAATCAAACACATATTTAAAGGTCGTTGCGGCATATACCAGATAGCCGCCGGTGGTGTGCAACACGCCCTTCGGTTTACCGGTGGAGCCCGAGGTATAGAGGATGAACAGCGGATCTTCGGCGTTCATCTCTGCGGGTTGATGCTCAGGGCTGGCTTTTTCAATCAGATCGCTCCACCACAGGTCGCGACCTTCCTGCCACTCGATGTTGCCGCCGGTGCGCTTGAGTACAACCACATGCTCGATGGTTTTCACGTTCGGATTTTTCAGCGCATCGTCGACGTTTTTCTTCAGCGGAATGCTGCGACCAGCGCGCACGCCTTCATCAGCGGTAATCACCAGCTTCGAACTGGAATCAATGATGCGACCGGCGACCGCTTCCGGCGAGAAACCGCCGAAGATCACCGAATGTATGGCACCAATGCGGGCGCAGGCCAGCATCGCGACGGCGGCCTCTGGCACCATTGGCATATAGATCGCCACCACATCGCCTTTTTTAATCCCCAGATCCTGCAGCGTATTGGCGAAACGGCAGACATCGCGATGCAGTTCGCGATAGCTAATATGTTTGCTCTGCGAGGCGTCATCGCCTTCCCAGATGATGGCGGTGCGTTCGCCATTTTCCTGCAGGTGGCGGTCGAGACAGTTGGCCGCCAGGTTCAGCGTGCCGTCCTCATACCATTTAATGGAGACATTGCCCGGCGCGAAAGAGGTGTTCTTCACTTTCTGGTACGGCGTGATCCAGTCGAGAATTTTTCCCTGCTCGCCCCAGAAGGTATCTGGCTCGTTAATAGATTGTTGATACTTCGCTTCGTACTGCTCCGGATTTATCAGGCAACGATCCGCAATGTTTGCGGGAATAGCGTGTTTGTGAATTTGGCTCATGGCTTTTGTTCTCCTTGTAGGATGTTAATAATATGTCTCACAAACGTTAAATGTAGGGGCTTTGACAGTTTTGTTTAGCTTTTGCGCGACAGATCACGCAATACAGGAATTGTGCAAATTAACGGCAATACGTTTTTTGAAGGAAACCAACAAAAGTTGGTAAAATCTTTCCGTTACAGAGGGTTATGTTAATTATTCACGAACGGTGATCGAGGTCGAAAAAGAGGAAAGGAGTAGAGAAAAAACGGCTTGACTAACTCTAAAGTGGTATTTTACATACACTTACAATTGATTAAAGACAACATTTTGAGTGTGGTTTTTTGTTACATCTAGATTAGGGCAATGTCATGGCGGTGTGTGTGGTTATCGTCATGGATAGAATAAAAAAGAACCGTCATTGAACGCAATGGCGCAATCTGGATGAGACCTCTATGGCAAGGATTACACTACGCGCACGTCGTTTCTTCAGCCTGATCGTACCGCTGTTTTTCATTTCTGCGGTTTATGCTGAGCAAACGCCCGAACCCGCAAAATCAGTTACCGTTGAAGCGAAGAATGAAGTCTTCGCCCCTCAGCATCCCGATCAATACCTCTCATGGAAAGCGACTTCAGAGCAATCAAAACGTGAAGACGCGTTAGCGGAAGATCCCCGTCTGGTGATCTTGTGGGCGGGATATCCGTTCTCCCGTGATTACAACAAACCGCGTGGGCACGCCTATGCGGTGACCGACGTGCGTGAAACCTTACGTACCGGTGCCCCAAAAAACGCTGAAGACGGTCCATTGCCGATGGCCTGCTGGAGCTGTAAAAGCCCGGACGTGGCGCGTTTGATCCAGAAAGACGGTGAAGATGGCTACTTCCACGGCAAATGGGCGCGCGGCGGCCCGGAAATCGTGAATAACCTGGGCTGCGGCGACTGCCATAACACGGCGTCACCTGACTTTGCGAAAGGTAAACCTGAGCTGACGTTGTCTCGTCCGTATGCGGAACGTGCGATGGAGACCATCGGTAAGCCATTCGATAAAGCCGGTCGTTTCGACCAGCAGTCGATGGTTTGCGGGCAATGCCACGTTGAATATTATTTTGACGGCAAAGACAAAGCCGTGAAGTTCCCGTGGGATGACGGCATGAAAGTCGAAGACATGGAGAAATACTATGACGCCATTACCTTCTCTGACTGGACCAACTCGCTGTCAAAAGCGCCGATGCTGAAAGCACAGCATCCGGAATATGAAACCTGGAGCGTGGGTATTCACGGCAAAAACAATGTGACCTGTATTGACTGTCATATGCCGAAAGTGCAGAACGCCGAAGGAAAACTCTATACCGATCATAAGATTGGCAATCCGTTCGACAACTTCCCGCAAACCTGTGCGAACTGCCATACCCAGGACAAAGCCTCTCTGCAAAACGTGGTCGCTGAGCGTAAGAAGGCAATCAATGGGCTGAAAATCAAAGTTGAAGATCAACTGGTTCGTGCGCACTTCGAAGCGAAAGCGGCCTGGGATGCGGGAGCAACGGAAGCGGAAATGAAGCCGATTCTGAGCGATATCCGTCACGCGCAGTGGCGCTGGGATCTGGCCATTGCCTCTCACGGTATCCATATGCACGCCCCGGAAGAAGGTCTGCGGATGTTAGGTATCGCGATGGACAAAGCCGCCGATGCGCGGACTAAGCTGGCGCGTCTGTTGGCAACCAAAGGCATCACCCATGAAATCGCAATTCCGGATATCTCCACCAAAGAGAAAGCCCAGGCGGCCATTGGTCTGAACATGCAGCAGATTAACGCCGATAAACAGGACTTTATCAAAACGGTGATCCCGCAGTGGGAAGAACAGGCGCGTAAAAACGGTTTGTTAAGCCAATAACCCCATTCCGCCTCGCAAGGGGCGGATAACTCAACGGAGTGAATATGAGCGTATTACGTTCGTTATTAACTGCTGGGGTGCTGGCGTCAGGTCTGTTATGGAGCCTGAGTGGAATAACCGCCACGCCAACGCCGCAGGAATCGGAACGCTGGGAGGTGACGCCACAGCGTAGCCCGGATGCCGCGTGTCTGGACTGTCACAAGCCGGATACCGAAGGGATGCATGGTAAGCATGCGTCCGTAACCAATCCGAACAATAAACTGCCGGTCACCTGTACTAACTGTCATGGCAAGCCATCGCCTCAGCACCGTGAAGGGGCGAAGGATGTGATGCGCTTTAACGAGCCGATGTATAACGTGGAGCAGCAGAACAGCGTTTGTCTGTCCTGCCACTTGCCTGAACAGTTGCAAAAAGCGTTCTGGCCGCACGATGTCCACGTGACTAAAGTGGCCTGCGCCAGTTGTCATTCGCTGCATCCGAAGCAAGACACGATGCAGACGTTAAGCGATAAAGGACGAGTTAAGATTTGCGTCGATTGCCACAGCGATCAGCGTAACAACCCGAACTTTAATCCGGCGTCTGTGCCCTTGCTTAAGGAGCATCCATGAGTTGCTCTCGTCGCCAGTTCATCACCGGCGTCGGCGCGCTGGTGGCCGTCAGCGGTACTGCAGGACGCGTGGTGGCGAAAACGTTGAATATCAACGGCGTGCGATACGGCATGGTGCATGATGAATCATTATGCATCGGCTGTACCGCCTGTATGGATGCCTGTCGGGAAGTCAACAACGTGCCGGAAGGCGTGTCGCGACTGACCATCATTCGCAGCGAACCGCTGGGCACGTTTCCGGATGTGAAGTACCGCTTCTTCCGCCATTCGTGCCAGCACTGCGATCACGCGCCGTGCGTTGACGTCTGCCCGACCGGGGCGTCGTATCGCGATGCCGCGAATGGCATCGTGGATGTGAACCCGGATCTCTGCGTCGGCTGTCAGTACTGCATCGCCGCGTGTCCGTACCGCGTGCGCTTTATCCATCCGGTCACGAAAACAGCGGATAAATGCGATTTTTGCCGTAAAACCAATCTGAAAGCGGGCAAACTGCCTGCCTGCGTCGAGTCTTGCCCGACGAAGGCGCTGACGTTTGGTAATCTGGACGATCCTGACAGCGATATTTCCCGGCTGCTGCGGCAGAAAACCACCTATCGCTACAAGCTGGCGCTGGGTACCAAACCGAAGGTCTACCGCGTTCCCTTTAAATATGGGGAGGTGAGCCAATGACAAACGCATCTGCTTTCCACTTTGAATCGCTGGTGTGGGACTGGCCCATCGCCATCTATCTGTTTCTGATCGGCATCTCTGCCGGACTGGTGACGCTGTCAATCCTGCTGCGCCGTTACCATCCGGAGGCGGGTGGAGCGGACAGTACGCTGCTGCGCACCACGCTGGTCGTGGGGCCGGGGGCGATTATTCTCGGCCTGCTGATTCTGATCTTCCACCTGACGCGTCCCTGGACCTTCTGGAAACTGATGTTCCACTATAGCTTTACGTCGGTGATGTCGATGGGGGTTCTGCTATTCCAGCTTTATATGGTGGTGCTGATTCTGTGGCTGGCCATCATCTTTCAAAAAGAGGTGATGGCTCTGCAACAGCGTTGGTTCCCCCGTCTTGGACTGGTGCAGAAAGTGTTGACGCTGTTAACGCCGTTCAACCGTGGACTCGAAACGCTAATGTTGGTACTGGCGGTGCTGCTGGGCGCCTACACCGGTTTCCTGCTTTCGGTGCTGAAATCGTATCCGTTCCTGAATAACCCGATCCTGCCGGTGCTGTTCCTGTTTTCCGGGATCTCCTCTGGTGCGGCGGTGGCGCTGATTGCGATGGCATTACGTCAGCGTGGTAATCCGCACAGTACCGAGGCGCATTTTATTCACCGTGTGGAAACCCCGGTGGTGTGGCTGGAGATCTTCCTGCTGGCCGCCTTCTTTGTGGGGCTGGCTCTGGGCGATGACGGCAAAATGCGCGCGCTGTCGGCGGCACTGGGTGGTGGCTTCTGGACCTGGTGGTTCTGGCTCGGCGTCGCGGGGCTGGGACTGATCGTTCCCATGTTACTGAAACCCTGGGCCAACCGCGGTTCGACGTTTCATGGTGTGCTGGCGGTCTGTGGTGCCAGCCTGACGGGCGTGCTGTTACTGCGCTTTTTCATTCTTTATGCTGGACAGCTCACGGTTGCATAAGCATGGCTGTGAGGGAAAGGTGATTTCTGGACGTACTCCTTCCTGAAGCCGGTTTTCTGGCACTGTTATTCAGCCTCGGGGTCAACGTATTGACCCCGCTTGCCGTACTGGCAGGTGAACGCCAGCGCTGGCAGAGCGTAATGCGTCTGGCGAGCGTGGGCGTCTGGGCGCAATTTGCGTGCCTGCTGCTCGCCTTCTTGATTCTGGTGTTCTGCTTTCTGACCAGCGATTTCTCCGTTATCTATGTGGCCCAACATAGTCACAGCCTGTTGTCGTGGGGACTCAAGCTGGCGGCGGTGTGGGGCGGTCACGAAGGATCTCTGCTGCTGTGGGTGTTATTTCTGTCCGGCTGGAGCGCGCTGTTTGCCTGGCGCTATCGCCGCGAATCTGATCCTCTGTTTCCGTTCACACTCGGCGTACTCTCGGCGATCACCGCATTGCTGCTGCTGTTTGTGGTGTTCTGGTCCGATCCGTTTGTCCGTATCTTTCCGCCAGCGATAGAAGGGCGCGATCTCAACCCGATGCTGCAACATCTGGGGCTGATCCTGCATCCGCCATTGCTGTATCTGGGGTACGGCGGCCTGATGGTCGCTGCCGGAGTGGCGCTGGCGTCGTTGCTGCGCGGTGATTTCACGACGTTGACCGCCTGGGTGTGCTGGCGCTGGGCGCTGCCCGGTTGGTGTGCGCTGACGCTTGGCATCATTCTCGGTTCATGGTGGGCCTATTGCGAACTGGGGTGGGGCGGCTGGTGGTTCTGGGACCCGGTGGAAAACGCGTCTTTATTACCCTGGCTTTCTGCCAGTGCGCTGCTGCACAGCCTGTATGTATCGCGTGAACGCGGCATTTTTCGCCACTGGTCGCTACTGCTGGCCATTGTCACGCTCATCCTCTCTTTGCTGGGCACGCTGATTGTCCGTTCCGGTATTCTCGTTTCTGTACACGCTTTTGCGCTGGATAATGTGCGCGCCGTGCCGCTGTTTGCCCTCTTTGCCATTCTGAGTCTGGCCGCGCTCGGCTTGTACGGCTGGCGCGCGCGGGCTAACCAACAGGCCGTTCGTCTGAGCGGCTGGTCACGCGAAATGCTGATTCTGGCAGCGCTGCTGCTCTTTTGCGCGGTGCTGCTGATCGTACTGATTGGCACGCTCTACCCGATGATTTATGGCCTGCTGGGCTGGGGACGACTCTCCGTTGGCGCGCCCTATTTTAACCGCGCCACCTTGCCGTTTGGCTTGCTGATGTTGGTGGTGATCGTGACAGCGATGGTCAGAAGCCGGAAGAGGGCCGTACACCGCCAGCTTCCGGCGCTGCTGGCGCACGCAGGTGTGCTGGTTTTTGCCGCGGGGATCCTCTTCTCCAGCGGCAGTCGTCAGGAGGTAAGCCTTAACCTGAGCCCAGGTCAGCAGGTTGAACTGGCGGGTTACACCTTCCGCTTTGAACGGCTGGATCTGGCCGCGAAAGGGAACTACACCACCGAAAAGGCGCTTATTACGCTGTGGCAGGGCGAGAAACGAATAGGTAGCCTGACGCCCGAGCGGCGTTTTTATTCCGCCCGTCGCCAGCAAATGATGGAACCTGGCATTCACTGGGATCTGCTTCATGACTGGTATGCGGTGATGGGTGAAAAAACGGGCGAGGAGCGGTATGCCCTGCGCCTGTATGTGCAAAGCGGCGTGCGCTGGATTTGGGGCGGGGGGCTGTTGATGATTGCCGGGGCGCTGCTCAGCGGCTGGCGTGGGAGAAAGCGCGATGCGTAATGAACCGCGGTTTTTGTCGGGGGGATTGCCGGATGGCGGCGCATGGTTTAAGCACGGCGCAGGCCTGATAAGCGCAGCGTCATCAGGCACCATCATTGCGTTTATCTTACTGCTGGTTATCTCCTTTTCCGCTCACGCTCAGGTGGTTGATACCTGGGCTTTTGAGAACCCACAGCAGCAGGAAAAGGCGTTGTCGATTGCCAGCCAGCTTCGCTGTCCGCAGTGCCAGAATCAAAACTTGCTGGAATCCAATGCACCGGTTGCGGTCAGCATGCGCCACCAGGTCTATACGATGGTGGCAGAAGGGAAAGATGAAGCTGAAATCACCGCCTGGATGACCGCGCGGTACGGTGATTTTGTCCGCTATAACCCGCCGCTCACCGGGCAGACGCTGCTGCTGTGGGCATTGCCGTGCCTGCTGTTGCTGCTGGTTGGAGGGATTTTGTGGCGCGTCAGCAGGCGAAAAGGGGGCAACGATGAGACAACCTGAACCGTCACGCCCGATGCCTGTCAGACGACTGACTCTGGCGGCAGTGCTGATGGTCATCGTCTGTCTGTGCGGCTATCTGCTGTCGCCGAAATGGCAGGCCGTGCGAGACGAACAACGACGACTGGCCGATCCGCTGCATGAATTTGCAGAAACCGCGACGCCGGAGGCCCAACTGATAGCCCTGCAAAAACAGATTCGCGCCAACCCCCAGGACAGCGAAAAGTGGGCGCTCCTCGGCGAGTATTATCTGTGGCGCAATGATTACGATAATGCGCTGCTGGCTTATGATCAGGCGCTGCGTAACCGTGGAGAGAATGCGGAGATCTATTCGGCGCTGGCGACCGTGCTCTACTACCAGGCCGGGCAGCACATGACGCCGGCGACCCGCGAGATGATTGATAAGGCGCTGGCACTGGATGCCGGGGAAGTGACTGCGCTGATGCTACTGGCGTCGGATGCATTTATGCAGGCGGATTACAAACAGGCGATTTTGCAGTGGCAAAAAGTCCTGGATTTGAATTCGCCGCGGGTGAATCGTGCGCAGCTGATAGACTCGATAAATATGGCAAAGTTATTACAGAACCGACAGAAATAGATTTGTGATTTTACGCGATTTATCTGTTTAAAAAACAGGCAAATGAACCTCTCCGCCAAAATAATTCATGACGGTTATAATTCAAAAACGCAGATTTAAAAATCTTTCCATAACAAATAGTTATGCAATATAAACCCGATAAATTCGCGTTATTATGCAATATTTCAGCGAAAAGCCCTGTTCTTAAAGGGTTGCGCAAGATGCCCTGCAAATGGTACTGATTATACACCCGTCATACTTCAAGCTGCAGGTGTGTTGGCTTCCTGCAACTCGGACTATTTAGGGTATAGCGTTAAAAAACTCTACTAACCAACGCAACACAATTCATACCCTTTCAGTATGTATCCATTCCTGCGCGATGAACAGGAGTGGCGTTCCATTGAGGAAGTTCGTCGTTATGAAAAGTTTTAAACTCAGTCTGGCCTGGCAGATCCTGATTGCCATGGTGCTGGGCATTTTACTCGGCAGTTATCTGCATTATCACAGCGACAGCCGCGAGTGGCTGATTGCAAACCTGCTCTCTCCGGCAGGGGATATCTTTATCCATCTGATTAAAATGATCGTCGTGCCGATTGTGATCTCCACGCTGATTGTCGGGATTGCCGGTGTCGGCGATGCGAAACAACTGGGACGTATCGGCGCGAAAACCATTCTCTATTTCGAAGTGATCACGACGATTGCCATTATCCTCGGGATTACGCTGGCGAACGTCTTCCAGCCGGGTTCCGGCATTGATATGTCGCAACTGGCGACCGTGGACATTTCGAAATACCAGAACACGACGGCAGAGGTGCAGAGCCACGCGCATGGCCTGATGGGCACCATTCTGTCGCTGGTCCCGACAAACATCGTTGCTTCGATGGCGAAAGGCGACATGCTGCCAATCATCTTCTTCTCGGTGCTGTTTGGTCTGGGGCTTTCCTCGCTACCGGCAACACATCGTGAGCCGCTGGTGACGGTGTTCCGCTCCATTTCCGAAACCATGTTTAAAGTGACGCACATGGTCATGCGCTATGCACCCGTCGGGGTATTCGCGCTGATCGCCGTGACCGTGGCGAACTTCGGTTTTGCCTCGCTGTGGCCGTTGGCGAAGCTGGTGCTGTTGGTTCACTTCGCGATCCTGTTCTTCGCGCTGGTGGTGCTGGGTATCGTCGCGCGTATTTGCGGACTGAGTATCTGGATCCTGATCCGCATTCTGAAAGATGAATTGATTCTGGCGTACTCCACCGCCAGCTCTGAAAGCGTGCTGCCGCGAATTATCGAGAAGATGGAAGCCTACGGTGCGCCAGCCTCGATCACCAGTTTTGTGGTGCCGACCGGCTACTCGTTTAACCTCGATGGCTCGACCCTGTACCAGAGTATTGCGGCGATCTTCATCGCGCAGTTGTACGGTATCGACCTGTCGCTGTGGCAGGAAATCGTGCTGGTGCTGACGCTGATGGTGACATCGAAAGGGATTGCTGGTGTGCCGGGCGTCTCCTTCGTGGTACTGCTGGCAACGCTTGGTAGCGTGGGCATCCCGCTGGAAGGCCTGGCCTTTATCGCCGGGGTCGACCGTATTCTCGACATGGCGCGTACGGCGCTGAACGTGGTGGGGAATGCGCTGGCGGTACTGGTGATTGCCAAATGGGAACACAAGTTTGATCGCAAAAAAGCGCTGGCGTATGAGCGCGAAGTACTGGGGAAATTCGATAAGACTGCCCAGTAACGGTAAACGGTCTGCCGGATGGCGCTGTGCCTTATCCGGCCTACGAGTCAACATCGCTTGTAGGCCTGATAAGCAAAGCGCCATCAGGTAATCTGAGTCAGCCGTTCGTTAATCGGTCAAACTCTTCGCAGCCAGTATCGAAACCTTCGGTACAGCTCAGATTCAACCAGTGCAGCGCCTTCTGTTTATTCTTCTCAATAAAGCCCTGTTCGCCGTTCAGAAACATCATTCCCGCCCAGTATTCGGAATACCCGGTGCGAGAGATGGCGGAACTGCGTTTGAAGTACCAGGTCGCTTTATCATCATCAGCCTGAATCCCGACACCGTTGGCGTAAATCAAACCGAGCAGCATTTGTGCATCTACGGCCACATCACTCTCCAGATTTTCAGAGGCGTTTTGCAGCAGGGAGATGGCTTTGGGGTAATCGGTTTTACCGGCCTGCGTATTCACCAGAATGCGTGCCAGCGTAATTTCGCCCGCTTTACTGCCCGCCCGGGCGGCCTTCTCCGCCAGCATTTTTGCTTCCGGGTAATCCAGACTGACCGGATTAGTGATTTTAATCTGCGCCAGCAGCGCACAGGCGTCCGCATCGCCATTGTCGGCGGATTTCTGTGCCCAGTATTCGGCTTTGCTTAAATCGCCGAAGCTAAACCAGCTGTCAGCAAGGTAATATTGCGCGCGTTTGTCACCTGCCTCTGCGGCCTGCAAATACTGGCTTCCAGGCTCAGGATCGGCAGCACGGGCAAAGAATGTCATCAATAACATCAATGCAAGAAGTGGTTTCATTATTAAGTTTTAATTAGGGTACGGAAGGGACAGTATAAAGAGATCGTATGGATAAAAAAACAGCCTCCAGGGTGGAGGCTGTTGAGATGCATCAACGTTGTGGTTAGCCCATTGCGGTTTCGCGCAGGCGAGCCTTCAGCTTGTTGTATTCATCAATCACGTACTGCTCGGCGGCGGACTGATTGGCAATCGGCTCCACGCGCACGGCGCAATACTTGTACTCTGGCGTTTTGGTAATCGGGCTTAAGTTCTCGGTCACCAGCTCGTTACAGGCACCAATCCACCACTGGTAGGTCATATAGATAGCCCCTTTGTTCGGGCGCTCGCTGACCTGCGCGCGGGTGATAATTTTGCCTTTACGTGAGTGAACCCACACCAGTGCTTCATCTTCAATGCCCAGACGCGCCGCATCGGCCGCGTTGATTTGCGCATAGCCCGGTTCGTCGGCCAGCGCGGCCAGAGCCGCACAGTTTCCGGTCATCGAACGACAGGAGTAGTGGCCGACTTCACGCACCGTCGACAGTACCATCGGGTACTCGTCGGTGAGTTTATCGATCGGCGCAACCCAGTCGCAGGTGAAGAACTGTGCCATGCCGTTCGGGGTATCAAACTTCTCTTTAAAGAGGTATGAGGTCCCCTGATCGGCGTCTGACGTGTCGCGGCAAGGCCACTGGATGTAGCCCAGTTCGCCCATCTTCTCGTAAGTCGCCCCGTAGAAATCCGGGCACAGATGACGCAACTCATCCCAGATCTCCTGGGTGTTGTTGTAGTGCATCGGATACCCCATCCGGGTGGCGATCTCACTGATGATTTGCCAGTCGGTTTTCAGATCCCACTTCGGCTCAACGGCTTTAAAGAAGCGCTGGAAACCACGGTCAGCAGCGGTAAAGACCCCTTCATGCTCGCCCCACGACGTCGACGGTAAAATGACATCTGCCGCCGATGCGGTTTTGGTCATAAAGATGTCCTGTACAATGACCAGTTCCAGATCCTCAAAGCCTTTGCGCACTGCGGAGAGTTCCGCATCCGTTTGCAACGGATCTTCGCCCATAATGTACGCCGCACGCACTTCGCCATGCGCCGCACGGTGCGGCAGCTCGCTGATGCGATAGCCAGTGTGCGCAGGCAGGCTGTCCACGCCCCAGGCTTTGGCGAATTTCTCGCGGTTAGCCGGATCTTTCACATACTGATAGCCCGGATAGGTATCCGGCAGCGCACCCATATCGCACGCGCCCTGAACGTTGTTCTGGCCACGTACCGGGTTAACGCCCACGCTGGGCTTACCGAGGTTGCCGGTCAGCATCGCGAGGCTGGTCAGTGAACGCACGGTTTCTACACCCTGATAGAACTGGGTGACGCCCATGCCCCACAGGATGGTCGCGCTTTTCGCACCGGCATACATCCGCGCGGCCTGACGAATTTCACTCGCGCTAATGCCGGTTATCTCCTCGACGGACTCCGGCGTATAGCCTTCGACAATCTTGCGGTACTCTTCAAAACCTTCCGTACGGGAGGCGACAAACGCCTGGTCGTACAGATTTTCTTCAATAATGACATGGCCCATCGCGTTCAACAGTGCGATATTCGAGCCGTTTCGCAGAGCGATGTGCATGTCGGCAATGCGCGCGGTTTCAATTTTGCGCGGATCGCAGACGATAATTTTCGCCCCGTTACGTTTAGCGTTAATCACGTGATTCGCCACAATCGGGTGGGAATCCGCCGGGTTGTAACCGAAGATAAACACTAAATCGGTGTTATCAATTTCGTTAATGGCATTGCTCATTGCGCCGTTACCGACCGACTGGTGCAGACCTGCAACCGATGGGCCGTGTCAGACGCGAGCGCAGCAGTCAACGTTATTGGTACCAATAACGGCGCGCGCAAATTTTTGCATGATGTAGTTGGTTTCATTCCCGGTGCCGCGCGACGAGCCGGTCGTCTGGATGGCATCAGGGCCGTATTTCGCTTTGATGGCGCTCAGGCGTTCGGCGACATAATTCAGCGCTTCATCCCAGGAAACTGATTCCAGTTTGCCGCCACGCTGGCGACGAATCATAGGCGTTTTCAGGCGCGGGGTCAGGATCTGGGTATCGTTAATAAAATCCCAGCCGTAATAGCCCTTCAGACACAGAGTACCCTGATTGGTTTTCCCCTGCGCCGCCTCAGCCCGGACGATTTTGCCGTTATTGACCACCAGGTTTATCTTGCAACCTGATGCGCAATACGGGCAAACCGTGACGACTTTTTTCATCGGTCTCGCTCCAGTTAATCAAATCGCGCATACACGCTTGTCGACCTGAGTATGCATCTTTTATGCCACATTTTAATTGGGGGCTTTCCCTGATATTACGGATAATTTTTGGACAAAACCCTGACGAAAAACAGGCTGTCGTCATATTTGACGTGACGATTTGGCGTTGTGCCGACGGAGGCTGTAACGGAACCCGATACGAAATTGAGATTCCTCCGCTACTCGTCGCACAGGGCGATAACTAACGTAGAAACCGTCCCCTTTTGAGGCTGGTTCTATGAAACGCACCCTGACACTCTTTTTATTCAGCCTGCTGTCGCTGGCTACCGTGCCGGCACAGGCCGATATCATTGATGATGCTATCGGCAACATTCAGCAGGCGATCAACGATGCTTATAAGCCTGACAGCGATAGCGGGCGGGATTACGAGGATTCGCGCGACGACAGGTGGCAGAACGAAATGAGCGACGATCGCCGCAGACAATATGATGATCGCCGGCGTCAGTTTGAGGATCGCAGACGGCAGCTTGATGAACGTCAGCGCCAGCTCGATCGTGAACGCCGCCAACTGGAAGATGAAGAAAGCCGAATGGAAGAGGATTACGGGCGTTAATCGACCATAACCTGCATCCCGTCATAGCCTGCTTCAAATCCGTCCGGGAGCGGGTTATCCATCAGCCAGACATCGAACGCGTGGCTGATATGCGTGAGGATCACCTGCGGGCAGCGAATCACTTCATTAAGCGCAATGACCGTATTTAAATCACAGTGATTGCGCGGCGGTTGGGGACGTGGCGGATGGCTACAGTCGATGACGATAACTTGTGGCTGATTGTTGAGCAGAAAGGTGAGCGTTTTATCGGGCAGTCCGGCGGTGTCAGACAGCCATGCCACGCGGCTGTGCGCTGTCTCCAGAAGATAACCCAACGTCAGCTTTGAGTGATTCAGCGGTAGCGGTGTGACCTGCAATCCTTGTAACTCAAACACCACAAACGGCTCGACGGTGTGGCTAAAGTCGAGAATGCCGGGATGCTTAAACAGATCGTCGCACCCCTGTTCGTCCGGCGGGCCGTACACCGGGATGGACGCCCCGACGCCCCAGCGTAGCGGAAACAATCCCTGTACGTGATCCATATGATAATGGGTGAGTAAAAACTGTCGAAAGCTGCCCGCCGGCCAGTCGTCCATCAGGTGCGGTATGCCCGCATCCAGCAGCGTCACCGTATCGTTGAATTTGATCACGCCGCTACACGGACGTCGGCGATACGGTTCCTGCAGGCGTGCGCGGCGACAGGCTGCACAATCGCAGCCAAACACGGGTACCCCTTGCGCACCGCCGGTGCCGCTTAGCGTGATGCTCAGACTCATCGTGATTCCCCTTGTCGTATCGTGCCGGATGGCGACGCGAGCGGCTTATCCGGCCTACGTACCTCACAATGCTTTTGTGAAGCGAAAATGACTTTGTTCGTAGCCTTCGCGCTGATAAAAACGGTGGGCGTCATGACGCTTCACGCTGGTGGACAGCTCTGTCATCTCTGCGCCTGCCTCGCGGGCTTCCTGTTCTGCCCATGCCAGTAATTGGCTACCGATTTTCAGACCCCGCGCCTGCGGCATCACCACCAGTTCCTGAATCTCGCCAATCCAGTTGGCGTGGTGTAAATGATACTGCAGATGCAGGCCAATGAGTCCAACCGCCTGGCCCTCAAGCAGCGCCAGCTGATAACGCAGTCGGTCATCCTGCAAATTGGCGGTGAATCCGGCGCAAAAGGTCGGGTAATCAAACTGGGCTTGCTTCAGTTCGCAGATGAGCGCGTACACGGCCTCGGTGTCTTGTCCGGTGGCGCGACGAAGTTCACAGGCAGACATGGCGTGGCTCCTTGCGTCCCATTAACGTTAACAGCGAATCGACGGACTGGTGCAAACTGCCGTCGTTATTGAGCGTATGGCAGCCAAACGGGGCGTAGCGGGCGGCGCGTTCGAGACGCGCGGCAATCTCGGGTTCGCTTTCCCTCCCGCGCGCCTGTAAGCGCTGGCGCAAAATCGTAGGGGAGACCTGCAAGCAGACCGGGAGCAGCGCCGTGCCGTAGCGCGCCTGCGCCTGGGGTAGATGCGCGCGTGAGCCGTTGACCACCACGTCGAAGCCGCCGTTAAGCCAGAGATCGATCTCCACGCCGACGCCATAATAAAAGCCGTTAGCATGCCAGCTTAGCGCCAGCAGGTTATGCCCGGCGCGGGTGAAAAACTCTTGCTCGCTCAGGGCGACATGATTTTCGTTCCCGGCATTCGCCGCGCGAGTAATATAACGGTGCGCCACCAGGAGTTGCGCATGTTCTTGCTGACGGAGTGCGGTCAGCAAACTGTCCTTCCCGGAGCCGGACGGCCCCATCAGCCAGATCAGTTTTCCCATACTCAGAACACCCTCTTTCCCTGGCGCCAGACGTGGTCAATGTGGATGTGATCGCCTTTACGGTGCGCCAGTACCAGATCGGCGCGCTTACCTTCGGCGATCACGCCGCGATCGCGGAGACTGAGCGCCCGCGCCGGGTTGGCGGTCACCAGGCGGATCGCCTGCGGCAGGGTGAAACGGTTAGCCGCGTCGTCTGCGACGCGAAACGCGGCATCCAGCAGGCTGGCGGGGTAGTAATCTGACGAGAGGATATCCAGCAACCCCAATTCTGCCAGCGTGTGCGCCGCGACGTTGCCGGAATGAGAGCCACCGCGCACAATGTTCGGTGCGCCCATCAGTACGTTCATGCCATGCTGGCGTGAGGCTTCTGCGGCTTCGAACGTGGTGGGAAATTCGGCGATCACGCTGCCAAGCTGGTGGGATTCCTGCACATGCCCGGAGGTGGCGTCATCATGGCTTGCCAGTGCAATGTTGCGCTCGCGGCACAGTTGCGCGATGGCAGTCCGGTTGGGCTGCGACCAGCGAGCCGCCAGGGCCAGTTGTTCCTCTTCGTAACGCGTCATTTGTTCATCGGTCAGCGAATATTTACCCTGATAATATTCACGATACTTCTCGCGGTTGGCGAACTGACGCTGGCCCGGCGAGTGATCCATCAGCGAAACCAGCGTGACCGGTTCGCGGCTGATCAGCTTCTCGAACAGCGGCAGCGTGGCGTGGTGCGGCAGTTCGCAGCGCAGATGCAGGCGATGCTCGGCGCGGTTCACCCCACGCTTTTGCGTCTCCTCCACGGCGTTGATCATTTTCTCCAGGTTTTCCAGACGATCGCCGCCGTCGCGGACATCGCCAATCGCCACCGCGTCCAGCACGGTGGTGATACCGCTGGCGACCATCAGCGCGTCGTGGCTGCTCATTGCGGAATGCGCGGGCCAGTCCACTTTCGGCCGTGGGGTAAAGAATTTGTCGAGATTATCGGTGTGCAACTCAATCAGCCCCGGCAGCAGCCAGCCGCCTTCTCCGTCCAGCGCTTGCGGAAGACGGCTCTGACTTTGCGCAAACGCGCGAATCACGCCATTCTGCATTTCCAGCGATCCCTGCACCACTTCATCTTCCAGCACCAGCTTTACATTATTGATAATCATGGTGTTGTTCCCATCAGGTGCAAACGATCCGCTACGCGGTCGCGCACAGTTTGATCGTGAAAAATGCCGACAATGGCCGCACCGCGCGCTTTCGCCTCTTCAATCAGCGCCACCACGGCGGCACTGTTTCTGGCATCCAGCGACGCGGTCGGTTCGTCGAGTAACAGAATCGGATAATCGACGATAAATCCGCGCGCGATGTTCACGCGCTGTTGTTCACCGCCGGAAAAGGTTGATGGGGCGAGGTGCCACAAGCGTTCCGGCACGTTCAGACGGGTCAACAGGCTTGCGGCTTTAGCGGCGCACGCCTCGCGCGGTACGCCGAGATCCAGCAGCGGCTGCATTACTACGTCCAGCGCGGAGATCCGTGGGATCACCCGCAGAAACTGGCTCACCCAACCGATCGTGGCGCGGCGGACTTCCCGCACTTTGCGCGCCGGAGCGTGCACCAGATCCACCCATTCGTCGTGATGGCGAATGTGAATATGCCCCTCGTCGGGCAGATAATTGGCATACAGCGAACGCAGCAGCGTCGATTTTCCGCTGCCGGAATGGCCATGTAGAACGACACATTCACCGTTTTTGACTTCCAGCGAGGCATTTTGCAGCACCGGCAGGCGCACGCCGTTTTGCTGGTGGAGCACAAAGGTTTTACTGACGTTTTCAACGCGGATCGCGTTCATTTTTAGCCTCTTTAAGCATTTGTGCATTCGATTGCCGGATAAGGCGTAGCCGCCATCCGGCAAAACAAAAAATCAGTTCTGCAATACGGACGACACCAGCAACTGGGTATACGGATGATGTGGATCGTCGAGCACGCGGTCGGTTAATCCACTTTCCACCACCTGACCCTGTTTCATCACCAGCAGACGGTCTGCCAACAGGCGCGCCACGCCTAAATCGTGAGTGACAATCACCACCGCCAGATCCAGTTCCACCACCAGCCCGCGCAGCAGATCCAACAGTTTCGCCTGGACAGAGACGTCGAGACCGCCGGTCGGCTCATCCATAAATACCAGCTTCGGGTGAGTGACGAGGTTGCGGGCGATCTGCAGACGCTGCTGCATGCCGCCGGAAAAGGTGGTCGGTAGATCGTCGATACGAGAGGCCGGAATTTCGACCTCCTCCAGCCAGCGCTGGGCGGTGGCGCGGATCTCGCCATAGTGGCGTGCGCCGGTCGCCATCAGGCGTTCGCCGATATTACCGCCCGCCGAGACCTGACGACGCAGGCCATCCAGAGGGTGCTGATGTACCACGCCCCATTCAGTGCGCAACAGGCGGCGGCGGTCGGCTTCGCTCATGGTGTACAGTGAACGGTTCTGGTACTGAATCTCGCCCGACTGCGGCGTCAGGCGCGAGGAGAGGGATTTCAGCAGGGTGGTTTTGCCGGAACCGGACTCCCCGACAATGCCCAGCACTTCGCCAGGCCACAGGTCAAAGGAGACATCGCTGAAGCCTTTGCCCGGCGCGTAGAGATGGGTCAGGTTATTAACCGAAAGCAACGGTTGCGTCATTGGCTGAGTGCCTCGCTCTGTTGGCGGCAGTAGTCGGTGTCGGAGCAGACAAACATGCGTTTGCCGGTGTCATCGAGCACCACTTCATCAAGATAACTGTGCGTTGAACCGCAGATGGCGCAGGGCTCATCCCAGGTCTGTACGGTGAACGGATGATCGTCGAAATCGAGACTTTCCACGCGGGTATACGGCGGTACGGCATAGATGCGTTTTTCGCGTCCCGCGCCAAATAACTGAAGGGCGGGCATCATGTCCATCTTCGGGTTGTCGAATTTCGGGATCGGCGACGGGTCCATCACATAGCGTCCGTTGACTTTCACCGGGTAGGCGTAAGTGGTGGCGATATGGCCAAAGCGGGCGATATCTTCATACAGCTTCACCTGCATGATCCCGTACTCCTCCAGCGCATGCATAGTGCGGGTTTCCGTTTCGCGAGGTTCGATAAAACGCAGCGGTTCAGGGATCGGCACCTGGAAGATCAGGATCTGATCTTCCGTCAGCGGCGTTTCCGGGATCCGGTGACGGGTCTGGATTAACGTGGCGTCTTCCGTGCGCTCGGTGGTATTGACTCCGGTGACGCGTTTGAAGAAGTTGCGGATCGATACCGCGTTGGTGGTGTCATCTGCGCCCTGATCGATAACCTTCAGCACGTCCGGTTCACCAATCACGCTGGCGGTAATCTGGATCCCACCGGTTCCCCAGCCGTAAGGCATCGGCATTTCGCGGCCACCGAATGGCACCTGATAGCCGGGGATCGCCACCGCTTTGAGGATCGCGCGACGGATCATGCGTTTGGTTTGCTCATCCAGATAAGCAAAGTTGTAGCCGAAGAGGTTAGTGGTCACGGGCGGCCTCCTGTTGCAGGCGTTTGAGCAGTTCCAGCTCGGCCTGGAAATCGACGTAGTGGGGGAGCTTGAGGTGCGAAACAAAACCCGCCGCCTCGACGTTATCCGCGTGCGCCAGCACGAACTCTTCGTCCTGCGCCGGTCCTGTGACCGTTTCATCGTAGTCGGGTGCCTGTAGGGCTCTGTCCACCAGCGCCATTGCCATCGCTTTGCGTTCGCTCATGCCGAACACCAGTCCGTAGCCGCGGGTAAAGTGAGGCGCATCGTTGTCCGGGGCGACAAAGCCGTTGACCATTTCACATTCGGTCATCAGCAGTTCGCCGACGTTGACCGCAAATCCCAGCTCTTCCGGTACCGTTTCCAGCGCAACGTAGCCACTACGGATTTCGGCTGCGAAGGGGTGATTGCGCCCATAGCCGCGTTGGGTGGAGTAGGCCAGCGCCAGCAGATAGCCCTCATCGCCGCGCATCAGCTGTTGCAGGCGTGACGCACGGGAGCAGGGGTAAACCGGCGGCGTGCGGGTGATGTCATCCGGCGTGGCGCCGTTATCTTCTTCGGGCTTCGCCAGCCCTTGATTCGCCAGCAGCGAAAAGACGTGCGGGGCGGCGTCCTGCGTACTTTCTGCAGTCCGCAGCGGCGGCGTTTCGCCATTCGCCAGCAGCGTAAAATCGAGCAGACGATGGGTGTAGTCGTAGGTTGGTCCTAACAGCTGTCCGCCCGGAATATCCTTATAGACTGCTGAGATACGGCGTTCCAGGCGCATTTCCCCACTGTTCAGCGGTTCGCTTACCGCCAGCTTTGCCAGCGTGGTGCGGTAAGCGCGCAGCAGAAAGATGGCTTCGACGTTATCGCCGCTGGCCTGCTTGAGCGCCAGCGCCGCCAGTTCGCGATCGGCAATACCGCCTTCGGTCATGACGCGATCAACAGCCAGATTCATCTGCTGTTCGATCTGCGCCACGCTCAGTTCGGCAACGGTATCGTCGCCCCGGCGTCGCTGCTCCTGTAACGCATGGGCGTTGGCTATCGCCTTCTCGCCCCCTTTGACGGCTACGTACATCAGCACACCTCCACATGGGTGGTTCTCGGGATAGCCAGCAGCCGTTCGCCGCAGGTAAGGATGAGGTCAACGCCCAGCGGGAACGGATGCGGACGTTCGGTGAGTTCGTGGATCAGGCAGTCTGGTAACTGCGGTGCGATCATTCGCTCTTCGGCGATACCAGCCCCGGTCAGGCGTAACATCCGCCCACCGCTCAGACTGGAAACCTGTACGATGAGCGTGGCGCTGTTTTCTGGCGCGACCGCAGAACCGGCAGAAAGCGCATTAAGCTGTTCGCTGCTGATGCGCTCGTCGGCTACGGCATAGGCCGCCAGTTGGGGTTGTTCGACCATCGGAGCATTGGTGTGAAAACGCAGGTTCTGGCTGGCGATGTCGTTATTCATCGCAGGCGACAGCCACACCGGCGTATCGCCGTCGACTAACGTCAGCAGGACGCTGGTGGTCGCCAGATTCAACGGCTGCCAGCCGTGTTTCAATTGATGTAAGGCTACAATCACCCCCGGTTCGCTCATTGCTTTCAGCAGACGGCGAAAGCTTTGTTGGGCGTCCTGGACGGGCAGGGTAAAGGCGGTCTGTAGGGTCATTCGTTATCTCCGCGCACCAGCGTAAAGAAGTCGACCCGGCTGGCGTTGACTTCGGCGCGACGGGCGGTGATTTCCGCATCGCGTTCTGCTTCCAGCGGGCTAATTAAGGTTTCCATCAGGTTCTGGAAATGTGTCTGTTCCTGCAGTAAAGCGTCGATAACGGCGCACTGCTCGGCGTGGCGTTTGTTGCGTCCCAGCAGGTAGCTGTAACCCAGCGTGCCGCTTTTCAGGCGAACCACCGCGCGGGTCAGCGTGGTGTCTCCGGCAAAGAAACGGTTGCCGGTGCCGCCCATGCGCGCCTGAATTTGCATCAGTCCGCATTCCGGGGGGCGAATCAGTTCATATTCCGGTGCCAGCGTTAACGCCTGGAGTCGCGCATTCAGGGCATCGGCCTTGCTGTAAGCCAGCGCGCGCATCCAGCGCTGGCGGGTGGCGGTATCGAAATGCATTCAGTGCTCCATAGTGAATTCGATCATGTCGGCGCGGGTCAGGCTGACGGAATACTCCATCGCACGTTCCTCGCCTTCACGGTGGTTCAGGGTGCGCACGCAGAGCAGCGGCGCCATGTTGGGGATTTCCAGCACCTTGCTCTCTTTCGCCTGCGCACGCCGGGCGCTGATGCGCGTCTGGGTGCGCTTGAGCGTCAGGCCGGACTGTTCGCGCAAATAGTCGTGCAGCGAGCCGTGGTTAAAACCCTGCAGCAGCGGCCAGAGGGTCAGGTCGGAAAAGTAATGGTCAATCAGACACAGGGCGATGCCGTTTACCCGCCGCAAGGTGCGCAAGTGGATGACGTTATCGCCTTCCTGCACGCTGAGCGCATCGGCAACGTGACGGGAGGCCGGGCGCAGTACCGCCAGCCGTTTTTCGCTGGTGGGATGACTTCCCTGATCCAACAGGTTCTGACTGAAGCGTGCCTGGGCGTTAAGCGGATAATCGAACGGGCGCATCAGCACCAGTACGCCGACGCCCTGACGACGCTGGACCCAGCCGCGTTCCACCAACTGATCGATGGCGCGGCGCAGGGTGTGGCGATTAACCTCATAACGCGCGGCAAGCTGATGCTCGGCGGGCAGATAGTCGCCGCAGCGGTAATGTTGACGTAGCTCCTGCTCAAGTCTCGCGGCAATCTCCTGATAACGCGTCGGATAACTGGTCGGATGTGTAGACAAGTGCATAGCAATTAATGCCTCGCTAATCAGATAAAGTGCTTACGTAAACGCTGGGAGAGAAAATCCAGCAGGCTGACGGTCACAATGATTAACACCATCAGGGCGCAGGTTTGCTGGAACTGGAAACCGCGAATTGCCTCCCACAACGTGACGCCAATGCCGCCTGCGCCCACCATCCCGACGACAGTTGCTGAACGGACGTTGGATTCAAAGCGGTACAGCGAGTAGGAGATCAGCAGCGGCATCACCTGGGGCAGTACACCGTAAAGAATTTCTTCAATTTTGTTAGCGCCAGTGGCGCGAATGCCTTCAACCGGACCGGGTTCAATGGCTTCCACCGCTTCGGACAGCAGCTTGGAGAGCACGCCGGTGGTATGGATAAACAGCGCCATGACGCCCGCAAACGGACCGAGGCCGACAGCGACCACAAATAGCATCGCAAACACCATTTCGTTAATGGCGCGGCAGGCATCCATCAGACGGCGCATCGGCTGGTAGATCCACCAGGGCACGAGGTTGTCGGCGCACATCAGGCCGAAAGGAATGGAGAGGATCACGGCCAGCGCGGTTCCCCAGACGGCGATTTGCAGGGTCACCGCCATTTCGCCGAGGTAGTCCTGCCACTGGCTAAAGTCCGGCGGAAAGAAGTCGGCGGCAAACGTCGCCATGTTGGCGGAATCCTGAATCAGCGTGAGCGGGGCCATTTCGGCACCTTTCCACGACACGACCAGCACGGCGAGCAGAATGGCCCAACTGACGAGCGAGAACCAACTGCGCTTTGGCGGGGCAACGGTGATGGTTTGCATGTTTAGCTCCGTGCGTACGTTATTGGCGGAAGGCGGCTCCGCCTTATCCGGCCTACGTTTGTAGGTCCGGTAAGCGAAGCGCCAGCGGGCGTCAGGTTTACTGCACCGCTTTGGTGACGCTGGTCATGGCGCTCAGCGCCGCGGTCAGACGGTCAAGATCGTCCAGTTGCGCTTTAATCGCAGACGATTTGCTGGTCTTCTCTTCAGCGTTCAGTCCTTTGTTGTCCTTCACACCCTGCATCTCTTTAAACAGGGCGAGCTGGCGAATCGGCACCAGTTGCAGGTCGCTGGAGGCGCGGAACGGCGCCCAACCCAGGCGTTCCAGTACGGTTTTTTCTTCCGGCGTTTTGCCGTAGTTCATGAAGAAGTCGTACACCTTGTCCTTGGTGGCTTCAGAGAGGTTCTTACGCCAGACGATCGGATCGCCTGGGATCAGCGGCGACTTCCAGATAACCTTCAGCGCTTTCAGCTTGTCCGGCGCGGACGTTTTCAGCTTATCGAGGTTCTCGGTGTTGTTGGTGGCGACATCCACCTGCTTGTTGGCGACCGCAAGGGCGTTAGTTTCATGGCCGGCGTTGACGGTGCGTTTGAAGTCGCTGGCGGCGATATTGTTTTTCGCGAAGACGTAATAGCCAGGGACGAGATAGCCGGAGGTAGAGTTAGGATCGCCATTACCAAAGGTGAGATCTTTGCGTTTGGCGATCAGATCGTCGAGGTTGTTGATCGGACTGTCCTTGTTGACGATCAGCACGCTCCAGTAACCCGGCGATCCATCGGCGGCGACGGTCTGGGCAAAGACCTGGCCGTTGGCGCGATCCACGGCTTCCATTGCTGACAGGTTGCCGTACCAGGCGATGTCGACTTTATTAAAGCGCATACCCTGGATGATCCCGGCGTAGTCCGGCGCGAAGAAAGCGTTCACTTTCACGCCCAGTTTCTTCTCCATATCCTTCAGGAACGGGTCCCATTGGGGTTTCAGGTTTTGCTGTGATTCGGTCGAAATAATGCCAAAGTTCAGCGCTTTTTCCTGCTCTTCGGCAAAGGCGGGACTGAGCAGAGTACTGACGCTGAACATGCTGGTAAACGCCAGCGCGGCAACGGCCTTGTAATTCATGTTTTATCCTCACGTTGTTCCAGGCTATTTCACTTGCCAGCCTGAGTTCGGGCAGTGCTCAACATCCTCACGTACTACGTGTACGCTCCGTTTTTCCGCGCTGGCCGCCTTCAGTCTGTCTGCGCCAATAACGCCTGGTCTTTTTGAATTAAGCAGCCTGCGCGTTCTGTTCGACGCGGTTCATGCTGCGGTAGAGATGGTCAAATCTTTCGTTATCAAAGAGCTGGCTGCTGCCGTCGTAGAAAACGTGTCCCTGACGCAACGCGACAATCCGTTCGCAGTAGCGCAGGGCGTAATCCACCTGATGCAGCGTGACGACGACGGTAATACCGTCGGTCTGGTTGATGTCGCGCAGGGTGTCCATCACGATGCGCGCGGATTCCGGGTCCAGTGAGGCAATCGGCTCGTCGGCGAGGATCACTTTGGCCTGTTGCATCAGCGCCCGGGCAATGGCCACGCGCTGCTGCTGACCGCCGGAGAGCGTAGAGACGCGCTGGTACGCAAAGTGCGCCATCCCGACGCGGGTCAGTGCCTGGAGCGCGCGCTGTTTCTGCGCTGCGCTAAACCAGCTAAAACAGGTGCGCCAGAACGGCGTGCTGCCGAGTGCGCCAATCAGCACGTTCTCCAGCACCGTCAGGCGATTCACCAGATTGAATTGTTGGAAGATGTAACCGGTATGCGCGCGGCTTTTGCGGATATCGCGCGCCAGTCGACCTTCGTGTTGAACGGTGCGACCGAGGAGTTCGACGCGGCTACCTGCTGATTTATCGCCGGTAATCAAACCGCTCAGATGACGTAAAAGGGTGGATTTGCCGGAACCCGACGGCCCCAGCAGAGCGACCATTTCACCGGTACAGATGTTCAGATCAACCGCATGCAGCGCCTGATGCTGATTGAACGTTTTGGAGAGTTTTTCGACGCGAATGATCGTTTCCATGATGCGGCCTCTCTAAAAAAAGTGGCCCTATCGTGGCGGATCAATATGACGTTTGGGTTAAGGGGACGTTACCTGCCGATGAAGAGTTAAGGTGAGTTTGATGACAGAACGGGAGGCATGCCTCCCGTGAGGTTACTCGGTTGGCTGGGGCTGTTTGACGACGTTGATCATCCACGGTACGCCGTAGCGATCGCTGACTTTGCCAAAGCCATGCGCCCAGAAGGTTTCTTGCCAGTCCATTTCGATTTGACCCTCTGCGGCGAGATTGTCAAACCATTGCTTCCCTTCGTTGACATTTTGCGTGTCGAGGACCAGCGTGAAACCTGAATAGTGAGCGTTTCCTGTGGGAATGCTATCGCTCATCATGATGTCGCTATCGGCAATGCGCACGTTGGCATGAGCGATAGCGGTATCGGGGAATGTCATTCCGGACGGGCAACCCTCTTCGCTGTCCTGCGCCGGTTTGGGCATTTCACCGAAGCTGATTTTATAAAGGAGTTCTGCACCCAGCGTCTTTTGATAGTACGCGATGGCGTCGGCACAGTTTCCGGCAAAAGAGATGTAGGGACTTAACGACATAATCTTTACCTCAGGTAAGAGAAGCCAGTTAAGTGTAGTTATCGCAGGCCCGGTAAGCGAAGCGCCACCGGGCAATTTACATCAGTTCTTTTTCACGAATTCTGATTTCAGCTTCATCGGACCAAAGCCATCAATTTTGCAATCGATGTTGTGGTCGCCTTCCACCAGACGAATGTTTTTTACTTTCGTGCCGATTTTCAGCATTGAAGAGCTGCCTTTGACTTTCAGATCTTTCACGACGGTGACGCTGTCGCCGTCAGCCAGCAGATTGCCGTTGGCATCTTTAACGATCAGTTCGTCGCTGTCATGCGCTGGTTCTGCATCGTTCCATTCATGGGCGCATTCCGGGCAGATGTACATGCCGTTATCTTCGTAAGTGTATTCGGAGTTGCATTGTGGGCAGTGGGGTAATGACATGTCGATTTCCTCAAAAGTCAGCAAGGGCAAAAGCGCCCAAAAAATGGCAGATTGCCGAAAAAGGACGCAATTATACACAAAATCCTTAACGTTGTCGGGACTACTCTGTTTTTAAGGTAAATACCGTACTGTGACCTAACCTGTCTGCCAGACAGAAAAAAAGCGCTATTATTTTTAAGGGAAATTGCTACCGTTTGTTATTTGAGATAAGGTGACGAGAAATATTCTAACTAATTGGCTCAGCGAGTTTTACTTAGGGTTCGTTTACCTCACCTTGCCCCTTATTTCTGGTAGGTAAAATTAACCAAAATTGGCCTGGGTTTTTATAAATCTGAACTACGATTTTTTACTTTCTTATGCCACTGAGTGTTATTCAAAAAAAAGCAATTAAAATAATAAATTCATTGATATCAATAGATTAATTAATAAATTCTTTTTTCCATACGTAATTATTAAAGCCGAGAATTCACTAATAAACGAAACGGCTAAATAAAAGAAATAAAAATTTGCGTTAAGGAAACATTTTTTATGTACACACAGACAATATATGAATTGAGCCAGGAAGCGGAACGCTTGCTGATGCTCTCTTTAGAGCATCTTAAGACCGTAAAAAAAATGCCAACGGCCACTCTGGAGAGCACTTCATCATTAAAAAGTGAGGACGATCTCAACGTTCAGCCCATGCATTTCAGTACCCGGGGTGTCGAGGCCCAGCAGGCCACGCTGAACAATGAGTTGCGAAAAATCTCGCGACTGGAAATGGTGCTGGCGATCGTCGGCACCATGAAAGCGGGAAAATCGACAACGATCAATGCCATTGTCGGCACGGAGGTGCTGCCCAATCGCAACCGTCCAATGACCGCGCTGCCGACACTCATTCGCCATACGCCTGGTCAGAAAGAACCGGTGCTGCATTTTTCCCACGTTGCGCCCATCGATGCGCTGATGAAGACACTGCAAGAGAGCATGCGCGCCTGCGATCGGCAGAATCTGACGCAGGTGCTGGAAATTGATAAAGACATGAACGGCCTCATGCAGCGTATCGAAAGAGGGGAAGCGTTTGAGCGCCATTATCTTGGTGCACAGCCGATCTTTCACTGCCTGAAAAGCCTTAACGATTTGGTGCGCCTGTCGAAAGCGCTGGAGGTCGATTTTCCCTTTTCTGCCTATGCGGCGATTGAACATATTCCGGTGATTGAGGTGGAGTTTGTGCACCTGGCGGGGCTGGAGAACTATCCGGGTCAACTGACGTTACTGGACACACCCGGGCCAAATGAAGCCGGGCAGCCGCATCTGCAAAAAATGCTCAATGAGCAACTGGCTCGCGCCTCCGCCGTTCTGGCGGTGATGGACTATACGCAGTTGAAATCGATTTCCGATGAAGAGGTGCGTCAGGCCATTGCCGCAGTAGGAAAATCGGTGCCGTTGTATGCGTTGGTGAATAAATTCGACCAGAAAGATCGCAACAGCGATGATGAAGAACAGGTGAGGGCGTTGATTTCCGGTACCCTGATGAAGGGTTGTATTAACCCGGCGCAGATTTATCCGGTCTCCTCGATGTGGGGTTATCTGGCCAATCGGGCACGCCATGAGCTGGCAAACCACGGTCATCTCCCGGATCACGAAGAGCAGCGCTGGGTACAGGACTTTGCTGAAGCCGCGCTCGGTCGGCGCTGGCGAAGCGCCGATCTGGATGATATCGAACACCTGCGTCATGCGGCGGATTTGCTGTGGGAAGATTCGTTGTTTGAACAGCCGATTCAGACCTTAATTCATGCCGCCTATGCCAATGCATCGCTGTATGCGCTGCGTTCCGCCTCGCATAAATTGCTGAATTACGCCCACAGCGCCCGCGAATATCTGGATTTCCGCTATCACTGTCTGACGGTGGCCTTTGACACGCTGCAGCAAAATATCATGCGTCTGGAAGCGGACATGCAGCAACTGAAAGTGAGCCAGGACAGCGTCAGCGACGAGATCCGCCATGAGGTCGGGCTGGCGCTGACGTCGGCCAACGACTTTCTCAACCAGCAGCAGGCCACGATCTTGCGCAACATCGGGACCTTTTTCAGCCGTGAACAGATCCTGAAACTGTCGTGTGGCGATAGCTGGTCGCCGCTGCCGCAGGCGGAGCTTGACGGAGAGGTGTTGGTGCTGCATGACGAAGCGCAGGCGCAGGTGATCCTCAGTAAACTACGTTCCACCTGTGAGGGCGTCCTGCTGGCGGCGCAGGAAAACATCAGCCGCGACCTGGCGATGCGTTTTGAACAACTGGAAGCCACGCTCAGCCGGTCACTGAATGAGGCGATGCGCCCTATCGAAATGCGGGTGAAAGAGGAGTTGAGTCATGCGGGATTTCGCCCCCGAATCAGCTTTCCGGCCTTTCACGCCTCCATGTTTAACTTCACGACGCGCCAGTTATTCAGCGAGGCGATTGCCCAGCAGGACCGCGTCGAAAGTGACGAACCTCGCGTGAGCGGGGTGCGTGAAACCTTCTCTCGTTGGCTGAATCAGCCGAACTGGGGCTGGAATGATTATGTCGAAGCGAAGACACGCTATCTGATTGATATTAATGCGCTGCATCAGAGTCTGGCGGAGTACGTCAGCCACTTCTGCCAACAAATTCGTAAAGCTTTAGCCGCGCAGGTCGATGTTTCAGTTACGGCAGGTATGGCAACGTTTTTTGCCGATTTCTCATTGTGCCTGGCGGGATTACAGGAGAGCCTGCGCGAGAGTTTGCTGGTTCGTCAGCAGAATGAATCAGCTGTTCAGAGTCTGAGTCAGCAGTTGCAGCACAGTATTGCCACCACCGCCTGGATTTATGAAGACTCTCGCCTGCTCCGTGACGACATTCAAACCCTTTTTGTGGCCGAACACACATGACAAACGCGTTACTGGAAGGCCCCGGACGGACGCTGGAGTGTATCCACCCGAAGTTTATGGTCGATCTGGTTCAGGGAGAAGAACCGAAACGGGCTGACGGCACATTGCAACAGCAGCAGTTTCGCGAGCGCCTGACGCAGGAGATTCTGTCCCAGACGCAGTTGCGGGCGTGGGCGATGGCCGGGATGTTCAGCGAGCATCTGATGATGCGCCTGAAGCTGGTGGAAAAGCTGGCGGGTATGCTCGATCCGGGGCATCTGGCGCTGACGCGGATCGCTGCGCGACTGCAGGTCCTTCAACAGACGGATCTCTCTCGCGGACCGTCCGTCCCAGGACTGGTTCAGCAACTTACCACCCTCAGCGAGTGGTTTAGCCAGCGCAGTGCCTGGAAGGAGAAGGCGCTGAGCCAGCGTGGTCTCACGGTTCAGGCCGGGGAACACAGTGAACAGGTATTTACCCGATGGCTGGCGGGGGCGTATGAAGGATGGTCGCTGCCGGGGCGGTGTTTTATTGCGCTCGAAGAGTTGCGTTGGGGACCGTTTGGCGATGCCTGTCGTCTGGCGAATCCTGACGTGGCGGCGATGCTGAAAGATAATCTCCGGGCGATGGCGACAAACTATCTGGCCCACAGTATCAATGCCGCACCGACGACGCGTCACTATTATCATCAGTGGTTGAGTACCACCGCGACCGCCGGTTCAGTTGAGTACAGCGACATGCTGAGTTGGTTGGGAGACTGGTGTGAGGCGGATAAACATCCGGTGTGCTGGTCTGTGACGCAGCGCTGGCAGCCGGTTGCGTTGGGTATGCCGCGACTCTGTTCGGCAAAGCGACTGGTGGATGCGATGGTTGAAGAGGTGTTTCCACCCTCTCCCCTCAGGTTTTGAGAGGAGAGGGCTGATGATTAGTGGTGTGCGGATTCCGCTGTCGTTTCTTCCACACCAGCAGGAGCCGGTAGCCTGGCGAAGCGTTTGGCGTAGAGCGCGGTAATAATCGGCACCAGAATCGCCGTGACCACTACGCTGGCAGCGACCAGCGCCGTCGCGGAGGCGGCAACCGGTTCAAACGCCGGGTTGATTTGCGCGATGATCACCGGGTTGGCAACGGCGGCACCTGCCGCAGAGGACGCCGCGACACCTGCAGTACCATTACCACCACCGATCACACGGTCCGCAATAATCAGTGGAATACCGGTGATGACAATGACCGCCACACCCAGCAGGATGCCCAACAGACCGGTATCAACAATCACACCCAGGTTAATGGTGTTACCCAGCGCAAAACCGAAGAACGGAATCAGTACCGGCGTTGCTTTGCTGAAGAACGCACGCAGATCGTGGTCAAGGTTGCCCAGCGTGAAGCCGATCAGGAACGGCAGTACTGCGCCGATAAAGTGATGCGGTTCAAAGGAGCCCAGACCCGCAGCGCCCAGAATCACCATTGTCATCAGCGGACCGGATTCCAGCGACATCAGAACGAATGCGCCGGACTCTTCTTTCGTACCGTACTGGTTCATCAGGCTGGCATACAGACCGCCGTTGGTCATATCCATCGCGGAAACAATCGCCAGTACGGAAAGACCGGCAAAGAAACCGGTCTGAATACCGGTATCCGGAATAAACGAGGCGGCAATCATTGCCACTACCCACGCTACGGCAATTTTGGTAATGACCAGCGTGCCGGATTTACGCAGAACCGTACCGGTTGCGCGTAAATCAATTGATGCACCAATACAGAAGAACCACACAGCAAGAATCGGTACCGTGCCGGTAATCATGCCTTTTGTAAAGGAACCAAAATAAGCACCGGTATTCGGTGCCAGGGTATTTACAACCGCACCCAGCAGCAATGGAATCAACATCATCCCACCAGGGATGCGTTCAATGGTGGCTTTAATTCTCATAAATGTCCTCACTTCTTGCCCGTGGAACATACGGGTAAGGTGGCAAAAAAATATTAAAATTCAGAAGGTTGTATCTGAAAAGAAGGCAGGGAAACCTACATTCTCTTTATGTTCTACGTAGCGATTGCACCGTGTATCGGCGTTTTTCGCTTCCCGGTGGTATTGCAACGACTATTATCTTGCATTCATTGGAATGTTGATTCAATCAAAACGAAACGCTGTTTTAGTTATCTTTGTCACATAATCAATGTAAACATTCCCGCGCGATCTGAATATTTAAAATTACCGTAAAGAAGTTGTGAAAAATGAGAGGGAATTGCCTGGCAGAATAATAATAACTGCAGTGACTTTTTATGAAGCAAGCACAACAAAATAGAGGTCGAAAACGTAAAAAAGAACAACTCTGTGCTTTAAAAAAAGAGACTCAGGATCACCTTATTTACCTCCGTTGACGAAACCTAAACATATATGTGAAGTTGATCACAATTTTAAACACTGGTAGGGTAGATAGCTCATTAACCGCCCAAATCAGGCGTCAACAGGTTCGGTTGTACAGACCTTAACCAGTCCGTGTAAGTAAACCTGCTACGCTTGTTACAGGAGTTGCGTCTGAGCAACCCCGCGCTCGACGGTGACGTTGCGCCCAGTGCGCCAGTGCAGTCGATATGCCGCGAGACAGGGCTTAGTCTACGAGGACAGCTATGCTGAAAAGGAAAAAAGTAAAACCGATTACGCTTCGTGATGTCACGATTATCGATGACGGTAAATTGCGAAAGGCGATTACCGCTGCTTCGTTGGGTAATGCGATGGAGTGGTTTGATTTTGGGGTTTATGGTTTTGTTGCTTACGCATTAGGTAAAGTGTTCTTCCCGGGGGCTGACCCCAGCGTGCAGATGATTGCCGCCCTTGCTACTTTCTCTGTTCCCTTTCTGATTCGTCCGCTCGGTGGTTTGTTCTTCGGTATGCTCGGCGATAAATATGGTCGCCAGAAGATTCTTGCCATCACCATCGTGATTATGTCGATCAGTACCTTCTGTATCGGTCTGATACCGTCCTACGCCTCGATAGGCATTTGGGCACCCATCCTGCTGCTGCTGTGTAAGATGGCGCAGGGCTTCTCCGTCGGCGGTGAGTACACCGGCGCGTCTATTTTTGTGGCCGAATATTCCCCGGACCGTAAACGCGGCTTTATGGGAAGCTGGCTGGACTTCGGCTCCATTGCCGGGTTCGTGCTGGGGGCGGGTGTGGTCGTCCTGATCTCGACGGTGGTCGGAGAAGAGAACTTCCTGGAATGGGGCTGGCGTATTCCGTTCTTTATCGCCCTGCCGTTAGGGATTATCGGACTCTATCTGCGTCATGCACTGGAAGAGACCCCGGCGTTCCAGCAGCACGTCGATAAGCTGGAACAGGGCGACCGCGAAGGCTTGCAGGACGGACCAAAAGTGTCCTTTAAAGAGATCGCCACTAAGCACTGGCGCAGCCTGTTGGCCTGTATTGGCCTGGTGATTGCTACCAACGTCACCTACTACATGCTGTTGACCTATATGCCGAGCTATCTGTCGCATAACCTGCATTACTCTGAAGATCACGGCGTGCTGATTATCATCGCCATTATGATCGGGATGCTGTTTGTCCAGCCGGTGATGGGACTACTGAGTGACCGTTTTGGTCGTCGTCCATTCGTGATCATGGGTAGCATCGCGCTGTTTGCCCTGGCAATCCCGGCCTTTATTCTGATTAACAGTAATATTATCGGCCTGATTTTTGCCGGTCTGCTGATGCTGGCGGTGATCCTCAACTGCTTCACCGGGGTCATGGCGTCTTCACTGCCAGCCATGTTCCCGACACATATTCGTTACAGTGCGCTGGCGGCGGCATTTAATATTTCGGTACTGATTGCCGGTCTGACGCCAACGCTGGCGGCCTGGCTGGTGGAAAGCTCGCAGAATCTGATGATGCCTGCTTACTACCTGATGGTGATTGCGGTGATTGGTTTCATTACCGGTATCACCATGAAAGAGACCGCGAATCAGCCGCTGAAAGGGGCAACGCCCGCCGCCTCGGATATTCAGGAAGCGAAAGAAATTCTCGGTGAACACTACGATAATATCGAGCAGAAAATTGAGGATATCGATCAGGAGATTGCGGACCTGCAGGCGAAGCGTACGCGCCTGGTGCAGCAGCATCCGCGAATTGACGAGTAAATTAAGGTTTGCTTAATCTCTGACTGGCACACTCTCTTCCATACCCTGGAGGAGAGTGTGATGAAACAGCGTATTTATGAAAGTGTCACGACCGTATTCAGCGTACTGATTGTCAGTAGCTTCCTGTACATTTGGGTCTCAACCTACTAAACCTTCTTCAACAGCACCGAGGCGCGGGTTCCGGTGGTTCCACTGCGATTTTGCAGGAAAAACTGCCCGTGGTGCAGCTGCGTAATGCGGCTGACGATGCTTAACCCCAGACCGATTCCACCGTAACGGCTGTCCATGCGGACGAAGGCTTTGCTGAGTTCGCCGCACTTGCTTTCATCGATCCCCGGTCCTTCATCTTCTACCGCCATTGTCATTGTTGCTTCGTCATCAACGTTCAGCGTAATGGCGATGGTGGTGCCTTCCGGACTGTAGCGATGGGCATTTTCCACCAGATTACGCAGCAGCATCCGCAGCAGCGTCGCGTCGCCCTGAACAGCCGCATCGTCCTGACTGTCAGGCAGCAGGAGTGTCTGTTCGCGCTGTTCCAGCATCGTGCTCAGCTCATCGTAAGACGGCAGGATCACATCTTCCAGCAATCTGACATGCTGATAATTTCCCGATGAAAAAGACTGACCCACGCGGGCGAGTTGTAAAAGCTGCGAGACGCTGTCCATCATTTGATCAAGACGACCCAGCAGCGGCGCGACATCCACGTGATGCGCTTTTGACAGCAGTTCCAGATGCAAACGGACGCCCGATAGCGGTGTTCGCAGTTCGTGCGCCACGTCGGCGGTAAACAGACGCTCGTTTTCGATGGTCGTGGTCAGTCGATTGACCAACTGGTTGAGCGCCGAAACGACCGCTTCAATTTCGACCGTTGAGCTGTGAATGTCGATAGGGGAGAGATTATCCGCCGTGCGGGTTTCTAATTCGTGTTGCAGGTTGGCGAGCGGACGGGTAATGCGGCGAACGGCCTGATAGCAGATGAACAGCGTTAACCCCACCATAAACAGGCTGGGGACGATCAGACTGGCGACCGCCTCGCGGATTTCATGCATGATGTGGCGATCGTTATTGCGGTTATCCCGCAGCGCCTGTTCAAACAGCTGGATCTGCTCAGTGCTTTCATGCCAGAGCCAGAAGGTGCTGATGAGCTGGAAAACCAGCAAAATCATGCCGATGGTGATCATCAGCCGCCGACGCAGGGTCATGGGCTGGCGTAGAAAACGCTTCAGATTCAATTAGCTTTCCTCAGTCGCGGTCGCCACCAGCATGTAGCCAAAGCCGCGCACGGTACGAATACGGGATTTGCCCACTTTATCGCGCAGGTTATGGATATGCACTTCCAGGGTATTGGTGGACGGTTCGTTATCCCAGTTATAGATGTCGTTATAGAGAATTTCCCGGTGCACCGGGCTTCCCGATTTCAGCATCAGACGCGACAGCAACGCGTACTCTTTAGGGGTAAGAATTAACTCCTCTCCCTCTTTCCACACCTGTCGACGGCCCATGTTCAGCGTCAGGTTGCCGACGACCAGTTCACTCTCGCCCTGGTTATTGTGACGACGCAGCAGCGCGCGGATCCGGGCGTGCAGCTCTTCCAGCGCAAAAGGTTTCACCAGATAATCGTCGGCCCCGACGTCCAGCCCGGAAATCTTATCGCCGAGCGTGTCCCGCGCAGTAAGGATCAGCACCGGCAGGGTATATTTTTTCTGCCGGATGCGAGCAAGGAAATGCAGGCCATCTTCGTCAGGCAGGCCGAGGTCCAGCACCACCAGACTGTAATGACCGGTTTCCAGACATTGCTCAGCCGCACGGGCGGTCGACACGCCATCGCAGGCGTACCCTTCGGTTTGTGCCGCCAGAATCAGGCCCTGCAAAAGCAGCGTATCGTCTTCAACAATCAGTATTTTCATTGCGTGGTTCTCCTGCAGGGCTGCAGAATATCATCTGCGGCCTGATATTGCGTGGTCTGTACGCCGGTCAGTCCCAGCATGGTCGAGAAAAGATTGTCCTGCGAGTAATCCTGAGTACGCGCCTGTTTTTGCAGGCAACTGGCATCAACCTGATAGCGCTGCTGATAATCCTCTGACAGCCACAGCAGCATCGGCACATGCTTCTGGGAGTCTGGCGCAATGGCATACGGCAGGCCGTGCAGATAAACGCCGTTTTCACCCAGCGACTCGCCGTGGTCGGAAAGATACACCAGGCTGGTGGTAAATTTATCCTGATGCGCTTTCAGAAGATTAATTGTTTTATCAACAATATAGTCGACATACAGCACGGTATTATCGTACGTGTTCACTAATTGTTCCTGTGAACAGGTCTGGATTTCATTGGTATCGCAGGTTGGGGTAAATTTCCTGAACTGCGGCGGGTAGCGGTTGTAGTAGGTCGGGCCGTGGCTGCCGATGGTATGCAGTACAATCACCCCGTCACCTTGCAGGTTGTTGATGTACTCTTCCAGACCGTGGAACAGAACTTCGTCATAGCATTCGCCGTCGATGCATTCCCCTTTCAGGTTTAACGCCGTCATATTCTGATGTGGCACGCGGTCGCAGGCGCCTTTACAGCCGCCATCGTTGTCATTCCACAGTACGTTAACGCCCGCGCGCTGGATAATATCGAGCATCCCTTCCTGATGCTGCGCCAGCTCTTCGTCGTAATGCTTACGCGGCATGTTAGAGAACATGCATGGTACAGAGACCGCCGTGGCGGTACCACACGACGTGGTGCGCGGGAAGTAAACCACATTATCTTTTGCCAATAGCGGATTGGTTTCGCGGGAGTAGCCGCCGAGCGAGTAGTTTTCGCCACGTGAGGTTTCACCGACGATCAGGATAGTCAGATTTTTGCGCTTCTCTTGCTGCATCACCGGATTACGATGGGCGTCTTCCCCGATGCGTACCAGCGGCAGGTGCGCGAGGCGCTGATGGGAGTACCATGACCAGCTGGCGACAATGCCGTTAGACGGGCTGAGAGCTTTGACCAGTTCTTTATTGTTGCGAAACAGTGAGGCGTAATCTTTATAGAAAAAGGCCGCCACCAGCACGATCAATAACACGGATACCAGCACGTTGGCAGCGCGATACAGCACGCTGCGCAGGACAGGCGTGGTCGGTTTGATTTTAATCCAGCAGGCAACGATGGCCGCCACAATGCCGCTAAGACCGAGCGTGAGCACCATTCGCGGCGTCATCAGGGCGAACGTTTCGGCAGGCGTCGTATCCACCATATTGGCAATCATTGAGCGGTCAATGATGATGCCGTAAGTCATGATGAAATACTGCGCTGACGCGGACATCAGAATAAACAGGCAGGCCAGCAGGCGGTTCAGCCACAGGAAAGAGGCCAGCGTCAGGACAATATTCATGACGCTGAACGCCACCACTGGCATCGACAAGAAGACCAGCACGTTACGCAGGGAATCCAGCGGCAGATCCTGCACAACCTGTTTGTAGAACGCGATGTTCAGACAAACAGACAAATAGAATGAAACCAGTAGTAACCAGGCCAGCAGGCTGAGAAGAGGTCTTTTGACAATGCGCTTTAACATGGTGGAGCTTCCGTAGACTAATTAGCGCAGATCCTCGCAAAGTAAAGTTAAGCCAACCTTAAGAACTTAAGGTTGGCTTCATCGTGTAAAAGAGGGGATTAACTGCGGTTAACCGGCGCATCCAGTGGGAAGGGGTTTTTGTGGATCCGGTTGTAGTTCAGGGCGTACAGCGCGGTGATGATCATCAGGGTCACGAATGACCACATCACCTCTTTCGCGCCGGACCCCACCACTGCCCAGATGCAGTAAATAAAGGCCACAAAGGTTACCAGCAGATAGAGCGGACGCGCTTTGCCGAAGTGTCCGTGACCGAGCAGCAGCAGCGCGGCACAGGTGTACAAATAGGGCACCAGCGTAAAGATGACGGACACTGAAGAGACGAGACCAAACTCTTTCGCGGCGTTCGGCGACATACTGCTGAACTGGAAGATAGTCATCAGAATCCCGACAATAATCAGCCCGGCAACCGGTGTGCCCGCCTTATTTACACGGGCAAAAATCGGTGGGAACAGACCGTCATCGGCGGCGGCTTTTGCAGTCTGTCCGGCCAGCAGCGTCCAGCCGCCCAGCGAACCTAAACAGCCTGCTGCCGCGCAGAAGGAGACAATCGCGCCGGCGGTGTTACCCAGCGCCATACGTGCCGCATCACCGAACGGTGAAGCGGAGACGCGCAGCGCGGCGTTAGGGATCATCCCCATGATGGCGGTGGTGGAGAGCACGTAGCACACAGCCGCGATCAGCACCCCGCCAATGGTGGCAATCGGCACATTGCGTTTCGGGTTTTTGACCACCCCTGCCGCTACCGAGGCGCTCTCGACCCCGATGAATGACCACAGGGTGACGTTAAGGGTGCTCTGAATCGCGCCGAAGGTGTTCATGCCGCTCACGTTCCAGGCCGCCATGTAGGTTTCGCCACGGAACCAGAACCAGCCAAACACCGCGATACCGACGATGGGGACCAGCGCCAGCACGGTGGCGACGGCCTGAACGCGGGTGATCATTTTCGGACCGACAATATTGAGCAGAACGAAGATCCACAGCACCACGACGCAGGTCAGGGTCAGCACCAGCGGATCTTTCAGAATGGGGAAGAAGTAGCTCAGGTAACCGACGCCGATAACCACCATCGCGATGTTACCGATCCAGCAGGCCAGCCAGTACAGCACGTTGGTCTGGTAACCGAGGAACGGCCCAAAGCAACGACGAGCATACGCGTAAGAACCGCCGGGACTGGGATCTAAGGACGACATTTTTGCGTAGACCATCGACAGCGCCAGCGCGCCGATAATCGTGACTAACCATCCGTAGATTGCAATCCCGCCGGTGGCGGCCAGGTTCGCAGGGAGCAGGAAAACCCCTGAACCCATGATATTCCCCGACACCATTAAGGTGACGGGGATTAAGCCCACTTTGTGAGCATCAGCATCCGAGGACATAATTAATCTCCTGAAGGGAACAATAAATGATGTCTCATAATACGCCTTCAGGTGTCGGTTGAATTATGTGCGACGTGGGTTATCGCTAATGCTGATATTATCGTAGCTCATTACAAAATGCTCAAAAATCACGCTGCCGTACGGTCTTTAAACTGGCTGACATAATGTAGCGGGGTCATGCCATAATACTCTTTGAACACAGAGATAAAGTAAGATGTACTGTTATAACCACACAGTTCGGAGACCTGGGATATATTCTTGCCATCCATCAGAAGTTGATTAACGGCGTAGCGCATGCGGCAAGTGGTGATGATTTGACTGTAGCTGGTATTTTCGCTTTTGAGTTTCTTCTTTAACAAACTCGGACTCAGACACAGACAACGGGCGACCTGATTAAGATTCCACGCTTTATGAATGTCACTCTCGATAATATGGTAAACGCTGTCGCTGACGCGGTTTCGCAACATAAACATCAGCAGGGACAAAAACTTCTTACTGTCGAGAAAGCGGGATAACACGGCGAACAACAGGCAGCGTGTACGTTCTTCTTCGCCAGGGCTGTCGGTATGCGCAATGCTGTGTTGTGCTGCCACCCGGAAGACATCGGGGGTCACACATTCAGCGGTTAATACCGGTGAGGAACTCCGTTGCCAGAGTGGAATATTTGAAAGATCTTTATTTAAAAAGCGAAGATAATCTTTAATTATATCTCGGCTAATATGTGCGACCAGTGCGTTATTAATCGATGAGATATCGATGATATTGTTTTCACAGGCGATGAGTGCCATATGATTCGCTTTTAAATTGATAGCCTCTTTACCGTTTACTCGTAGCCAAACGTCTTTTTCGGTTAACACGACAATGCAAGGATTATTGCTGAAAATTCTCATACCCTAACTCCCGAATATGAACATAAAATATCCTTTCTCGCCAAAGGGGAGAGATAAAGCAGATATTTCGATTTGTATGACGAATGAAGTCCGCATTAAAATAATGGTTTTGTCTGGAAATACAATAGGCGACAGATAATTGCTATGTACAGAAACTTTTACGCGGTGGAAACCATGCATAAGGGATAAAAAAAGCGCGGGGAGCACCCGCGCAAAAAGGTATGACAATGGTAGTTTTTCTCAGCAATACTCAGGAAACGCTCGTCATAACCCTACGGCCTAAACCAGGCTGCGTCAGGGTGGCCATGTCATGACGCAGTCGTCGGAATTGATTTACGCTTTCACGCACATTACGTGATAGACGCCATCAATGATTTCAGTGCCTTCGGTTTCATGTTCGAAACCAGGGAAGTGGTGATCCCAGGATTGCAGGGCGCGGAGATAGCCCACCTGCGGACTGTTTTCATCACCGAAGTTCTCTCCGGAAAGCAGCATCGGAATTCCCGGCGGATAAGGGATCACCGAGTTTGCTGCAATGCGACCCGGCAGTTTATCAATGGCCACCATTTCGATGTTGTCGTTAACGATAGCGTTATAGGCTTCACGCGGCGTCATTGCGGCAACCGGCAGGCCGGAATAGGCGGCGTTGAGTTTCGCGCCTGGGTTGTTTTCCCGCAGCCAGGCGAACATCCGATCGCCCAAGTCGTGAATGCCCATATTGGCGTAGGTTTCAGGGTGTTCGTCGACCAGTTCCGGCATGACCTGCGCCAGTGGGGTGTTGGCATCGTAGTGATGTTTAAATGAGCACAGGGTGTTAATCAGGGTTCCCCATTTCCCACGGGTGATGCCCATCGAGAACAGGAACATGATCTGGAAATCGGTGGTGCGGGTTGGCACGATTCCGTGATGTCCAAGCCAGGCGGTGACCAGCGCGGCAGGCACCCCCGTCTCTTCCAGTTCGCCGTCGTCACCCATCCCCGGTGCGAGAATGCTGACCTTGATCGGGTCAAGCATGCTCCAGTTATCGGGTAAGTCTTTAAAGCCGTGCCAGGATTCGCCCGGACGCATCACCCAGCAGTTCTGGTCTGTTGCCAGCAGTTTCGCCGGTGCGTCAGCAAAATCGAATGTTTTCCCGGTCTGCGGATCGGTGACCACTTCTTTGTTCCACGGCTTGAAGAACCAGTCGCCGTCGGCGCTGAACTCTTTATACAGACGCGCCATGGCCTGGCGGAAGTCGATGGCTTCGTCGATCACTTCCTGAGTCAGCGACAGGCCGCTGTTGCCGTCCATCATGGACACCGCCACATCGTTGGATGCGCAGATGGCATACAACGGCGAGGTGGTGGCATGCATCATGTACGCCTGATTGAAGCGGGAAAAATTCACCGCGCCGCGACCTTCACGCACATGGATGTAAGACGCCTGAGAGAGGGCGTTCAGCAGTTTGTGCGTAGAGTGGGTGGCAAAAACGGTAGGACCACTGTGATCGCCCGGTTCACCGCGCATCGCATAGTGGTCGGCGTAAATCGGGTTAAAGCGGGCGTAGCCGTACCAGGCTTCGTCGAAGTGAATGCGGTCGGTAGCTTGCGCCAGTAACGCCTGTGCGGATTTCGCGTTATAGCAGACACCATCGTAGGTACAGTTGGTCACCACGCTATAAGACGGTTTTTGTCCTGTCTTCTCTTTGGTCAGCGGGCTTTCGCTGATTTTTTTCTGTAAGGTTTCCGGCTGCATTTCCTGTGGGTAGATAGGGCCAATGATGCCGTAGCGGTTACGGCTGGGCACCATATACACCGGTTTCGCCCCGGTCAGGATCAACCCCTGTTCAATCGATTTATGGCAGTTACGGTCCAGCACCACCACATCGTTATCGGTCATACAGGCCTGCATAATGGTACGGTTGGAGCCGGATGTCCCGACCACGACGGACCAGGAACGGTCTGCGCCAAAGACCCGTGCAGCATATTTTTCGCTTTCGCCAAAGGCCCCGGTGTGATCGAGCAGAGAACCCAGCGAAGCACGTTCAATCCCCATGTCGCTGCGGAACAGGTTTTCGCCGTAATAATCATGATAGAAGCGGCCGGCAGGCGTTTTGGTAAAACCCACACCACCCTGGTGGCCCGGTGCAGCCCAGGAGTATTCGTGGATATCGCTATATTTCATCAGCGCACTAAACAGCGGCGGCAGCAGTTGCTGACGATAACGGGTCATGGCGGCGACCGCGCGCCCCGCGATAAAGTCAGCGGTGTCTTCGAGGATCCAGGCGAACTCATCGACAAGCTCCAGCATATCGCGGTCCAGCGAGGCGGTGGCTTTCTCTCTGTCACCTAACAGAAAGACCGGCACATTTTGCTGGCGCTCATGAAGCTTACCGATCAGTTCTCTGACATTTTGATGTTCATCAGGCTGTTCCATTTGATAGCTGAACATCAGGCAATCAATGGCTTCGTTTGCCGACAGGATGGCGTAGCCGTCGTCGAAAGACGTGGACTTAATGACGGTAACATTTTGCCGACTTAAGGCGTCTGCCAGACGTTCCACGGCCTTGCCAACCCAGGTGTCCTGATGCAGAAATTCACTTTCAACAATTAATACTTTCATCATCTCTTACCCGGTTGTGGAGGAATCTGTGATGCGGGCAAGTATTATCCTGACTAAAAAAGGTGTAAAGAGGGCGCGAAACGACGGGGATCCATCAATAATTGTTTATAAACAATGGATTAAAGTGATTTGCCAGCCGTTTTTGGCGATGGTTTATCGACAGCTGAATTATTTTTTGAGCTGATAGTGATATCGCCGGAGCCTGTGTATGCCTCCGGCAGATAAATACGTTATGCGTCGGGGGGCGTTAATCCATAGCGCTGCAACTGACGGCTATGCACTCCCGCCAGCAACGTTACCGTAGTCAATGAACCCAGCAACGCGCAGAACATGTCTGACTGGGTATCCCACGGGTCGCCCTGCGTGCCAAGGAAATCGTCCGCGCCCTGTCCCATCGCCAGCGCGGCCCACCATTCAATTAACTCATAGGTGGCACTAATCGCCAGCGCCACGCAGCAAACCAGAAATGCCAGCATCTTACCGCTGCGAACACTCTTTGTGCGTAGCAGAATTTCGCGCGCCACCAGTGCCGGAACCAGGCCCTGGAAGAAATGGCCGAGTTTGTCATACGGATTTCGGCTTAAGCCCAGCCACTCCTGCACTTCAAAGCCCACAGGGACTTTGGCATAGGTGTACATACCGCCCACCATCAGGATGATGGCGTGGAAAAAAATCAGGGTATAAAGCAGAGGAGTGAGCGGGTAGCGCTTTGCGGTTGTCAGCAGCAGCGGTATCACAATAATGACCGGCGTAACTTCCATCAGCCAGGTGGTTTTCTCACCTGCCGAGAAGCCAGTGTAGATCAGGATAAGCGTCAGGATCAGTGCGCCGATATTCAGCAGGGTGGGGTTTAATGTGCGGATCATGGTGATTTCGCAAGTGATGGAAAAGGCTACTATTCACCGAAGTGGTCGAAAATTCAATGCCAGCCATGACGGGAAAAGGTGGCCCGGGGGGATCACCGGACTGCCTTCAAACGTTGAGAGCAGTCCGGTGCCGGGCCGAAGAGGTTATTTCGTGCAGTTAGCGCACTGCTTGTTCACTATCTGCTGGAAGAAATCATTGCCTTTGTCATCGACCAGGATGAACGCCGGGAAATCTTCCACTTCAATTTTCCAGATCGCTTCCATACCCAGTTCCGGATACTCAACGCATTCCAGATGCTTGATACTCTGTTGCGCCAGGACCGCTGCCGGGCCGCCAATGCTGCCCAGATAGAAGCCGCCGTGTTTATGGCAGGCATCGGTCACCTGTTGGCTGCGATTGCCTTTTGCCAGCATGATCATGCTGCCGCCGTGCGATTGCAGGAGATCAACATAGGAGTCCATTCGGCCTGCGGTGGTCGGTCCTAATGAGCCTGACGGATAGCCCGCCGGTGTTTTTGCCGGACCGGCGTAGTAGATCGGGTGATCTTTAATGTACTGCGGCAACCCTTCGCCAGAGTCGATACGTTCTTTCAGCTTCGCATGCGCAATATCACGACCGACGATAATGGTTCCGGTCAGCGACAGACGGGTGGAAACCGGGTACTGCGAAAGCTGTGCCAGGATCTCTTTCATCGGGCGGTTGAGGTCAACTTTCACCACTTCGCCTTCACCGGCCTGACGCAACGCTTCCGGGATGTACTGGCCTGGGTTGTGCTCCAGTTTTTCGATCCAAATCCCTTCGCGGTTGATTTTGGCTTTGATGTTACGATCCGCCGAGCAGGAAACGCCCATGCCGACCGGACAGGAGGCACCGTGACGCGGCAGGCGGATCACGCGGATATCGTGGGCGAAATATTTACCGCCAAACTGCGCGCCAAGACCGAGTTTTTGTGCCTCTTCCAGCAGTTCCTGTTCCAGTTGTGTATCACGGAACGCCTGACCATGCTCGTTGCCTTCGGTCGGCAGCGCATCGTAGTAATGCGTGCTGGCGAGCTTCACGGTTTTTAGCGTGCTTTCTGCAGAAGTGCCGCCAATCACAAAGGCGATATGGTACGGCGGGCAGGCTGCTGTTCCCAGCGTCCGCATCTTCTCAACGAGGAAGTTTTTCAGCTTGCCCGGGGTGAGCAGCGCTTTGGTTTCCTGGTACAGGTAAGTTTTGTTGGCGGAACCGCCGCCTTTCGCTACGCACAGGAATTTATACTCATCACCATCGACGGTGTAGAGGTCGATCTGTGCCGGCAGGTTGGTACCGGTATTCACCTCTTTGTACATATCCAGCGCGGCGTTTTGCGAATAGCGCAGATTGTCTTCGATATAGGTGTTGTACACCCCTTTTGACAGCGCCGCTTCATCACCGCCACCAGTCCAGACACGCTGGCCTTTTTTCCCCATGATAATGGCCGTGCCGGTATCCTGACAGGTCGGCAGAATGCCTTTGGCGGCGATTTCAGAGTTTCTCAGGAATTGCAGGGCAACGTATTTATCGTTTTCGCTGGCTTCGGGGTCATGAAGAATGGAGGCGACTTGTTGCTGATGTTCGGGGCGGAGCATGAAGGAGGCATCGTGAAAGGCTTGTTGCGCCAGCAGCGTCAGGGCTTGCGGCTCAACCTTCAGTATGGACTCACCTTCAAACTCACTCACGCTGACATAATCGGAAGTGAGCAGGTAGTACTCTGTTTCGTCTTTCCCCATCGGGAAAGGTGCCTGATAGAAGAACGCTTTATTTGACATGTGCTTCCAGCCTATTGATTTCTTTTAATATCATAAGTGACGTGCCGCCCGGTGACGGACGGCACGCGGGAGACCTTTACAGGAATCCGTACATGGCAGCAAAGATCCAGCCAAAGACGCAGGAGACGCTCACGCCAATCAAACCCGGGAGAATAAAGCTGTGGTTGATGACGAAGCGACCAATGCGGGTGGTTCCTGAACGGTCGAACTGAATGGCGGCCAGATCGCTCGGATAGGTCGGCAGAATGTAGTAGCCGTAGCACGCCGGGGCAGACGCCACGATGTAGGCTGGGTCAACGCCAATCGCCAGCGCGACCGGAACGATAGCCGCCAGCGCCGCTGCTTGAGAGTTAACGAATTTAGACACCAGCAGCAGAACAATCGCATAGGCCCACGGATACTCTTTCACCATGTTACCCAGCACACCTTCGATTTCTGTCATGTGCGCGCCGAACATGGTTTCCGCCATCCAGGCGATACCGTACACCGCCACAATCGCGATCATACCTGAACGGAAGACTTCGTTTTTAGAGATTGAAGCGGGATTGGTTTTGGTCAGGATAATAATCAACGCGCCGGTCAGCAGCATGAACATCTGGATAACCAGCACCATCGACAGCGCTTTGCCACCGAATGAAGGGCGAAGTTCAGAGAAGGCACCCAGGATAGCGACGACAGCAATGGCGGCAAGGAAGATCCACATCGCCAGCCAGTTGCTTTTCGGCAGTTTTTTGTCCAGCAGCGTAGCGGTATCGCCATACACGTAGTGATGGTTTTCCGGTACGGAGATGAATTTCTGGAAGTCTTCATCTTTATCCAGATCTTTACCACGGAACCAGCTGAAAATACCGATAGCCAGAATACCAATCAGCGTGGACGGGATAGTGATCGCCAGCAGGTCGAGGAATTCGAGGTGTTTGCCTTCAAACGTCACATTACCCAGCATGGCAACCAGAGAAACCACCGCCACCGATACCGGACTTGCAATGATCCCCATTTGTGCGCCGATGGAGCTGGCGGCCATCGGACGTTCCGGGCGGATGTTATTTTTAATCGCCACGTCGTAAATGATGGGCAGAATCGTGTAGACCACGTGGCCGGTACCGCACAGGATAGTCAGGGTACAGGTCACAAACGGGGCAACGATAGAGACATATTTCGGGTTGCGGCGCAGCAGTTTCTCTGCGATCTGCAACATCACATCCAGACCGCCTGAGGCCTGTAGCGTTGCTGAGGCCGCGACCACGGCGATGATCACCAGCATGACGTCAACCGGTGGTTTACCCGGCTGGAGGTGGAAAACGAACACCAGAATGACCAGGCCGATACCGCCTAACAAACCCAGCGCGATACCGCCCTTTCTGGCACCATAAAACAAACATATTAATATTATGAGAAGTTGTATACTAAATAGCATTTATTTACCCTCGCGATAAAACCAGTCAATTTTGATAAATGGATCACAGCCATGTTCTGTTTTTTGTGTAATGGGCGCAGAGCCTGGCTAATATTCGTTTCGTCTGAAAGTGCGATTAGTTTTTAAACATCGAATAACGTTATTCCTAAGGACAGGAAAACTCTTATCGTTTTTTTCAGGCTGTTTTCAGAGAGCACGACTCTCTGGCGATGGGCAGTGTTGAAAAAGAAGAGCAGAGGCAGGTTCGGGCTATTTTTTGTATCTTTATGAAAAACATGAACATATCATCTGCTCACAGAGTGTGCTTATCCTTAAGATGTAGCATGAGCTCCGTTGCTACCGTTTATCGTTTTTGTTAATCCGTCCGGTTATTTCCAGACTACTCCTTTGTGATTAAAAATACACACTCTGCGCAGGGGATAATACTTTATTAACTTTTGTTAGCGTTTTTGAAATTAAAAACAATGGCGTGTCGGATAATAATAACGCATTGAAAAATGTGGAATGATGCAATTATATTTGATCTGGCACAATTTCTGAATTTGCAGGAAGTAACCTTAACCTTTTTATTTTTTCATTATTGTAATAATTGTTACCAATATATAACGAAATAATGCAAGGTTAAGATTTATCTTCTACTGACAATATTGCTTAAGTAAAGAATAATGTTCTGCCTGAATACGGTAACGGTAAACCGGCCTGCCCGTAACGCCATAATGGATGCTGGTAACCAGAATATGACAGTTGACCAGCCAGATAAGATATTTGCGGCAGGAGACGCGAGAGATATTCACCGCATTTGCCAGTTCATCGGTTGAAAACTCATAATCTTGATGTGCATCGATCCACTGACACAGCGTGCGCAGCGTCTGCGGCGTCAACCCTTTCGGCAGGCGGCGGGTGTCCTGCTCACTGGACGCATTGCCGTGAATCAGTTGGTCCAGCTCTGACTGCTCATAATACTGGTGCTTATCCATGTCCCTTTTCTTTTGCAGCCAGCTGGTGAGGGCTTCCTCAAAGCGTGAGGCCTGAAACGGCTTGATTAAGTAATCTACAACGCCGTAGTGCAACGAATCCTTGATCGTCATGGCATCGGCGGCAGAAGAGATGACAATGACATCGCTTTTGCAGCCGGCGGCATGCAGAAGCGGGAGCAGGTCCAGCCCGTTCTCTTTCTGCATGTAAATATCCAGCAGAATCAGGTCAATCTGAACATCGCTATTAAAAATAACCTCTTTGGCTTTTTCCAGCGTTGAGGCGGTTCCGCAGCACTGAAAACCGGGGATCTGTGCGACATAGCGGCGATTTAACTCCGCGACCATGGCGTCGTCATCGATAATAAAGACATTGATCATGTGCTGGCCCTCTCCCCATCCCAGGGTATTTGTACAAAAAATTGTGTGAAAACGCCAGGTTCGGATTCCACAAAAATATTGCCACCAAGACTTTCAACTTGTTGTTTAACAAGCGCTAAACCAACGCCGCGTTCAGTTCCTTTAGACGAGACGCCTTTATCAAAAATAGCGTCAAGGCGGTGCGGTTCAATGCCGGGACCATCGTCACTGACTTCACAATGTAGCCAACCATTGCGATAGTATAAGGAGACGCTGATCTCACCTCCTGACTGCTGTGCTAACGCGTCGATCGCGTTTTCAATCAGATTTCCGAGCGCGGTAATCAATACCGCAATTTGATCTTCATTGCCGCTGTCCGGTACCTGGCTGTCATGGCTAATCACCAGTTTGTGCCCTGAATCGGATGTGCGATTAATCTTACTAAGTAAAAAGCCAGCAATGACCGGCGATCTAATTTTGCCTAACAGTGAGCCGATCTCTTCCTGATAGTTGTTTGCCGTCTTAATAATATAGTCTTCAAGCTGCTTATAACTCTTCAGATGTAACAATCCCAGAATCACATGTAATTTATTCATGAATTCGTGGGATCGTTCACGGAGTGAGTCGGCATAGTTCACCATGCCATCCAGTCGCTGCATCAACTGGCGAACTTCCGTTTTGTCCCTGAAGGTGGAGATCGCGCCAATAATCTTGCCGTCGCTGCGAACCGGGACGGTATTAATGAGCAGCAACCGATCTTTGATGTTGATCTCTTCGTCGCGGTGCGACGTACCGTCGCGCAGCACTTCGCTGAGATCCACCACCTGCGACCATGCATGGCTGAGCGTGGAAAACTGGGGGTCATCCTGTGACTTACGGTAATCCAGCAACTCCTGGGCGGCCTCGTTGATTAACGTCACTTCGCCTTTGTCGTCAACGGCGATGACCCCCTCTTTGATTGATTGCAGCATCGCCTGGCGCTGTTCAAACAGGGTAGAAATTTCATACGGTTCCAGGCCAAACAGGATGCGTTTGAGCACTTTCACCAGCACCCATGTTCCCAGCAGGCCAACCAGCACGCCAAAAAGTACGGACCAGAGGATGCTGCCGCGACTGTCGTTAATCTGTTCGGTCACCCGACTCAGTTCCAGGCCGATTGCCACCACCCCAATCTGGTGGTGATTGTCGTCATAAATGGGGGTGAAAACGCGCAGCGCCTGGGCGAGAAAGCCCCGGTTGATGGCGATATTCTCTTTGCCATCCAGCGCCAGCAAAATATCGTCGCCCTTAAATGGTTGCCCGATGCGTTGGGCTTCCGGATGAGAATAACGCAGGCTTTTCATGTCGGTGACAACAATGAACAGCATATCGTTTCGCTTGCGCACCGCTTCGGCAATCGCCTGAATCCCGCTATCCTCGGGTTTTTTCATCAACCCCGCACGGATCTCCGGCGAGTCTGCCAGCGTCCGGGCAACGGCCAGCGCTTTGTCTGCCAGCGCATCACGCGTCATGTGGCTGATTTGTGAGAAGTAGAACAGATGGACGACCAGCAAGACAGAAAACAACACGGCGCTGACCATCAGTATCACCGTCGTACCGAGTTTCATCGGCCGTTCACGTAGCTTGCGACAAGGCAGGGAGTGTCTCATGGTGGTCCCGGGTTCACAGTTCGTGTGGATATTATCCCTATTGGGACGCGTAATTCAAAGGTGGCAGGGAAATTCACTGGGGCAGGTGTCCCATTATCGGATCATTATTACGCAGGTCGGATCAGCAACCTGCGGCAATATAATCGCCGTTGGCGCTAATCGGGATCACCGTTAAGAACAGAATTGTGGCAAACAGGATCAGCACCACACCGCCGACTATTTTCGCTGCAGGCGCAAGCCATTTCAGAGCGGGATGTCCTGTACCGAACCATGTGAGTGTCTGATTTCGGGCATAACGTACCGCCAGAGACAGTCCCATGATCGACAGCGCAGTGCCAAAGGACATGGTCATCACCGCTGCAATGCCCCAGGTGACGATACCGAGAGCATTGGAAAACAGCAGGATCATGATTGCCCCGCTGCATGGTCGGGCGCCGATGGCGAGAATCACCCCCAGCCGGGTTTTCCAGTTACCGTCCACCAGCGTCTGCCCGACGCCTTGATGTCCGCAGCCGCACTTCTCGTCATGGCTATGCAAGGGAGTAAATCGGGTGAAGGTTATCGGGCGTATGGATTTAAGTGCCTGATAAATGAGAAACGCGCCGAATCCGGCGATCAGCGCAGCGCTGATTTTTTCAACGTACCATCGGCTGGTGCTTAAATCGCCGGCTGCCAGGTTAAAGCCAATCGCGAGGATAAACACAAACAGGATCGCACTGACTCCTTGCATCAGGCTGCCAATAAAAGGCACGACCCGAGCAGCCAGCAGGCTTTCCTTATTGGTACTCAGATAGGTCGTCACGATGAACTTTCCGTGTCCCGGTCCGATGGCATGCAGTACGCCGTACAGAAACGCCCCCGTCAGTAACCAGAAACCGCCGCTGTACTGATGATTATTCAACTGCAGCAGATACATCACCAGATAGCGATGCAGGGTGATTTGCGTCGCCAGACACCACTGAATAAACGCCCCCCAGTGCAGATGCAGGGTATAGCCGATCCCAAACAGTGTCAGCGTCAGGAGTCCTGCCAGCGACAGGCGCAGAGAGGGATGGCGTCCGGATACGATCATGATTCAGTCTGGCTATGGGGATGATGAAACAGTATAGCCCGTTTACGGTAAGAACTCAGTTCACGCAGAAGGCTTTCTTCTTTTTGTATAACAAAAAATCATATTATTGCTAAATTAGCATAAAAAGTAATATGTTCCTGAACGCCAGGAATATTCATTTTGACCAGGAATACTCTTTTTGGCATACGTTCCAAAAATAAGAATTTTGTTGCGCTTGCCTGACGGAATATATAAGCGCAATATAATTAACTATACAATGATTATGCTGTTGTTCTGTTTTTATCTCTTATATGTTTACAAAAATGTCATCTTCAGTTAAATCACTGCTTTTTATCAGATAAAAAATGATAAGAGTGTCATGGTTTTACCACTTTATTTTTCCATAAAAGCGCGTTTGATCATAATCAACCATCAGCCGTGTTTAGCCCTATATGATTACTTATTAATAATAACTATGGATGCAATGTGAGAAAAAAAGATGGAAATAAAAAAGTGGCTAAACACAACGCTGTCCCGACGGGATGCGGTGACAGGTACCGCAAAAATAGGTGCCGCTGTTGCACTCAGTAACGCGATTACGTTGCCTTTCTCTACCACCGCGCAGGCTGAAACGACCGACGCTCCTGCGCAAGGCGGCAATGGCGAAACCGTTCGCCACAGTGCCTGCCTGGTCAACTGTGGCAGCCGTTGCCCGCTGAAAGTGATCGTTAAAGATGACCGCATCGTGCGTATTGAACCGGAGGATGCAAAAGACGACGCGGTATTTGGCGAACATCAGATTCGTCCGTGTTTGCGCGGTCGTTCCAGTCGCTGGCGGGTATATAGTCCGGACCGGATTAAATATCCGATGAAACGCGTAGGTAAACGTGGCGAAGGGAAATTCAAACGTATTTCCTGGGATGAAGCGACAGCATTTATCGCTGCAGAATTAAAACGCGTGACGGAAAAATATGGCCGTGAGGCAATTTATTATAATTATCAGTCGGGCGCTTATTATCATACCCAGGGCACGCCTGCCTGGAAACGTCTGCTAAATCTTACCGGCGGCTATTTAAATTATCATAACACCTATTCCACGGCGCAAATTGCCACCGCAACGCCCTATACTCACGGCGTGTATGTCGGAAGTCACTTTACGCAAATTGCGCATTCCGATCTGGTGGTGCTGTTTGGTCTGAATTTGTCTGAAACGCGCATGTCTGGCGGCGGACAGGTGGAAGAGTTACGTCGTGCGCTGGAAGCCTCGAAAGCGCGGGTGATTATTATCGATCCGCGTTATACCGACTCGGTAGTTACCGAGCATGCCGAGTGGCTGCCGATTCGCCCGACGACCGATGCCGCGTTGGTGGCTGGTATCGCCCATACGTTGATTACCGAACAGTTGATCAATGAAGCCGAGGTGAATAAGTACTGCGTGGGCTATGACAGCAGCACGCTGCCTGAAGGCGCTGCGCCGAATGCCAGCTATAAAGACTACGTGATCGGTAAAGGTGATGACGGTATCGCTAAAACGCCGGAATGGGCGGCGGAGATCACGGGGCTTCCGGCAACGCGCATTCGCCAACTGGCGCGCGAAATCGCTTCGGCTCGTGCCTGTTACATTTGTCAGGGCTGGGGGCCGCAGCGTCACGCTAACGGCGAGCAAACCGTGCGCGCCATTCAGACGTTACCCGCACTGACGGGTCACTTTGGCCTGCCGGGTACCAATAACGGTAACTGGCCTTATGGCACCCCTTATGGCGTACCGCTGTTACCGATTTTGACCAACCCGATCAAGACCTCCATTCCGTGCTATCTGTGGACGGATGCGATTCAACGCCCGGAAATGATGACGGCCACCACGATGGGGGTGAAGGGGGCGGATAAACTGAAAATCGGCATCAAGCTGTTCTTCAACCAGGCCGGTAACACGCTGCTGAATCAGCACGGTGAAACCAACCGCACGCGCAAAATTCTCGCGGATGAAAGTTTGTGCGAAACCATTATCGTCATTGAAAACCACATGACGCCGAGCGCGAAGTACGCCGATCTCCTGCTGCCGGAAACCAGCTATCTCGAAGCGGAAGATCTGGTGGACAGCTCCTATGCCACGGGGTCTCACAACTACATGATCGCCTTGCAGAAAACGGTCACGCCGATGTGGGAAGTACGTAGCACCTACGATATTTGTGCTGATATCGCCGGGCATCTGGGGCTGCGTGAGCAGTACACCGAAGGGCGGACACAGGCGCAGTGGGCAGAAATGCACTATCAGCAGATCCGCGAGAAACGTCCGTACCTGCCGGAATGGTCGGTGGCGAAAGAGATGGGGGTCGTTGACCAGCGCATCGCAACCGACAAACAGAGCCTGGCGTTTGCTGATTTCCGTGCCGATGCCGTGGCCAATCCGCTGACCACGCCGTCCGGCAAGATTGAGATCTACTCGCAGGCGCTGGCCGATCTCGCGAAAGCGTGGACGCTGCCGGAAGGCGATCGCATCCCGGCGGTACCGGAGTTCTGCGCGGTGACAGAGTCGCATCTGAACAAAGCGCTGACCGCGAAGTATCCGCTGCAGTTAAGCGGTTTTCACACCAAAGGCCATACCCACTCAACCTATACCAACGTGTTGATGCTGCATGAAGCGGTACCGGATGAAGTGTGGATCAACCCAATAGATGCCAGCGCACGCCAGTTGAACTCTGGCGATCTGGTGCATGTGTTCAACGATCGCGGCGTGGTGGCGATTCCCTGCAAGGTGACCCAGCGGATTCTGCCGGGTGTGGTGGCGATGCCACAGGGGGCGTGGACCCGTCTGGATAGCAACGGTGTGGACGTTGGCGGGTGCATCAATACCCTGACCAGTCATCTGCCGTCGCCGTTGGCGAAAGGGAACCCGCAGCATACCAACCTGGTTGAAATCAAACGCGCTTAAGGAGTGATCCGCAATGAAACAGTATGGCTTTTATGTTGACTCCTCGCGCTGCTCAGGCTGTAAAACCTGCCAGGTCAGCTGTAAGGATAATAAAGATCTGGACGTCGGCCCGAAATTCCGCCGGGTCTATGAATACGGCGGCGGAAGCTGGGTGAAAGAAGGAGAAAGCTGGCACAACGACACCTTTACCTACTACCTCTCTATCGCCTGTAACCACTGTGATGAGCCAGTCTGCGTATCAGGCTGCCCGACCGGCGCGATGCACAAGCGTGAAGAAGACGGTCTGGTGCTGGTCGATGACAGTATCTGCGTGGGCTGCCGCTATTGCGAGATGCGCTGCCCGTATGGCGCGCCGCAGTTTGATGCTAAGGCCAAAGTCATGCGCAAATGCGACGGCTGTCTCGACCGACTGGAGCAGAATCTGCGCCCCATCTGTGTGGATTCTTGCCCACAGCGAGCGCTGGATTTCGGCCCAATCGATGAACTGCGCGCGAAATACGGTAGCGAGAACGAAATTGCGCCGCTACCCGCCGCGTCGTTTACCCATCCTAACCTCATCATTAAGCCGCATCCGAAGGCCAAACCTACGGGCGATAAGGAAGGGGCCATTATGAACATGGGGGAGGTGCGCCATGCATGAGTTACCGCTGGTCTTTTTTACCGTCTTTACCCAAAGCGCAGTGGGGGCATTTATTCTGCTGCTGATTGGCGGCACCCTGGGGCAGATCGAGGCGCGACGGATGGCTATCGGCCTGTTCTGTGTCATGTGTCTGTTTGGGGTTGGGGTGCTGCTGGGGGTAATCCACGTCGGACAACCGCTGCGTGCGCTGAATATGCTGCTGCGCGTGGGTCATTCGCCGATGAGCAACGAAATTGTACTGTCGGCAGTGTTTGCCACGCTTGGCGGGCTGGGTTCTCTCGGTCTGCTGCTTAACCGTGGCGCGACTGCGCTGTGTAAAGCGCTGGTATGGCTGGCGGCGGTGGTGGGCGTGGTCTTTATTCTGGCGATCCCGCAAATCTACCAGTTGCCGACGGTGGTTACCTGGCGCACCTCGTATACGACGGTGATGATGGTGCTGACGCCGCTGATTGGCGGCGGCATTCTGGCCGGGCTGTTCGGGCTGCGTCTGGGCCTGTTGATGAGCGTACTGGCGATACTCGTAAGTTTCTGCCTGCGACCGGGGTATGTGTCGACGCTGATGAGTGCGGACGACGCGTTAACGGCGGCGCAAACCAGTTGGTTTACCGCACAAGCGGCGCTGCTGGCGCTAGGCATTGTTGGGGTGGTGACCTGGGCGCGGTTGAAGTCCAGTGTCACGGTTCTGGCGATGACCGCCGTGGTCGTCATCGTGGCTGAGCTAGTGGGCAGGATTGCGTTCTACAATCTGTGGACGTTACCGATGTAACCTGTGAGCGGCTTCGGCCGCTCTGTTTTCAGGAGGAGCCAGAGATGACCCCCGATGCTGTATTACCGAGGATCCTCGGTGCACTGTTTTATTACTCTCCCGGACGACCGGAGGTGAAAGCGCTGTTCGACAGTCTGCCCATGATGCCCGATCTGTATCCGTGGCGCGATCCGGTGCAGATTGCCAGGCTGTGTGCTGACTGGCCGCTGCCGGATGATGAAGAACTGGCGTGGCAATTTTCCGTGCTGTTCGAAGGGCAAGGGGATATGCCCGCGCCGCCATGGGGTTCCGTCTGGCTGGAGCGCGATAATCTGCTGATGGGCGATACCACCGCGGAATACCGCGCGTTTTTACAGTCGCAGGGAATGGCATTTGACTCGCGCCAGAGCGAACCCGAAGATCAGTTTGGCCTGATGCTGTTAGCCAGTAGTGCGCTGCTGGAGGCCGGTAAAGACGCGGCGGTAAATCAATTATTCGCGGTGCATCTGCTGCCGTGGGGATATCGCTATCTGGAACGCGTGCAGGACAGCGCGGTGAGCCCGTTCTATGCGCGTCTTGCCGCCGTAACGGCGTGTTATCTGCAGGAGATGGAGCAGCAACGCGCGCTACAACCTGCGGTGAAACGGCTGTACTTCGGATGAACAAGTCAGAGAAATATTATCAGGCGCTGATGACGCATCGGCACGTCAGTCGGCGTGGGCTATTTCGCGCGTTTGTCAGTGCGGCAAAGCACACTGCGCCGGAGGGGGTATCGGTGCCTCAACTTGCGCATTCGTTGCCGCCGGGAGCCGTGCCTGATGCGCAGTTCATCGCGCAATGTACCCGATGCAACCAGTGTATCGATGCATGCCCGATGGGGATTCTGACCCGTCACGAAGACGGCTACCCGCAACTGGCTATTGATTATGCCAGTTGCGATGGCTGTGGGGCGTGCATTGCCGCATGCCCGAGTGACGCGCTGTGCGTACAGGCGCGTTTTGATACAGGCCTGCGGCCAACGTTCAGCGCTGCCTGCGTTAATCCAGTGCGCTCGTGTAACCAGTGTGTTGAGGCATGCCCCGAACTGGCCTGTACCCTCGGCGCGACGGGGATCCCTGTGCTGGACAGCGAGCGTTGTACCGGCTGCGGTGAATGCCGGGTACAGTGTCATGTTGATGCCGTCAGTCTGAAATAATCCTTCCGCCCGAATTTGCGAGACGGCTTCCCGTTTTGATCTTTTCCTCCTTTATAGGCTTTGAATCCTTTGTCATTGCGAGTTTCTGAGTGTAACGTTCAGCTCCGTGAGTTCTTTGCTAACAATGCAACTACATTGCAATGCGTTTGCATTGTTTTTCTGGCGAGCCTACAATGCGTTTAAAATTTGTACACAGTAACTCAAAGGGATAAATATGTTCGCCTATGTTCGATCTGAAGACATTGCCATTGAAGCGGATTCTAAATTGACGGAACGACATCAAACGACTATCCCTGCGTCGATCAGGGACGCTTTACATCTTCGCAGTGGTGATCGTATTCATTACACATTGCTTTCCACGGGTGAAGTACTGCTTTCAAAATACAGTGAAGCAACGGAGGACGGTGTGATGCGATCATTCCTGGACTTCTTATCACAGGATGTGGCGAATAACCCACAAACGCTGAAGAAGCTGGATTTATCCCGTGGCTATGAACTGGTTGATGGTATCGACGTCAATCTTGATGATGAAATCAGCGACGAAGACTGAAAAAATGGATTTTCCCACATGGCTGAACGGGTGGACGATCTACGCTCATCCCTGTTTTATCGATCAATACAACGCGCTGGTCGCACGTGTTGAAGACCTTAAGCACAGGTTTCCAGATCCCATTGTTTTCCAGAAGAAGAAAGAGACCAAGGTGCTGGCGCATTTATTGAAATCCATTGCCAACATTACCCACGAACCCCGAGCTTCTGTTTACCGGCCTGGCGACAGTATAGGGAAAGCTTATACAGACTGGTCGAGAGCGAAGTTTGGTGTGGAACGGTATCGCTTATTTTTCCGTTATAGTCTCGAGAGTAAGATCATTGTCATCGCATGGGTGAATGATGAAGGGTCATTGCGCACCTACGGCAGCAAGACCGATGCCTATAAGATTTTCGGGAAAATGCTCGATGAGGGGAATCCACCCGACGACTGGCTAAGTTTGCTTCAGGCTTGTCAAAACGACGGGAAGGAACATCTTTGAGCTCTACTGTTGATACTTTCACCTTAACTATTCCAATAATTTACTGAATCATTATTTTATTTCCGGTATTATCGGGAATTATCCTAATCTCTTCTCCGCTTTTGAATTCTATATCCGCTAAAACCCGTCATGTATTTCGGATTTATCACACCACTTCGCGAGATATAAATCCACCTTTCCTTTCCCTGCGAGTTAACAATGCGTATCTATCCCACAGCAAATGTAGTGCTTTGTGTGGAAATTTTGATTTGGTAGCATTTTCATCAGTTCAAAGGAGTGGTGGTAATTAATATTATTGCATTTTTAATTATTGCCAGGACATTTCCAGAACAAAACCAAGAGTTGATTACAGCAGGACGAAATAACGAATGCGACGTGATGACTCTTTATTTCTCAGGATATTGGTACAAACAGGAAATTGTTATGAAAATGAATAAAGTTGCTATGGCTGTTGCGTTCAGCGCCGCTCTGGGTTCTATGTCTGTTTTAGCTGACACAACGAACGGTGTGATTGAATTCCAGGGTGAACTGGTAAATACCGCCTGTGGTCTGGCACCAGGTTCAAGCCCGGTGACCGTTGATTTTGGTCAGATTCCTGTTTCTGCACTGGCTAACGGTGCTCGCGCCGGAAACGTACACCAGAACATCGAACTGCAGCACTGCGACATCACGGTAGCGCAAACTGCAGAAGTGACTTACACCCCGACCAGCACCAACCCAACTGACGCCACTCTGGCGGCCTTTACTTCCGGCACCGCGTCTGGTGCGGGTATCGGCCTGCGTGACAGCGCCAGCCAGGATGTGGTGTGGGGCACTGCAACAACACCTGTCCAGCTGGTTAATGGCACCAACACCATTCCGTTTGTGGCCTATGTGAAAGCAGAAAGCGCAAGCGCAACCGTGGCTGCTGGTTCCTTCCAGTCCACCGTGAACTTCGAGATTGCGTACCAGTAATTGACCTGAAGTGATGAGTGCGGGGCGTGTTCCCGCACTTTCTCCACCGTAGACCAGGGAGGGACAAAGTGAAAATAAACAATACGCTCCTCATTGCCGTCTATTTTTGCGCTCTGGTCGGGTCGGCTTCGGTTTCAGCATCCACCGTCACGCCGGGTAAATTAGCCATGAGCGGTGAACTGATTGAGGCGGCATGCAGCCTTGACCCGAACAGTCGGGATATAGAGGTTGAGTTTGGTAATGTTTCTGCCAGCCTGATTAATCGTAATGATGAAGGCAATATTACGCGGCCAGTGTTGATACGCCTGACAGGATGTTCCGTGGTGAAACGAGGCAACGATGGTTCACTTTATCCTTATGCTTCGGTCACTTTTATGGGCAATGCGGCGGCATCCGATCCCACCACATTATTAGTCAGTGGTGACGCTGATGGCTTTGGTATTCGTCTACGTGACAGTCAGGGTGAAATATTAACGCTGGGTCAACCCTCTCAGGAATATGAACTGAGCGAGACCGATAACGTTTTAAAATTTTCCGCATCGCTGGTACCGGTTCAAAAATATATAAAAGCGGGCGAGTTTACTGCCGTTGCGCAGTTTTTTATGGATTACCACTAACAGCATAACAATAACCTGGCAGGAAGCAGGACGTTTTTAACGGATTTATTCGGGATGAAAATCATGTCGGTAAAAATAAAAACCCCTATAACGATGATTGCTCTTCTGGTAATGAATAGCTGCTATGCAGCGACAACCAGTGCTGAGGAGAGCGTTGAGTTTAATACCGATGTCCTGGATGCAGCGGAGCGCACGCAGATTGATCTGTCGCGTTTTGCAACCGACAACTATGTCACGCCTGGTGATTATTTGTTGGATATCCGTATTAACGGTCAGCCGGTCGGTCAGGAGAAAATTCGTTATATCGAGGCTCCTGAAGGCAAGCGCACGTTGCCGTGCATCAGCGGCGACCTGCTGGACAAACTGGCGCTGAAAGATGAGGCCCGCGCGCAGGTCACCCAGCTCTATGAGAACTGCTATTCCCTGCAAAGTCTGCCAGGGGCGAAATTAAGCAACTATGCCGGCGTGCTTGAAATTACCGTGCCGCAGGCGTGGATGAAGTATAACGATCCGAACTGGACGCCGCCTGAGCGCTGGGATGAAGGGATCGCGGGTCTTCTGTTTGACTACAGCCTCAACGGGCAACTCACCCGCCAGTTCAACGGCCAGGAAAACTACAGCGCGGTTTCAGGCTATGGCCAGGCGGGCGCGAACATCGGCGGCTGGCGTGTGCGCGGTGAATATCAGACCAGCTATTACAGCCAGAACCATCAATTCGATTTCGACTGGAATCAGATCTACGCCTACCGTCCTTTGCCGATGATGGCGGCGAAACTGACGCTGGGTGAGATCTACCTGAATTCGCAGGTTTTCGATACCGTGCGTTTTACCGGGGTCAACCTTGCCAGCGATGAGCGGATGCTGCCACCGGCGTTACAGGGCTATGCCCCTGAAATTCATGGTATCGCCCGTACCAACGCCAAAGTGACCGTCAGCCAGAGTGGGCGCGTCATCTATGAAACGACCGTACCCGCCGGGCCGTTCAACATTCAGGATTTGCGCAGTTCAGTGCGTGGCACGCTCGATGTACGCGTCGAAGAACAGGACGGCTCGGTCTCCACTTTCCAGGTGAACACCGCCAATATTCCGTATCTCACGCGTCCGGGCTACGTTCGTTACAACATCTCAGGCGGTACGCCGTCCCGTTACAACCATAAAATGCAGGGCCCAACGTTCCTTTCCGGCGATTTCTCATGGGGGGTCAGTAACGCGTGGTCGCTGTATGGCGGCTTACAGTCTTCAGGTGAAGAGTACACCGCGGCGTCGTTGGGTATCGGGCGCGATCTCTATGCGTTTGGCGCTATTTCCATTGACGCCACCGAGTCGTGGAGCCGTGAGCCAGACGGCAACCGGCTGAAAGGAACCTCTTACAAGCTGAGCTACGCAAAAACCTTCGACGAATACAACAGCTCCATTACCTTTGCGGGCTACCGCTTCTCGCAGGAAGACTTCCGCACAATGGCGCAGTATCTCGATGAACGCTATCAGGGATACGACCACATCGGGCGCGAAAAAGAGCTCTATACCATCACCGGGAATAAAACCTTCTGGGCTGGCGAAGCAGGGAAGGCGACGACCGTCTTCCTGACCTGGACGCACCAGAACTACTGGGATAAGCGTAGCCAGGATCGTTACGGCATGTCGGTGGGGCGCGCCTTCCGCATTGGCGACATCAACGGTATCACCGCCAACCTTTCCGCTTACCGTACCGATTACAAAGGGCGCAAAGACGATTCGATCTCCTTCTCGCTGTCGGTGCCGATTGGCGACAACAAATGGGCGGGTCTGGATATCCAGACCAACAACGGCAAAACCAGTCCGATGGCGTCCTACACCGACAACAGTGATTACAACAACTTGTGGCGTATTCGTGCCGGTGCCAGCCAGAGCGGTAACGCCAGCGTTGACGGTTATTACCAGCATCGTTCGCAACTGGCGGAAATCAATACCAATGCCAGTTATCAGCAGAGCCAGTATATGGCGCTGAGCACGACACTGCGCGGTGGCTTCACGGCAACCCGCCACGGTGCCGCGATGCATAACAGCGGCGCAACGATCAACACGGCGCGCGTTATGGTGGATACCAATGGCATTGGCGGCGTGCCGCTTAACGGCAAGAAGTCGCGGACTAACGGCTATGGCATTGCCGTGGTGCCGGATGTGGTGAGCTACAACAGTTTTGACACCCGCGTGGACGTGGATGCGATGGACAGCGACATCGAACCGTCAAAAGCCATCAGCACGACAACCCTGACGGAAGGCGCGATTGGCTATCAGGCCTTCGGTATGGCGAAGGGGATGAAGATGATGGGGACGCTACGCCTCACGGATGGCAGCGTCCCGCCATTCGGCGCGGAAATTTACAACACCGATGGCGTAAGCGTCGCGATGGTGCTGGAAGACGGGCAAGCCTGGCTTGCGGGGGTCAATGCGAACGAAACGCTGAACGTGATGTGGGGCGGTAAACAGCAATGTCAGGTGACGATCCCGCCAGGCGCAAACAACGGATCGGCGAACACGCTTCTGCCGTGTCGTTAATCCCGACAGAACGAGTTATCTCACTGTAATAAAAGGCCAAAAATGAGCAAGAAAAGACATAGCGGATATCTGATGGCGGCGTGGGCGCTGAGCATGATTGGCGGCTACGCGCAGGCGGGGGTCTCTCTGGATCGGACCCGCGTCATTATTACGGAGAAAGAGGCCTCATCGAGCGCCAATCTGTCCAATACCAGCCCGGATATTCCCTTCCTCGCCCAGTCGTGGGTCGAGGATGAAAAGGGCAACAAGATTACCTCGCCGCTGATTGTGTTACCGCCGCTACAGCGAATCAACGGAGGGCAGAAAGGGATCGCGCGCGTCACCAAAACCGCCGGGATCGAAAAGCTGCCGCAGGACAGAGAAAGCCTGTTCTACCTCAACGTCCGGGAGATCCCGCCGAAGCCGGATAAACCGAATACGCTGCAACTGGCCATGCAGTCGCGCATCAAGCTGTTTTACCGCCCGGCGGCGGTGATCCCGAAGACCCGGAGTGAAATCTGGCAGGACCAGGTGGTGTTCCAGAAAAACGGCAACCAGATGACGGTACAGAATCCAACGCCTTACTACGTCACGATCCTTGGGTTGTCCAAAGGGGCCGGACAGAAGATCACCCAATTCCCCGGGATCATGATCGCGCCCAAATCGAGCCAGCAGTTTGCGGTAACGGACGGAAATGTCAGCCAGTTTTCCATGATGTACGTGAACGACTATGGCGGACACCCGGAGCTGAAGTTTCGTTGCGATGGCAACACCTGCAAAGCGCTTCCACCGGCGCAGCAGGGCTAACCAGGAGGAACCTGACAATGCAAAATCCTTTATTCACGGTGGCCCTCCTTGCGATGGGCGTGGCGTTTCAGTGCGGGGCGGATGTGCCCGCGCAGCCACAGCATAGCGCTCAGGAACATGTCAGCGAAGATAGCGGCATTGTCCGGTTTCACGGCACCGTGTTTGCCTCTCCCTGTGTGCTGATGACACAAGGGCGTATTCAGGATGTCGAGATGGGCGAGATCAGCGCGCAGAATTTTCGCCAGGCGGGCGATCGCAGCGAGCCGGTACGCTTCAAATTGTATCTGAAGGACTGCCTGAAAGGGGCGTCGCAGTCGCGAGGGAGTCTGGCGTCCAGAACCACCGGGAATGACTGGCGTGCCTACAGCACCGGGGAGCAAGCGGTGCAACTGACGTTCGTTGGTGAATCCGATCTTAATAACGGCCAGCTATTACGCACCAGCGGTACGACCCAGGGAGCCGGCGTGCGCCTGCTCGATAAAAACGGGAATGCGCTGGATGTCGGGCAGACCCATGCGCCCTGGCTGGTGAACTCTGGTGATAGTGAACTGAATTTTATGGCGGCGCTGGAATCCACGGGGTTGCATGTGAGCGCGGGTGACTTTAGCAGCCTGGTCCGCCTGAAGATGGAGTACTTGTAATGAAACTGTCAGGCCTGTTCCGCCGCAAATGGCCGGTCTTACTGGCACTCAGCACGCTCGGCTTACCGGGCGCGGCGTGGTCCGCACTGGACGGTGAAATTGAACCGGTGAATGGGACCTATGACTATCTGATTAATATCAGCAATCATGATATTACCTCCAACCAGGCAGGGGCGACCATTACTGACGAGTTTAATCTGGCAGGGATGTTCCAGGGGCGTGCGTACTGTACACAGTCAATGGTGGATCAGCCGGTGTATTACATGTCTCAGGCGACGTTGACGCAGTCCGGAATGACGCCGGGTTACCTCAAACTGAATGACTATATGGACGTTAAAATTGAGATCTACATCGGCGGGAATCTGCAAGATTATAAAACAGTACCGTTTGATAACATCTCAAACGACGCCAATCAGAACTACTGTAACCCGCCCAGCACGATCCTTGACAACCAGTTTACCTCCGGTGCAAAGGGGAAAGTGACCTTTATGATCACCAAACCGATTATCAACGGGGTGAACCTGCAAGGATCTGAGATTGCAAAACTCTTTGGTCGCCTGGGGCCGGGCGCAATGGGGCAAACGCCGCTTTCCCGCATCACCATCGCTTCCGGTGTCATCACCGTGCCGGATAAATGTATCGTCAATCAGGGGACGCCGATCGTCGTTGACTTCGGCAACATACCGGGGATCGGTAGCCGACTGAATGGCATCAATTACAGCAAAAACGTACCGATTCATGTGAAGTGCGAGGGCGGCAGTTTTGCCCAGGGGGCACTGAATATCAAATTGGGGATCCAGCAGGCTAATCCTGCGTTTGACGATGGTAAATACCTGAGTACGCAGGGGACAACGGATCGTTCCGAGCTGGGCATTGCGCTGCGCGATCGTCAGGGCAACCCGGTGGCGCCCAACACCTTCTATAACGTGCCGGGGTTTGCCAATAACGAAGGCGACTGGAACCTGACTGCCGCGCCGGTGGCGAAATATACCACCTCCGTCATTCCGGAAGGTGAGTTCCATGCATCTGCAACGGTTGTGGCTGAATTCCAGTAAGGAGGGAATATGCATCGCATAACAATGGTCTTTGCCGGTTTATTGACGACGCTCGCTCCGGCCCCGGTGTGGGCGCTGGGGGAGTTGCTGGGTGGCGATCTCAGTTTTACCGGCGTGGTGATGGCCTACCCGTGCAGCATTGCGCCTGATTCAGAGCGGGTGCCAGTCGATTTCGGGAAAGTATCGACCAAATCACTGTATATCAACGGAAAAACAGTGCCGGTTCCGTTCACGATCAAATTAGAGGATTGCACGCCGAGCGTCTTTGATTCCGTGACGGTGACGTTCAGCGGTATTGCCAATGGCAATCTGGCGGACCGACTGGCGATCAGCGCCACATCACCGGGCAATGCGGGTGGCGTGGGGATCGGTCTTCTGGAGGAAGACGATACGCCTGTGCGCCTGAATGTGGCGACCCGTCCGGCCGCGATCAGCGACACCACTTTACGGCTTAACTTCCAGGCATTTGTGGAGGCTGAACCGGATGCCTTAGCAAACGGCACCCTTACCACCGGACCTTTTACCGCCACAGCGAATTACACATTGAACTATCAGTAGCGTCATCAAAAGGATATTGAGGCATGGTGTATCAGTGTTTTCTTTACAACAAAGATCTCTTTTTTTCGCAAGGAATCAAAACAGTGATTGCCAGTTTGCTTGCGGAGAAAACGGATGTTTTATATTCCTTAACGGATGATTACACGCAATTGATTAAGCAGTTACAGACTCGCGTGAATGATGACTGCTGCCTGTGGATCCTCTGCGATTTGGACAGCCTGCCGCGTGAGCGGATTCGCGCGCTGCAGCTCATGAATAATTTCTATCAGCGTGAAAACAAGAATCTGATCATTTTATTAAGCGAGCACAACATGCCGCTGTTTTTCACGTTGTATGCGCTGTTGCCAAACGCGCACTGGTTATTGAAAAGCGAGAATCTCGCCAATATCACCCCTTTTTTTCAGGAATTATTGGACCAACGACGCCAGGGATGCTGCTTTAGCTATTCATTAGTGAATTACACCCGCAGAAGACTGCACCACCGGGAAATGAATTATACGATTTCCGGCAATGAATGGTGGCTAATGGAAGAGATATTCAAAGGGAAATCGCTGTCGCAAATTTCCGGTGAAGTGAATATTGATGTCCGACGCCTGAGCTATATCAAACGGCACTTAATGAAACGACTGAATATTAGAAACAACATTGCGTTATTCACGGTGTTCAAGGGAATTATGCCGTGTGACCCGTGAACTGTCTTTTCGGCAGTGGTATTTGCCGAGCGATCGGTGCAAGTGATTGCACCCCATTAAACCCTAAGTAAGGAAAACAGAGATGAAAAAATTAACTGCGATCGAAGTGGCAAACGTGGTGGGCGGAACCTGTAAAACCTGCGAAACCACGTATCAGAACGTCACTATTGGTGGTGTGACCTCCTGTAAGGAACTGACAACCTGCACGGATAAGCACGGTACGACCACGTCAATGAAAGATGCGAACGCCAGCAAGTGTGGTGGGGTTCCGAACCGCTAATCATTGGCTATGACCTGGAGGTACCCGCGCCTCCAGGTTTATCTTTTCCGCTGCGAGAATACTATGGCGACCCAATTTAAACGCATCACTATTATCAGCTATTCGCTGTGTTTGATCGTCATCTCTTCGTTGATGACGGTGCTTTGTTATCACATTTTTGTCTTTAATACCTTTGCAACGGATAACTCACAAACACAGGCTTTTCGTGAAGTCAGCACAGAACAAATTGCTCAGAGTCCGATTAAAGACGCGCGCAGTATTATCGAGGTGATGTCTTACGGTTGCCATTATTGTGCGGCTAACGAAGAAAATCTGGCGGAGTTTTCCCGGACCCTGCCGCCGGGTAGTGTATTTACCGCGATTCATATTACCAGTGAAGACAGCGGTCTTGCTGCTTACGCGCCGATTTTCGCCACGCTGGAAGAGATGGGGATTGAAAAGAACGTTCGCGACAGCGCCTATAACGCCGTTATTACCCGTAATGTCGACCTCACCGATGAGAAGGCATTGAATGCCTGGCTGGTCAAAAACAATATTGATGTGGATAAATTTAATACTCTGCGTCAGAGCGATGCGGTTAAAAACCGTCTCAGCACGATGGCGGCCATTACCGCGCATTATGATATTAACGCGACGCCGATGTTTATTATCAATAAACGCTACGTGGTCGCCCAGGACAGTGAATTTCCTCAATTTGCGCAGCGCATGCTGCAATTGCTGAAAGAGGATAAATAACCGCGGTGGTCAGATTTTTTATTATCTGGAGCGTATTTAGTTTTAAAAACAGTGCGGGTTGGCTGTATGACGCGAAGCGTAATTTTTCTCAGGGAACACTGATTCTGTTGCGAAAAATGGTGCGTTATCTACCGCTGCCCGCATTACTGACCGTGGCGAAAGGACTCTGCGCGCTGCGGTTGCTGGGGCGCTCTTATCGCTTACGCAATGCGGTGGCAAACGAAAACACCCGCTGCCTGATCGGGCAAACCGGCCGGGTGAACGCGGCCTGGATCGCGGTGCGTCGCCGCCTGCTGGAAGAGGCCGCAACATGGGGACAAAACCCGGCGCTACTCCAGCAGATCCGTGCCTGTGCGGCAGAACTTGATGCCGTAGTCGCACCGCTGCATCAGCAGAACATTCCTTACATTCTGGCGCCGTTACATACGGTGTCGGACGTGCTGGCGGCGATGGTCGGTGCCTGCGTCACGCCGGGTAAAGCCTGCGTGGTGGTCTCTTCCAGCGCCGAACTCTACAACGCGCAGGCCCGTGCCCTGGGCGGTATCGACCTCTCCTATTGCTCCATCCATCAGCAGAACAAAACGCTGGCCGGCAGCCTGATGGAGCTCATCACCGATGTCGCTACCGGACGGCAGAACATGATTATTTTTCCCGATATCTCGCCGGACTACACCCTACAGGCCGAAGGGGCGCTGGCGGCGAAACTGCCGTGTCGTTTATTCGGCCGCAGCGCGAAGTTACACAATGGCGTGGTGCGCCTTTCCGGAGTGATTACGGCGCAGGTGGTGTTTTATCACCTCAGCTACCACAACGGTCTGCACATTCATATTCGTCCGCCGGTGAGCAGTCAGAATGTCGCCCGCGAACTGCCTGACATTATTGAATCCACGCTGCGCGAATATCCGCAGGAGTGGCTCCTTTGGCACAGCCATTCTCTCTTCTTTATTAATCACTGATGATAAAAATGACGACCACGATCCCGAATCTGATCTTTCAGGAAGAGACCAACGAGTGCGGCCTGGCGTGCGTGGCAATGCTGGCACAGACGCAGGGGCAGCCTGTTTCGCTGGCAACATTGCGCGAGTGGTTTCCGGCCTCTGACCACGGAACCTCACTGGATACGCTGATGAGCATTCTGGCGCGGCTGGGTATTGCGACGACGCCGGTTCTGTTTGAGCACGATGAGCTGAGCGACCTGCCGCTGCCGGCCATTTTGCATTATGGTGCAAGTCACTATGTCCTGCTGGCCTGGCGCAAAGGCAACCACGTGTGCGTGATGAACCCGGCGATTGGTGAGCAGTGGTTACCGTTTGCCGCGCTTAAGCAGGAGATCAGCGGCTATGCCCTGATTGTCGAACCTGAGCAGGCCGTTGCCGCAGACCCTGATTTGCCGTTGTCGACAACCGCGCAGAGCGCGCCGCGGGCGATGAGCATGCAGGAAACTGCGGCGGTGCCGGGGATCTATCGGCTGATGCTGCTGACCTTCCTCGTCTCGCTGACGCTATTTCTGATGCCGACGATGGTGAGCAACGCCATCAACCAGGCCTTCTCCAGCGTGGCCAGCAGCGACTTTCCCTACGGCTGGTTTATCCTGGCGTTTGTCGCCTCCTCACTGATGGCGCTGGGCGTGCGGGTGATTAGCGAACGCTTTATCAAACGCTTTGTGCTGATTCACAGCGGTGTGGGGTTTTCCCGCCTGCTCCACAACCCACTGCGTTTTTTCGAAAAACGGGCGCCGGGGGAGATCTTCAGCCGCTTCACGGCCTGGCAGATTGGCCTGTTGCAAAAGATTGAGCTGGATAATGGCCTGCGCTCCGACTGGGTGATCTGTACGATCGCGCTGGCGATCATGTTCTGGATTGCGCCCGTGCTGGCGGCGATCTCCGCCGTCGGCGTCACGGTAATGGGGATCATCAGCGTCTGGGCGGTGATCCGAGACCGCTGGTTCACCCAGCAATTGCAGCTGAAAAGCGCCACCCTGAATGATTTTTTCATGGAGACTATTCAGGGCATTTTGACCGTCAAAACCGCCGGACTGGAAGGGCAGCGCCAGGGACAATTCGCCGGTTTCAGTCGCGATCTGTTTTCGTGTCTGCAACGCCAGAAGGTCTATCAGCAGGTGAAAGAGGGGCTGTATCAGCTCACCGGAAGCCTGGAGATGGTGGTGTTTATGCTGGTGGTTCTGCCGATGGTGCACAGCAAACTGATCTCGCTGGGCGATTTTTTTGCCTATAGCTTCCTGCGGCAAATATTCACCTCCTACGTCACGCGGATCTTCTACGCCATCATTCAGAAATCGCAATTGAACGTGATCGACACCCGCGCCCATGCGCTGTTTGCGCCACGAGACGAGGCGAAGCCCGCTTCGTTTGCGATGCAACTTCCCACCGATACCGCGCCGGATCTGACGTTTGCGTCGTTGTGCTATGGCTACGATCCCGCCAGGCCGGTGCTGTCGTCGGTTTCGCTGTCGCTACGCGCGGGCGATCAGATTGCAATTGTCGGTGAATCTGGTGCGGGTAAGAGCACTTTACTCCGTCTGATTGCCGGCCTGTTTTCTCCGCAGGCGGGGGGCTGTTATGCCGCAGACACGGCACTCCCTTCGCAACAACTGGCGCAGTTTGTCTGCCTGCAAAGTCAGGAGGATATTCTGTTTAACGCCTCGGTTCGCGAAAACATTACGTTGTTCGACGCGCACTACCGCGAACGCGACCGTGGGCAGATTGAGGCATTGCTGGAATCCCTCGCGCTGGGTGAGGTGGTACGCGGATTACCGGGCGGTATCGACGCCCTGATCCGCGAAAGCCATGCGGCGCTGTCGCTCGGCCAGCGTCAGCGGTTATTGCTGGCGCGCGCGCTGTACAGTTCGCGTCCGGTGTTGTTGCTTGACGAACCGACCGCCAATCTTGACGACGACACCGCGGCCATTGTCATGGAGACGATTCACGCTCATTGCCAGAAAGCCGGTAAGTCACTGATTGTGGTCACCCACAGCGACGCGATTCTGTCGCGGTTCCAGCGGGTTTATCAACTGAACGACGGCACGCTCAGCCCGCTGGAGGTCAACGTATGACGCCGAAATCGCGTTGGCTGCTGATCGGCGGTGCAGTAGCGCTGGCCGTTGCGATCGGTGTCACCTGGGCGTCGCTGGCTTCGACCTCGCCGCAGGAGAGTTTACCGCTGGAGACCATTGGCACGGGCGATATCGAAAAGGTGGTGCTGGTGACGGGGGTTCTGAAACCGGCGGTGCAGGTTAACGTTGGTGCGCAGGTCAACGGACAATTGCGCAAGCTGTATGTGCGCCAGGGCGAGAAGGTGCAAAAAGGACAACTGCTGGCGGAAATTGACCCCACGTTGCAGGAGTCGGATCTCAACAACACGCGCGCGCAACTGGCCAGCGCTAAAGCGCAAAAGCTGTCGGCGCAGGCGACGCTGTTACGTTATCGCCAGGAACTGAACCGCCAGCGCATGATGCTGCGTGACGGCTCTGCCGTGCGCAGTGAATACGAGCAGGCGAAGGCGCAATACGATGCGCAGGTGCAGCAAATTGACGTGAGCGATGCGCAGATTGTGCAGGCGGAGATGGCGGTGAAAACGGCGCAGGCCAATCTCAGCTATACCCGCATTGTGGCGCCCATCGACGGCGAAGTGCTGGGTATCGTCACCCGGGAAGGGCAGACCATCGTCTCCTCGCAAACGGCGCCGACCATTCTGGTGCTGGCGAACCTCGACACCATGCAGGTGCAAACGCGTATCTCCGAAGCCGACGTGCAAAAAATCCGTCCCGGTCAGCCGCTGCGCTTTTATGTCATCGCCAATCCGGATAAACGCTACGTCAGTACGATGGGCTTCGTGCAGCCTGCGCCGCAGGAAGCGCTGGAAGCGCCCGGCGAGAACGGCATGGGCGGTAATCAACAGGCGATGGCGGTGTACTACACCGGTACCTTTGAAGTGCCTAACGCTGAGCGCGAGCTCAAAACGTCAATGACGGCGCAGGTCTTTATTCAGATTGCCGAAGCAAAAAACGTATTGCGCGTGCCGGTCGCGGCGCTCGGGCAGGCGCTGGATACCGAGCGTTACACCATCACGACCGTTGAAAACGGGAAAACGCGCACCCGCACCATCCGCATTGGGATAAATGACCGGCAATACGCCGAAGTGCTGGAGGGATTGCAGGTCGGCGATCGCGTGGTGCTGGCGCAGGACACGGTGCGAGGATAGCGGATGGAACCGATTATCGTCTTACGCCAGGTTTGCCGGACATTCCGCGCGGGAAGCGAGACGCTTGCGGTGCTGAGCGACATTTCACTGACCCTCCACAGCGGTGAGATGGTGGCGATTGTGGGCGCTTCGGGTTCGGGGAAGTCCACGCTGATGAACATCATCGGTTGCCTGGACAAACCTTCTTCCGGCGAGGTGTTGATCAACGGAACGCCGGTACATGATGCCGACAGCCTGCACCTGGCCGATCTGCGCAGTCGTTATCTGGGGTTTATATTTCAGCGCTATCACCTGATGCCGTATCTGACGGCGGAAGAGAACATCGCCATTCCCGCGCTGTACACAGCGATGTCAGCGCAAGAGCGCAATGCACGCACCCAGCGTCTTGCACGTCAGCTTGGCCTGGAAAACCGACTCCAGCACCGCCCCGCCCAGCTTTCGGGGGGGCAACAGCAGCGCGTGAGCATCTGCCGGGCGCTGATCAACGGTGCGCATATCATCCTCGCGGATGAGCCCACCGGCGCACTCGATAGCGTCAGCGGCAAGGCGCTAATGGACGTGCTGCATCAGCTGCATGCGGCTGGGCACACGGTCATCATCGTCACCCACGACCGCGACGTTGCCCGGCAGGCGCAGCGAATGATTGAGATCAGCGACGGGCGAATTATTCGCGACGTTCAGCACGCCGCCGTTCGTCGGCCGATTACGCTGCCGGAGCAGGATAACGGACGCGCCTCGCTGGGCCGCCGTCTTCATGAAGCGGTCCGCATGGCCTGGCGTTCGCTGCTCGGACACCGGATGCGCGCGTTTCTCTCCATGTTGGGGATCATCATCGGCATTGCGTCGGTGGTGTCTTCGATGGCGGTAGGCGAAGGCGCACGGCAGGCGATCATGAGCGAGATTGGCAAACTGGGAAGTACCACGCTGGAGATCCATCCCGGCACAGGGTGGGGCAGCAAGCGCCCGGATATGGAGCGCGCATTGTCGATGGACGATGTGCGCAGTTTACAGGCGTTGCCGTGGATCATGGGCGTCTCGCCGGTGGTCAGCAGCACAACGCTCGCGGTTCGCAAAGGGCTCGACTCCTCCATGATGCTCTCCGGCGTGTCACAGGACTTTTTTGCCCTGCAAGGGCTGCGCTTTGTGCAGGGAAATGGCTTTACCGCACGCGACGTCGCGGAAGGCGAACCGCTGTTGATTCTCGATGAGACCGGGCGCGATACGCTGTTTCCCGGTGGCGAAAATCCGCTTGACGAGATAGTCCAGATTGGCGGCGCGCCGTGGCGGGTGATCGGCGTGGCGACACGACCCGGCCCGAAAGTGGTGGGCGGGTTTATGACCGCCTGGGTTCCGCATACGTCATTACAGCAGCGACTCACCGGCGAAAAGCCGCTGGAATCGTTGATTCTGCGTTTTCAACCGCGGCTGGAACCGCATGAGGCGGCGCTGCGGGCGGAACGTCATCTGCTGCGGGAACATGGCCGGAAGGACTTTTTTATCCAGACCGACGATCAGCTGGCGAATGCGTTGCAAAAGACCTCTGACTCGATGTCGTTGTTGATTACCGCCATTGCGGCGATCTCCCTGCTGGTGGGCGGCGTCGGAGTGATGAACATCATGCTGGTGTCGGTGACAGAGCGGACGCATGAAATCGGCATCCGCTTGTCGGTGGGGGCGCGTCCCTCGGACATCATGAACCAGTTTCTGATTGAGGCCGTGATGATCTGCGCCCTCGGCGGCCTGTTGGGCGTGTTCGGTTCGTGGGTGGCGGGGCATCTTTTCGCCCTTGCGACCGATGCGTTCTCAATGGTGTTCACTGCGTTTCCGGTGCTGATGGCCTGTGGGTTTTCTGCCCTGATCGGCCTGACGTTTGGCTATTTTCCGGCGCGCAGGGCGGCTCGCCTCAACCCAACCGAGGCGCTGGCTCGCGAATGAAAAGACTGCTTGTGTTGCTCGCACTTTTATTGCTCGCGGGTTGTGGCTCACTGACCCGCAGCGACTACCAGCGTCCGCTGTTGTCTTTGCCCACCCAATGGGGGCCTGCTACCGACACGGTGTCGGAATACGGCTGGCAACGTTTTGGCGATCCCCGACTGTCGCGGGTGATTGAACAGGTGCTGGAAAGCAATAACGATCTCGCGGCGGCGGCCATCACCGTGCAACAGGCGCGTGTGGCGGCAGGGTTAACTGACACCAATATGACCCCCGATGTGGCGGTCAGCGGTTCTGCCAGTAACAGCAAAAACACACGCCGGGGAACATCCGCGCAGGAAAACTACAGCAGCGGCATCACCATCGGCTGGGAACTGGATCTGTGGGGAAAACTGGCGCGGGCCCGTGAGCAAAGCGAGTGGGAAGCGGTGGCGAGCGAGCAGGATTATCATGCGACGGTACTCACCACGATGGGCACCACCGCCCAGTTGTACTGGCGTATCGCACTGTATAACCAGCAGATTCGCAATCAGCGTGACGGTCTGGCGATTTCGCAACAGACCGTGCAGCAGGTGACGTCATGGTTTAACGCCGGGAAGGTCGGCCAGCTCGATGTGTTGCAGGCGCAGCAGGCCCTGCTGGAACGAGAGAATCAGTGGCGAACGCTGGTTCAGCAACGTCAGAATACGCGCAATGCGCTGGCGCTGTTGCTCAACAGACCGGCAGAACAGCATGCCGATGAAGCGCCCGCGCTGGATGCAAACCAGCAGGTGCCGATTGCGCAAAAAACACCGCTACGGGTGATTGCGCAACGGCCGGACATTCAGGCTGCGGAGTCGCGTCTGCGCGCGGCTCTTGCGGGTTACGACGCCTCAAGGCTGCAGTTTTATCCCGCACTTTCGCTTGATGCCTCACTGAATACCGGCAGTCAGATCTTCAGCCAATGGTTCAGCGATCCGATCCGCACGATTGGCGGCACGCTGGCGCTGCCGTTTATCCAGTGGAACACCCAACAACTCACCGTGAAGCAAGCGGATCTTGCGGTTAAACAGGCGGCAATCGCCTTTCGCTCGACGGCCTACGCCGCGCTCGCCGAAGTGGATGAGGCGATGGAAAACCGCCTGAGTGCTGATGAACAGCGCGCACGACTTCACCAGTCGCTGATCCTCAGTCAGCGGCGTTTAACCCTGACGGAAAGCCGCTATCGCGCGGGCGCCGTGGATTTTCAGACGTTGTTGAACGCGCAGGACGATCTGTTGACGTTAGAGAACGCCCTCGCACAAACCCAATACGACTACCTCTACGCCACGTTGCAGCTCTGGCTGGCGCAAGGGGGTGGCGAAACGCAATACAGGATGATGCAACATGAAGCCGAATAATGAATTTAAGCGGGTCGTCGTTACCGGGTATGGCGCCGTGACCCCACTTGGCGCGACGGCTGATGAGAGCTGGCAGGCGATGATGGATAACCGTCTGGGCTATCGCTACGTCGATAAAACGGCGCAGAATATCAACACCCATTTTCTCGGGCTGGTGGATAACGAGCCGAGCCTGGCAGGTGTTCCTGCAGTGATTCGTCGTCGGCTGCCACGCTTTGCCCGGCTGACCGTTGGCGCGGCACGTCAGGCTATGACGATGGCCTTTGGCGTCAGGCCGCCGCAGGAATACTACTGCACGCTCGACTGCGGCGTGATCATGGGAACCGGCTGGGGAGGACTGGACGAAAGCTACGACGCACAAAGTGAGTTTGCGGCCGCGGGCGTCGCTTCACCGTTTAACTGTTTTTACTCGATGCCCAGCGTCACCACCGCAGCATGCAGCCAGTTCTGGGGACTCAATGGTTACCAGAATACGGTGGTTGCCGCCTGCGCGACGGGGACGATCGCTATTGGCGACGCTTACGAGGTGATCCGCAGCGGCAGGGCAAAGATGATGCTGGCCGGCGCCGGAGAATCTCTCACCAGCCACTGCGCGGTGTGGAACATTGACGTGCTGGGCGCACTGAGTAAGGAGGCGTCGGATCCGCAGCGCGCCAGCTGTCCGTTCAGCGCCCATCGTAGCGGTTTTGTGTTATCGGAAGGGGCGGCGGTGCTGTGTCTGGAAGAGCGCGAAGGGGCACTGGCACGCGGCGCGACGATCCTCGGCGAGATTACCGGCTACGCCAACTTCTCTGACGCCTGGGATTTCACCTCGCCGGCGGAAGACTGTCTTGCCCGCGTGCAAACCATCACCCATGCGCTGCAACAGGCGGAGCTGGAACCGGAGCAACTCGACTACATCAACGCGCACGGTACCTCGACGCCGCTGAACGATATCAATGAAACGCAGTCGCTAAAAATGGCGCTGGGGGACGCGGTGTGGTCCATTCCGGTTTCCAGTACGAAATCGTACTCCGGGCACTTAATTTCCGCGGCGGGCACCTTCGAGAGCATTGTCTGTCTGCAAGCTATCGCCAACGGCATCATTCCCGCGACGGCCAATTTCCAGCAAGCGGATGAATGCTGCGATCTGGATTATGTGGTTGAGGGCCATCGTGCGGGCAATGTCCGTCGCACGCTAAACCTGAGCTTCGGCTTTGGTGGCGCGAATGCGGCGTTGATTCTGGAGAAGCACGTATGATGCCGCTTCATTATGGTCAACAGGATGCCCGGCGCTGGGCCGCGTTTTCGGGCGATTACAACCCGGTACACTTTGACGAGGCGTGGGTGAAAGCGCGGGGCGGAAGCGGACTCAGCGTACATGGCATGCGCGCCTTGCTGGACGTAAAGCGGTTTATCAGTCCGCCGGTCGACGACGCCCCGTTTCTGAAATGTACCGTGCGTCTGCGTCGACCGCTGTGGCGGGATACCGCCTATCGACTGACGCGCGATGCGACTAAGCGGGTTGCGGCGTCGGTGCGGGAGTTTTCTGCCGAAGAGACCTGCCTTTCTTGCCAGATCACGCCGGAGAACCACCTGTCACTCGTCGATGGCGAAAGCCAACGGGTTCTGGATTCGTCGGCGCTGGCCGCGCTGCACCGGACGTTTCTGCCGCTGTTGCCCGACGCTCAGCAATGGCATTTTCTCGACGCCCTGTTGTTTCGTCATCTTCTCCAGGATACCGCGCTGTTACGCCAGCAGGCGATTGCCGACATACTGCCGACGTGTCGGACGCTGGATGCGCTGTTTTCTCACTTTCCTGTTGTACAGACCCATCAGGAAGTCATTTTTGACAGTCATCTGCTGGCCCCCTGGCGAGCAGAGTCGCTACCGGAACATCTAGAGATCGACACCTTGCCGGCCCTGGTGGTTGGCGACCTTGCGAATGGCGCGGTGGTGGTGCGAATCGCCGCGCGAACCTGTTATCAACATCACTACATTAGCAATGCCGTAACGCTTAAAGTCGGCGCGCTGACAAAAGGAAAATCAAATGAGCCAGCATGAAATGATCTACGACAAAATCAGTGAAATGATCTGTGACGCCAAAGACCTGGCGCCGGAGGCGCTGACACCAGAGACGACGCTGCCTGAACTGGAGCTGGACAGCCTCGACTACGTTGAACTGATGGTACTGGCGAAGCGTGAATTTAACGTCACGCTCAACCCTGAAATGTTTATGAAAAATCCAACCATGACGCTTCGCGAACTCAGCCAGCGTATTGCGCAGGAAATGGCAGGTTGATATGGCAAAGAAATGGATGCTCATCACCGGCGGCAGTCGGGGAATCGGCCAGGCGCTGGTGAGTCACCTGTTGCCTGAATGGAACATTGTCTTTACCGGTCGCAACGAGGCCGGGATCGCCCGCACGCTGGACATCGCGCAAAGCCAGAGTACGTCGACCTGGGTGAAGGGCATTCGCTGCGACGGCAGCGATGAAGCCAGCGTCGAGCAGTTAGCCATGTTTCTGCTCGAGGCGCATGGCGCGCCTGCCGCTATCATCCATAACGCCGGTATGACCAATGACGCGCTGCACATCCATCAGAACGCGCGAGACTGGCAGGAGGTGCTGGGAAACAATCTGGTCGCGGTGGTGAACTGGAATCGCATCCTGCTGCCCGCCATGATGACCCAGGGCAGTGGCTCGATTGTGTTTATGTCATCCGTGACGGCCATAAAAGGCAACAGCGGACAGACGGCCTATGCCGCCAGCAAGGCGGCGATGATTGGCCTGACGCATTCGCTGGCGCGAGAAGTGGGGCGTTTTGGCATTCGGGTGAATTGTCTGGCTCCGGGGTTGATTGAAGGTGAGATGGTTCAGGCTATTCCGGAAGCCCGATTGAAAACCATGCGGCAGAATATTCCTCTGCGTCGCCTCGGACGCACGCAGGACGTCGCCCGCGCGGTTGCGTTTCTGACCGGGGAAGGGAGTAGCTATCTTACCGGTCAGACGCTGGTGCTGGATGGTGGTTTGTCCGCCTGATAAGCAAGAACCGCGAGAATAGCATCTCGCGGTTCAGGTCAGGCCTAGCTGGTTAATTCTCTGGACCAGGGCGCGTCGCTCTTTGACCGACTCCTGAAAAATTTGCAGTAAAACCTCGCTATTTTGCCGCACAATGTCCGCCAGTTCAGGGGCGATTTCTGCAGTTTCCCCGACGCGTACTTTAAATTCCGATGACAGCGTGACGCCCTGCAGCAACGACGCCAGCCAGATGCTGGCCTTCAGAATCCTCACTTCAAGAGGATGGGTGGCTTGTGCAACCCCTGTCTTTTGAATTTGACACCAGCGGGCAATATCCCGAATGGCTTCAATTGGATAGAGTTCACCCCAGATAGCATTATCTTCCCCGGTATGTGCCGGAGCGGCGCACAGCGCCAGAGACGTCAGATTATGCAACAAGCCACCTATTTCGATTTTCAGGCACTGGACCGGGGGGATTCCCATTTCTCGAGCCAGGTAACCGGAGATACGGCCGACAACCAGGGAGTGCTGGACGCCGTTCTGGCTGAACCCATCAATAATAAACGCCAGCATGTTGGCGATATCGCGAAAGTTATGCAAAGAGATGGAGTCGTTATGGATGCGGGGGATGTCCTGGATATAATCGTCGAACTCTGTGGATTTAATTTTTAACCAGAAGTGTTCGCAATTTGCTACTTTTCTGAAAGCATTGATAAATTCGGGGTTATATAAAATATGTTCGCCGCCAACAATGATATTAATAATTTCCTCTTTTGCCGATAATATATCGCTAGCACGGTAAAGGGCGATTAAAACATCCAGACGATCCGCCAGATAAACGACATGGCTCTCTCTGGGCACTTTTTCACCGTTAACGTAGTCGCCTTTTCCATTGTCCCAGTGGGTGTGGTGATAGCGAACAATCGAACTTAACGGATTCAGTAAAGGAACGCTCGCCAGTAATTCAGCACCGACGGCCGCATGGTTATTGAGTTCATTATCGTAATAGCTGAGGGGTTGAAGGCGCGATTCCTCGTTCAGTCCTCCAATATCATGAAGCAGGGCCGCCAGCAGCGTTTTCCTGCACTGTGCAGGTGTGAATCGCGATTCCCTGGCCAGGTGCCAGGCGATGAATGCCGTTCTGACATGATGCAGGTTAAGCCTGGGGTTAATCATGTCTATTATTTTTGAGATGCAAGCCAGTGATTCTATTAATTTTATATTCATATAATGAGACATTTAACTTTCGCTGTGCTTCGTTAAAGAAAACCACGCTAATTAATCTCGTTTGCAACCATATTGCGGGAATACGTGGTTACCAAATAGTATGACATTATTATTGACTTTTTTTAGGAAAATTATTTTGTCGTCAGGGCCTTTGCCAAACAACAAACTATTAGCAATCTCATCATCAACATTATCAGTATTATCATGTATGGTTTTGACACTCATTATCTTATACAGATGCGCATTGGCATTGTATGTTTCATATTTCATTTTGAGCGTGCGCGAGATTAAATACTTTTTTTCATTATGTGTGAGCAGTCCGTCAATATTGATAAGAAGTTGATCATCCGTCATGTGGACAAAAATTAGCCCTTCGGCGCGAATGTTGTCGCTGTTGATACTCTGGATAACAGAAAACTGTGACTCGCATGAGAAAACCGGGGGCCGGGTAAAACAGTAAACCGCGCCGATCAATAACAGGCCGACACCGATCAAAAGAAAAATGGCTTGTTTAGGCATTATTTTTTTCTCTGTAATAAAAACTCATGCAGCTGTCTTTATCACATTTAATGAGTAACAATTGCACAATATCACCCAGGTCTCCTTGTACCTGTTGCTTGTAAACGTACAACTCCTTTTGCTCTGAGCAATCGAATGGTTGTGGGACAAAATCAAAGCTCTTTGTCACCTCTCGTAATGAGAGTGAGGAGGGCATAAAAATGACGCACTGACCCTCAACCAGTTTTTGTATATCGGTGTCGGCTCTGAATGAACCTGGATTTATTATGAGCAGAAGGAAGGCAATTGCCAGAGCGATAATGCGGGTAAAGCGCTTAAGACAGCGTTTCTGTGGTTCAACTGGCGGAGCCTCCGGCTCCTTTTCTTCAAGGAATGGCGTTCGATACTCACGATCGTTATTGATAATGGCATCTTCCGCTATTTTGAAACCAATACGAGGAACCGTGACAATGATTTCTTTTGCGATACCCAGATCGCTCAGGTTTCTGCGCAATGTGGAGATATATTGATTTAGATTACTATTTGACGCTCTGGCGCCATATTTATCAAAAACAGACTGAAAGATTTCATTTCTCGAAAGGATATCGCCTTGATGATTGAGCAATTCAGCCAACAAGCGTGTAGAGGTTTGGGATAATTCAACGCAATCCCCAGTCAACAGGTTAACGAGAGACGCATCCTCTGTGTCAAAAGTGATAAATCCCTCAATGTCGAACCTCATGTTCATCTCCACCCTAGACCCTGCTTTCCTCTAACATACAGTCTTCTCTCAATAAAACGACATGAATATTAGATAAAAATCCTGTATTTGCGTTCATTTCAAGCTAATGTTGCTGGTTGAATCAGGTGAACGCATACTGCTAACACCTTCAAAATCCAGGAGTCTGCAATGAAACTCTCGCTGCGTTCATATAACCCGGGTACAGCACATCCAGGCTACAACGTACCTCATGACAATCTGCAGATGTTAGCGGCGGAAATGGGAATAAGTGACCTGCCGATGATCAGGGGGCCGGAACAATTTTTTATTCTCAATCTATTAAAAGATCACAGTACTCAGGGCCTGTCGACCAGAGAACTTGCCGATCTGTGTGGCATTTCAATTTATAAAGTCAGACACTTACTTCTTCCGCTGGAGAAATATGGCCAGGTTATAAGAAATAAAATGCAAAAGCACCATCAGTGGTTTTTGTCAAAGGACTCTACAGATATTGATTGGCATTCTAACAAGGGGTATTTTCATTTGCAACAATGAGTGAAAAGTCAATTAGATAGCCCTGATAATATGAAAAATACTGGTTATAATCTCGCGAACCATTAGGAAAAATCCCAATAAAATATTAATGTTCGCATGCTGTCACTATTGCCTTTTGTCCATTTTGTTTATACTTGTGCAGAGTGGACGCTTGATCCGTATTTACCAGTAAGTACAAGCGTAGCACTAAGCACTTTTTAAGCCGCATTACATTTTTGAGTGGTTTGCTTATCAGTTGCCCTTGAAATCTGGTTTCAATGGGCAACTATTTCTCGTTAATGATCTTTATATCCTGCCAGAGATTATTGCATCTGACTCTACTGGTATCCGGCCTGTGTCCTGATGAGTTTGTACACACTAGCGATCATGGTTAGCATTTTTTTTCACGAGGAACCGCGCATACCGTTGTAGATATATTCTCTTTTGTTTTTTTTTGTTCTGTCCTGAAATAAAACGGAAGGTGACAATCACCTCTGTATTAACCATGAGATTGGTTGCTTAGGTGAGACCGTTCGGTAGCTGGCACGAAATTAAACGGTATCATCGCATCTCTATCTTAATGAGATCAGCATTACGCGTGCTTAATACTTTATGCCCATCGCTACAGAGGAGGACAACACCCTGTCGGGCGCGGACGGTCTGTCGGGGATACACGAAATCCTTAATCTGCGCATTAAAACTCGCTGAGCAGGTGTGCGGCAAAAACCAGACTGATTTTATCCCGGAAGCAATCCGCACTGCTGTCGGAGAAGCGCTGATCGAGAAGCGTATCATTACGGCTGATCCGCAGACCGATCAGGCATTTCGCACTCGCCTGGATCAGGCACCTGATCCGCCTCACGTCGGTAATATTTGTACTCCGTTCTGCTGCGGTGTGGATTTTATAGATAATCGGTTGAAATTGCTGTGAATGAGAAAATCAGGTTACCGGCGCCTCCCGTACTTTGATTTGTTGCGTCGGCGATTCGAAGGTAATGGTTTACCACTCGCTGGCCTCAAGCGTGGTGATGACGAACATCCATCTGGCCGCTTTCGCCGTAATGCGATCGATACGATCCCTGTTGTGGTATTGGCAAGGGTTAGGGGAGATCAATCTCTGCGTTCTCTGGGAATCGGGCCAACGTTGGAGGGTAATGCCGGATTGCAGGTGATTCATGTAGAAGAAACTATTAGGATCTGTGGGATACAAGTTTATGACGTATACTGAGAGAGTCCATTACACCCATTGAAGTTATTACCCAGAAATTCAGTGAAAAGTTTATCGTTTTTCAAAAGTGTGACATCGTGCGCAGTGCGTTTATTAGAAGGTTTATTTGTAATGGTCAGATGTTTGAATAGTTTATCGAAATAGTCATTGCACATGATCATTCCGTTTAATACGATAAATATCTAGAATTTCTTCGGTAGAGAGTTAACTTCGAGTAACACTCCCTTTATTATTTTTATATATCCACCGGCTTTCAACTGCTTGAGGATATACATTACTCGACTGCGAGACAGCCCAGTGCGGTCGATGATAAATGTCGACGTTACAATTCCAACCCGCTGTTCTAACGTGTACTTGATTAATTCCTGTAGTTGTTTGCTGATGAGTTCATAAGCATCTTTTCCTAGTATGGATTTGTCCCTATAAGAGTAATAGCCAATACGTCTTGAAAGCAGTTCAGCAACAGACTCCCACAAATTAAGCTCACTAATTAGTGCTCGAACTTTGTCATTAGGTAGCACATAGGCTACTGTTTTCCCACTCCCTTTAATAACGATATCAATGGGGTTAAACATCAGAGCAAAACCAAACATGAAAGGGGCATTTATCACTCCGACAACAATGTTATCTCCTTTTCGAAACACATTGATGGTTCCTTCGGTGACGTAATAGATATTCTTATCATTCGTTGCATCAACAACAAACTGTGCCCGATTATACAACCGCTTTTCACCATGACGTATCATCAACTCAAAAAGTGGGTTTGAATAGTTATTATTAGCGGGCGAAGTATTCATGTTTACTCCAGTCAAAAACATAGCGTCATAAACATGGTTCCCATGTTTTCATATCAAGTTTAGTGTAATAAAAAAAAAGATTCCATCGTTATCGCTTGGCTGATATGACAAGAGGCATTCGGGTTTGCATATTTTAATCAAGGATATAAAATGGTAAACTCAACGACCGCTGACAGAGTGCCTGATTTGAGCGTCCCGTCTAAAGGTACAATCTTTGCTTTCATCGGAAACGATGCTCTGCCTGTATCGGGATCAACGACCTGGCTTAAAACACGCCCGTTACTGATCAAAGTATCATCAGTTTTGCTTCTTATTTCTACCGCGACATTTGCAGCTGTCCCATTGTTTTTTATATATTGGTTATTCGTGCCTGCGGCTTCGCCAGCGAATTGTAGGGAAACACTCGGCATCCCTACATTACAATTCAGATCGATACTAAATTCCTGGGCAGGTGTTGAGTTTACCTGCTTCACATCGACTTCGCTAAAGTCAACATAGATATCTTTATCACCAATAACAGTGCAACCGTTCTGATATAACCTGACATGGAAATTAAGGTTGAATGAGCCTACTGCATATACGTATGCAGAACACAGCAGCAGCAAAGCAACCAAATATTTATAAATAAACATATAGCTCCCGCTAGTTATAAAAAACTGATACCGTCACAGTTGGGCTATATTCCCCTGGCGTAAGTACACTGCCATCAAAATAAAGCTCTACTGAAAAGGGTAACGTAACACTGAGCACATTAGTCAGATTTGCAAAGTCAACCAATTGAAACATATCAGAGAAATTGACATAACCGTTGCGAGTTTTATCAAAAATTTTCAGATACATCCCATTAAATCTCACTTTGTCACCATCAGTTTCCTCAGTGGTGGTATAAAGGGCCGTCAGATTGAATGGGTCGTTACAACTACGCGAAACGGTGATTGAAAAATCTTTTTTATCTTTAAATTGATCCGGCGAGGTCGTATCGGGCAAAAGGATATTACCGAAATCGATAATTGTTGGCGTGACATTTATATTTGCACTGCAGCCTATAAAGCGAATTTTTTTCAATCCTGTGATTTGAAAACGATAGTTACCATTGACGTTCAAGCCACCGACGCCATCAAGCTGAAAAACAGCGAATGTATCACTCCCCTGATAGGTTCCTGATGCAGATCCCTTTTTCCTGACCTTGACATAATAATCGATTGTATAAAAGCTACTGTGGTTGGCTTTACATTCAGATGACGTGCCACCGCCCGGGCAGCTCACCATCCAGCCCGGTATATGCCACTTGCTTCCCTGGCTTATATCGTCAAAATCCTGGCCATTTACCACGACCCCCAGCTGTATACCTGTGCCGACAGCCGATTTTAGTGGGTTAGTGTATAAATAGACATCTTCATTTTTATCGCCGTTATCTGACCAGCATTGAATTTGTAAATGAAAGAGTGGTGAACGCCATGCCATACTACCATCAGGGTCAGTTTTAGGTATCGCCACAGACCCTACCGCCTGGGTTGCAGTCTGACTCTGTGTTTCCGCATCGACACATTTAATGGCCAAAGCCTCTCTGGACATTATCAGCAATAAGAACGAGAAAACGATAAGTAGTAGTCGATAATATTTGAAATTATTCATGTAGTTATTACTCACACGTTGCAGTTGTCTTGTACATATTTCCGGCGGAAGGTTGACCGACCAGATTGTAATGAGACTTGCAGTTATTGTTTGCATCATTGCCCCATCTCACTAACAAACTTCCTTTTTCGCTTTTCAAACCACTGATATAAACCTGCCCAAGATCCCCAACAATAAAACTCTGTTCATCGGAATTATCGCCCCCGACTAAATTTACCATTGCGCCAAATGGCACATACCCTGAGCCATTTTTCAAAGTTACTAATGCCTTATAGCCATAATGAGAATTAAACCTGGCTTTGACAACAGCACCTTTGGTTGGCGTGACGGTAACACCATTATCTTCAACTTCAACATTATCCGAAAAAGTGCCTGGATCGAGAGAAATATCATTTTTACGATATGGACTAAGGCTATTCATTACCGCATAACCAAACCGATCAATTCCAGAACCGGCCTGATTATAAATACCAGCACCCTTAGCTCCTTTCGCTTCAACAATAGCAATAGTTTCACCCAGCGGTTGAGATAAAGTCACACCGCCACTGTGGATTACCACACCACCCGATATACCGTAATTTATTTGCTGTGAGTCCGGGCTATAGTTATAACCCAGATTTGTTTCCGCCAACGCGCCTCTGTAATCGGCCATGAAGCTTCCAGAATAACTTTCCCGGTCTTTTGTTTGTTGCATATTCCAGGTAAGGTTATTTTCTTCCAGTGCAGAACCGCTAAGACCTATAGTCTGTGTCGCGCCACCATGCTCGCTGTTATTTAAGTTATAACTTGCCCATGTATCAGGCAAAAATCTTGACAACGGGATATTAACATTGAGCATCAATGAGTTTTCGTTATACGTCGTTCCGTCGCCGTTATTGGCTGTAGTATTTTTGTTTAAACTATAGACTATAGAATAAGTAACGCCTGAGAATGAATTATTATAACTGAATGAATATGATTTAAGTTTTTCATCATTATTCCAGTATTTTTCTTGTACCGCGTTGCCTGTTATACTGCCGAGATTCTCTCCCAAGGATTGTGTTAAGCTGATTTCAGCTCGGTCACGGCGGCGATTCGGCATTGCATCTTCATTGCCATATGATTCAAGCACTTCTTGCAAATTATAAAAACCTTCCGTCGAGTAGCGGTAACCGGCAATGGCAAAGTTGGTGCCTGTATCGACAAAATCCTTACTGTAACGCACACGGAATGAGCGTCCGGATTCACTACGTGAGTCATTTAGTTCTGATTTTGCAGCAATAACATCTACTGAAATAGCACCAATGATTCCTAAATTACGCCCAAGGCCGATTGCAAGAGAATTATAATATTTCGCATTCTGCACACCACCGTATATAGTTATTCCCCACGGCAAACCATAAATTGCAGTCCCTTGCACGAACGGTGTTTTTTCTACATCAGAATTAGATGGACGGTATTGTCCAGCGGTAACACTGTATTTCAAGCTTTTTTCACGTTGCAACAGGGGCAAAGATGCATAAGGAACAACAAATTCCTGTGTGCTCCCGTCCTGCTCTTTCACTGTCACAGTCAGATCGCCCCCCTGTCCTGTCGGATAGAGATCGTTAATTTCAAATGATCCCGCAGGAACATAACTTTGATAAATAATGTATCCATTTTGCTTGATCATAACCTGAGCATTACTTTTCGCGATGCCACGCACAACGGGGGCATATCCACGCAAGGAATCAGGTTTCATATCTTCATCTGTTGCCAATTGCGTCCCGCGAAATGCGACACTATCAAATATATCAGATGGGGTGTTGCTATCACCCATCGTCAATTGGCTACTAAGAAACTTTATATCACGCTGAACATAGGTATAAACGCTATCAACCTGAGTCCCATTGACATCATCATGATTTATAGAACTGTAATTTCTGAAACGCCATGGGCCGATATTTATTCCAGGCAGAATGCGTGCATACTGACTGTTCGTTGTGCCACCGGCATCATTTTTCGTCTCATCGCCAGAAATACTGTAATTCAATAAAAAGGCAGGAATACCTTCATCCCATAATGAGGGGTCTACAAATCCGCGAACCTTTTGAGACAATGCAGCCTGAGGAATACTCAACTGCAATTCCTGGCTTGATAAATCATAGTTAGCTGAAGCTTGAGATATGACCTTAAAATTTACACAACCATCAGTTTCTTTTAGTTCTGGAAAATTTGCGACAAGGACACCTAAATTTTTTAGAAAGTCCATGCTCAGGCAAGGTGTTAGTTCCCCGTCTTCGCCATTGGAAAAATTAATATCTTTTGAGGCAAAGAAATCATTATTCAAAATGATATCAACGCGATACTTCCCTGCGCGTTGCATTCCATTTTCAAATGATGACAAATCAACCCCTTTGATCTCTGGTCTATTATTTTCTAATAGCGCAGAATTGAAGTGGTCGCGAGGCAAAACATTAAATGGATAACCTAATGATACTAAGGCAACCAACAATGCCAACCTCTTCATTCGAGGGCTAGATCCTTGCAAGCAGTTCATTAGATAGTCCATTATTATATTTTGGAATTAAATTCTTTACTCAGGCCGCCATAATCATTTATTAATTTAAACGATATAGCGCCATTTTTCATTGGACCAGGAAGCGTAAAGTTTGCGCTAGAGTTTGGTGCAACATATGATGCTGATTTGATCGCGCTACCATTGAGCTTAATCTCTCCAAAGTTCATATAAAATGGAGATGGATTTTTTACATTTAATTGATTCCCACTGATATTCCATTGCAGATTTTCAGCAAAACTTTCAGGCTCTATACCTTTTAATTTTTTGGGTCGGTAAATCAATTTCATTTTACTTTTAACAACAACCTGTAACACATTACTGGACGTTTCCGATGATGAAGGTATTGCTTTTACATTGAAATAAAACATTGATTCCTGATTTTCAGGCAAGGAACTTTCTGTATAGACAATCCGTATCATGCTTTTCTTGCCAGCATTCAGTCGATACAGGGGCGGTGTGACAATAAAAGGTACTTCCTTTGTGACATTCTCTACATTATCCACCCAGGTCTGAATCAAATAAGGATGATTGTCAGGATTGGATACAGTAATGGACGCATCTTTTTTTGTCGCATCATAAATGATACGAGTACCGCCTATAACAACCCCAGCATGAGCAGAGGAAGCCAGGAAATAGCCACCTAAAATAGCTATGATAGAGATAATTGAACGATTCATAATGATATCTTATATAATATTATAAATAGCACGTGAAAATTACTCCACGTGCTAATTAGTCAATACTCCACCAATTAGTTGTAGTTAAGAGTAAATTGAACACTGGAGTTTGCCGGACCGGCAGTAACAGCTGCGGCCACCTGCTTATAACGAGCATACATCGGCATGGTAAGCTCAGTTTTACCCGCCTCTAAAGCGTATGAATCGCTATCGGTAAACAGTGGAACGGCTTTTTTACTCTTATCTAACAGCTCAATCGCAATGCCTGTTGCAACGCCGTCTTCCTCGGTAAGAGCAAGAACACTATTATCGCCAGCGTACGCAGTACCATCAAACTTAACGGTAATGCCATTTATACCAGTTGCAGGACAGTCCTTCACTTTTAAGTCAAACTCAGTCGCTGAAGCGTATGTACCCGTTCCGGTAAAAACAGTTTTACTCACTTTACCGAGATCAACATTCATTGTGTTATTTGCGCCGATATCAACCGTACAGGCTGTACCTATAATTTCGCCGGTAAAATTAACAGTACCATCGTTGTTAGCCTGAGCTGTAGACATCCCCATAACAACGGACATACTCATAACCGCAACAGCAAAAAATTTATTACTCATTTTTAAATCCTTCTATCCTTAGACGCATGTCTTTTATTAACCTTTAAAACCACCTTACTGAGCCCAGAAGGTTAGCTGGAGTAATATTAATTCGATGTGGCTATAATCCGAACAGTAAATGTGTCCTAATTAGTCTCTTTACTCCTATATAGGACTTTATTTATTGGTTTTTCGTATACTAAAAAGGACTAATCGCAATAAAATCATATCATTGAACAATGCATCAATGGTCATTGCACCGAACTGCAATCCGCACCAACAGGGGCAATCCCCCCTCGTTAGCGAGGTTTTTTGTCTCTAAGCAACCAATACTTAAGCCATACTAACGCATAAATGTGATGTATTAATTTTTATTTGCGAAGTCTTTGGTTACTTACAGAAAACTGTACGTTCGTCACTGCAAATCGGTTATTTAGTAAACTTTTGTTTTATTGTGTGCTACAATGGCTGCTGCAAGTCGCTACAGACAGTAGACTGAAACTGTCCGAAAAATGGTGTGGAAAAAATGAAGCGCCCAGTTATTACTGTCAGGTCTGCTTTTTCTCATTTCAGAGAAACTATCTCTACAATACATATATACTGGGCGTTATAGGACATATTGTCGCCAGCGAACACACTTTCAGGAAATTAGTCTGACTTTTATTATCAATGAGTTGGAGAGTTGGAACATGAAGTTCAGCCAGAAAAGCATCTTATTGGTATGATATTCAAACAGAATCTTGAATGTCATAATCTGAATTTACGTATAGTTATTACATTAATCCTGTTTGATTTTGAGTTAGTGCAGAACAAAATATAACTTTATATGCGTCCAGATAATCTGGATGGGTCATTATTCTTTTTATTGCGTTTTCCCCATGATAGATCTTTTGATTACGATTTTCACCCGACATTACTCTATAGCTCAAGATGGTATAAAAAAGCCACAAAGAAAAGTAATATTAATATCGTCATCACTCAGCGATTTATTATAACCCCCGACCTGCAAAACCAGTCGTTATTGCGCTGTCAGCGTATAGCGCTCGCGCAGGATTTGGCCGGGAATTCAAAAAATGCATGGAACTAAAGCGGGTTTGTTTACAGGCTTATCAGAGAGTATGGATGTCTTTGACAGCAAAGAACATTTGCAGAAATGGCGTGAAATCCAGCAAACAAATAACGTGTTGCAACGACCAGAAATCTACCGTAGCCAGAAAAGAAAAAAGCCCCGCTTTTCAGCGAGGCCTTAAGAATAGTGGTGCCCGGACTCGGAATCATATCCACGATTAACATGCTGTTTGTCTTTGGTTTTGTTGGTATTTCTTGTAAACAGCGCCCCCACTAAGGCCCCCATAAAAAATCGCTTTACTTTTGTGATGACTGTCACGCAAAATCGTCATTTTGCGAATGGGGGCTTCGTTATGTGTGGACCTAACTCCACACATAACAGTTTAAGGTCCACATATAACGCTCTGAACTCCACACATAGCGGCGCTAAATAATCCATGCTGCATTACGCAGGCAAAGCTCCATCCCCCTTCGCATTAAACATCCTCCAAACATACATTTGATATGTTGGAACAACATTTTTTGAGATAATTAAAATTGGTATGTTTTCTAATTGATAGATTCTATTGGTATTTTTGCTATACTTTTGAGATACCATCATGCAGTAGTTGAGATAACTAAACATCATGGCTCAATTTAATCACTTTGAACTCTCACTTCTGAACCCCAGCTTTGACTCCCCTCTGGTCGACACGCTGACGGAACTGGAGATCCTCCGGCATCTACGGCTGGAAACCGACGTTCATCCGATCCTGTTTGCGCAGTTAAAGGCCGTATTCCACATGCTGGAGAGTCTTGGCTCTGCAAGAATTGAGGGAAACCACACCACGCTTGCCGACTATGTTGAAAGCAAGGTGGAAGGAACGCAGAGTTCGACGGACCAGCTTAAAGAAATTAACAACATTGAAGCGGCGATGGAGTTCATTGACGAATATCTGAATGATGGCGATGACATAACGGAATATTTTATCCGCGAGTTGCATAGTCTGGCGGTCGCCGGACTTCAACAGGAAGGCGACAGAACGCCCGGCGCATATCGGCAACATAACGTCAGCATTGCTCAGTCTGACCATTTACCACCGGACCACATCCGCGTTCCTGATTATATGGCGGAACTGACCGCTTTTATTAACCATGCCGATAAGCCAAAGTACGATCTGATGAAGATTGCTCTGGTGCATCATCGCTTTGGCTGGATACATCCTTTTGGCAACGGTAATGGCAGAACCGTCAGATTGCTGACCTACGCGTTGCTTATCAAATATGGCTTTAATGTTCAGGCAGGTGGCCGGGTTCTCAATCCGACAGCGGTATTCTGTAACGATCGTGAACGCTATTACGCCATGCTTTCGTTAGCCGATAAGGGAACAGAGCAGGGGCTGGAAGAGTGGTGTTTATATGTGCTTGCGGGGATCTCCTCCGAACTGAAGAAAGTCGATCAACTGACAAACCACGCTTTCCTGAGCGAAAAGGTCCTGTATCCGGCTATCGACTTTTCGTCGGAGAGGGGGCTGATAAATTCGCTGGAATCGAAGGTTCTGAAACGTTCTGTTGAATTGGGGACGATAAAAGCGGGCGATCTACGTGCCGTTTTACCTGACCTGAAGCCGACGCAGGTGACTTATCAGCTTGGTAAGCTGATTGAACGGGGACTGCTCCAGCCAGTAGAAGAAGGGGCGCGTACTTATACGGCGAAGTTTTCTAACTCGTATCTGATTCGTGGGGTGATTAAGGTTCTGCGGGAAGAAGGGTTTATTCCTGATTTGTGATCCTCAATCTGGTTTATCTTTTCGTATTAACGTCGTTTTAAAATCGACTTTAGCGATAAAATATAAACCATTGGCAAACCGCCTCTGTCAGCGCAGAGGCAGTTTTATTGGCATATATCAGGGCAACGGAGGTAGGCCAAGCTCTTTGAGAAAGGCGTTATGCGTATCCCGCGCTTTAGCTATTTCCTGCTCTAACTCTACGAGCTGGCTATTGACTGCCGCCAGATCGATTTTTTCCTCCGGCACGGCGGTGCTGATATAGCGGGAAATATTCAGGTTGTAGTCATTAGCCTTTATTTCCTCCAGCGGCACGCGGCGGGAATAGCGTTCCTCCTCTTTGCGGAACTGGTAAGTATCGACAATCTTGCTGATATGCTCTTTATTCAGGCGGTTCTGTCGCTTACCTTTCTCGAAGTATTCACTGGCGTTGATAAACAGCACGTCATCCGGCTTTTTGCACTTTTTTAGCACCAGAATACACACCGGAATACCGGTTGAGAAAAACAGGTTGGCGGGCAGGCCAATCACCGTATCGATATTGCCGTCTTCCAGCAGTTTCCGCCGGATGCGCTCTTCTGCGCCGCCGCGAAACAGAACGCCGTGCGGCAGGACGATCGCCATCGTGCCTTCCGGGGCGAGAAAATGGAAACCGTGCAACAGGAAGGCGAAATCGGCGGCGGATTTGGGAGCAAGTCCGTAATTTTTGAAACGGAAATCCTCGCCCATGACTTCGTTCGGTTCCCAGCGATAGCTAAAGGGCGGGTTAGCCACCACCGCATCAAAATGCATCTTTTTGGCCGGATTGGCCTCTTTGAGCATCGGCCAGTCGTTCAGAAGAGAATCGCCGTGGAAAATCTCAAACTCGGAATCCTTCACGCCATGCAGCAGCATGTTCATGCGCGCAAGGTTGTAGGTGGTGATGTTCTTTTCCTGCCCGTAAATCTTGCCGATACCGTGAGCGCCAAGTTTATTGCGCACGTTAAGCAGCAGCGAGCCGGAGCCGCAGGCAAAGTCGAACACTTTATCCAGGCGTTTTTTCTTGCCCGTGGTTGGATCCTGACTGTCGAGCGTAACGATATCGGACAGGATGCTGGAAATTTGCTGCGGCGTGTAGAATTCGCCCGCTTTTTTACCGGAACCGGCGGCAAACTGGCCGATCAGATATTCGTAGGCATCACCCAGAATATCGCTGCTGGTAGAAAACTTCGCGATCCCTTTAGCGATTGCGCCAATAATAATGCACAGTCGGTTATTCCGTTCTTCGTATGTTTTACCGAGTTTGTCGGACGTCAGGTTAATCTCGGAGAACAGACCCTGAAAGGTACTTTCAAAAGACTGTGTTTCAATATAGCCAAAACCGGCATCAAGCGTGCGCAGTAATTCTTTATTCTGCGTGCGGGCCATTTCAGCGATGCTGCCCCAGAGGTATTTCGGTTCAATAACGTAATGTACCCTGCGACGCATCATCGCTTCGAACTCTTTCACATCTGTGGGATTGCTCTGATACCAGTGGCTGAGCGGTACAGCGATCTCTTCTTTATTTACAGGTGCAGGCGTCGGGTAATCTGCCCCCAGCTCTTTTTTGGCGGCAGCTTCGTAGTTATCTGACAGGTAGCGCAGGAACAGGAACGACAGCATATAATCGCGGAAGTCATCGGCGTTCATCGCGCCGCGCAGCGTGTCGGCGATGTTCCAGAGCGTGTCGCCCAGCTGTTTTTGGTCTTGTTCAGTCATGCTTGATCCACGGGTTCAATAAGTTCAACGGGCATTTCCGGTTGTGCGGCAGGCGGCTGCGGTTTTTCAGCCAGCAGTTCCGGCAGCGCAAATTGATATTTTGCCAGAAACGCGCTCAGGATATTTTTAAATAAGGTTCGGTTATCGTCGACCATCTCTCTGGGCTCGTAGGTCGAATGCTTACCGTGGCTTAACAGGTTAAGGGCGCGGGAGTACAGCACTTCATCCTCTATGCCGTGGATGCAGTCAGAGAAATCGCTATAGCCAAAGAAGGTTGACGTTTTTTCCAGAATGCTGCGCAGCATGTTGAAATGATGCGTATAGATTTTATTGCTCGCAACCGCCTGCTGTAACTCACTCAACATGGCGACGTGGTGAAAGAACGGCGTATCGTCAGTTGCACGCAGCGAATAGGTGCCTGCGCTTTTTTCACAATAAAAGAAGTAGGTTTTGGGTTTGGTTTTTTTTAGCTCGTTACACATCACGTTGAAAAACAGGCCGTGGTGTGAAGAGATCACCGTTTTCAGCTTACCTCTTCCGCGACGGAGCAGGTTCGCCAGATCGCTGGCGACGGCAATGGCGTTATTGTCATCCAGCGAGGAGATCGGATCGTCGATATACAGGTATTTTACCCAGCTATACGGACCTGCTTCGTCGCCGTCGATCACCAGTTCACAAATCGCCAGATAGATGCACCAGATAAAAATGTTTTCTTCGCCGCGCGACACCTTAATGTGTGTCGCATCAGCACGATAGAAGGTAACGGTCCACTGTTCATAATCGATGCGAAAATTAAAATTCGCGTAGCGTTCCAGATAAGCAAAAATCTTATCTTCCAGCGCCAGTTCCCGCAGCCCGGCAAAGAATTTTGACTCAGAATTGATGCGCAACACGCGCTCGGTATCGCCGTTCAAGTCGTTGTCCCAATAGAACAGGTCTTCGGTATAGGCGTTGAAATACAGGGTATCGGCCTGCACCTCTTCAATGACCAGCGGCTGCATCACGTGGTCGTTAACGTTAGCCGGGCGACGGGTTTTCTTTTTTCCCTTGTCTTTAAAGGCCATCGACAGTCGCGTTTTGCCGGTGCCGTTATAGGCATAAAGCAGCACAAAGTCGGTATTTTTCAGGTCGTCGCGTAGACGAGTAACAATACGATCCATAGTTTTGTAACTGTAGATTTTAGGTTTGTCGCTCATGCATTAACCTCATCCATTGAAGGGAAAAGCTGCTGCATCAAGCCAGTTTTGTGAGTTTTTAGGGCAGCCAGTTTTTGGGTTTGGGCGGCGATTAACTCATCAATAGAAGAAAGGATATCCGCGATTTTTTTTTGTTCTTTTTCTTCTACAGGATAATTGACCGCTATTTTTTCCAGAAAATTAACCGATAGTCCCGGCTGGGCTTGACCAGTTGCATACTGGTTTAAATCTAAATAGTTTAAACAATAGAAAAGCCATTTATTGCTGATTTTCTTTTTAGTTGTAACTACAACAGCATGTTCTGTCGCATAAAATTCACCCTCGGCAAAAGTGACATTTCCACATAATGCACCTTGACGACCAATAAGAGAAAAACTTCCGCTATGTGAAAACGATTTTGTAAATCCGCGCAGTCCATTTCCTCCATAGCAAGGATACAACTCTTCAGAAAATTGAGTGTTTACTTCAGAAGCGGATATAAACTTCCCGGCTTTCATATAACAAATAGAACTTAAATTTGCCTCATTCCAGGCAGTTATATCGCTTACCCCACTAAACCGTAACTCCGGCACCATCTCCTCTTCAGCCGGAAACAGTTTCTGCATCAGTCCTTTTTTATACTGTTGTAGCACATCAATTTTCTGCGTTTGTAATGAAATAACGTTATCAAGCGAAGAAAGACAATCAGCAATTTTTTGTTGTTCTTTTACAGAGGGCAACAAAAAAGAAAAAGAACGTATTTGAGAAAAGTTAAGCCCTTGTCTGTTTCCGCCAGCCTGAAAACTGTCTATCTGCTTTTGACCATCAGAAGATAGAAGATACTGGTTAAGGAAATAGGGTTTTAGTTCGGATTTTTTGGTGCGGATAATACAGACATGCTGGTTTACATTCCCGCCCTGAATACTGTTATCAGCAACGGTACTTCTTCCAATAGAAGCGCCGGTAATGTTTAACAGAACATCATTAGCCTTGATTTCAGTGGAAGAGAACGTCGAGTGAGTGTCGTCATCAATAAAAGCAACATCATCAAGGATCAAGTGCCCCCAGCCAATATTCTGGCTACGAATAAAAGGACGACCTGATTTTTTATAGTTTTTATCGCCACCCTTTGGCGTGATACCACTACCAACTTTTATTGCCTTAGAGCCAACGGTTGCAATACCCCATCCCACATCATTCTGAAACTCAGGAAACCGTAGCTCTGGCACATAACCCTTTTTCATCTTCATCTCACTGCTCATACGCTGCTAGCCCCGAAATCTCTCTACCCTGCGCCAACTTATGCAGCAATGGCGCTAAATCTTCCATCAGTTCAAGGCTCTTCTGCGTTCTCGCCTTCCAGCCTAAATCCAGCGGAGCCAGCAAATCACTCAACTGTTCGCCGTCAAAAATCATCCGCTGCATAATTCCGTCAACGAACGCCTGCAACGCGGCGCTGTCCAGCCCGTGTTGCTCTGCCACTGCCGCCAGTTCATGGGTAAACTTCTGTGCTTTAAAATTCTCGTAACCCTGACGTATCTCTTCCTCACTTAACCCTTCACCGGCCTTCAGCGTATCGATATAGGCGGTGATCTCTTCACGCTCATCAACAAACTTGGCGTCAGCGCAAATCAGGCCGATCAACTGCTCGCGGGTCATCTTCTGCTTGTCGGGCTTGCTCTGGGTGTAACGGGCCAGCAGTCCCATAATGTAGTCGTAATCGATCACCGCCGAGGCAAACAGCACAAACTCAAAGTCCAGCTCCTGCACCTCGCGGGCGATGGAGACATCATTTTTCTCCTGCTGTGCCTTCAGCCGCTGGGCGGTGTCCAGATAGACGCCACGGAAGGCGCGTAACGTATCTTCCGGCAACACGTGTTCAATACTGGCGACATTCTCCGGCGTCAGATCGGTGTACTGATCGAGCTGGGTTTTCAGCCGCTGTACCTCTTTGAACAGGTTAATAAACTGACTGCGGGCCTCGTCCCCTTTCAGATTAGCCACTTCTTCCGGTGCGCAGGGCAGTCCCTGTGAGCTCATAAAGCTGTCCAGCGTAGCAACCGCCTGCTCCAGTTTGCCGATCACTACCGGCGCGGCATCGACCAGCCAGATCTCTTTGGCATGTTCCTTCTTCTCGCCGGAAAACAGCGCGATAGCATCGTTAACCGCATCCTGCTGCTCGCGGAAATCCATCACCTTACCGTAAGGTTTGGTATCGTTCAGCACGCGATTGGTGCGGGAAAACGCCTGAATCAGGCCGTGATGTTTCAGGTTTTTATCGACATACAGCGTATTGAGAAATTTGGAATCGAAACCAGTCAGCAGCATATCGACCACAATCACCACATCGATCTTCTGCGCGTGGGGATAATCCTGATTCGGGTACTGCTGCGCCTTGATGCGCGTCTGCACGTCCTGATAGTACAGATCGAAGTTATTAATATCGTAATTCATGCCGTAGCTGGTGTTATAGTCGGCAATGATCGCCTTCAGCGCCGCTTTTTTCTCTTCCGGCGCTTCTTCGTTATCCGCTTTTTCCTGCGGCAAATCTTCCTGAATTTGCTGTACGTCTTTATTACCCTCGGCAGGCGGCGAGAACACGCAGGCGATATTCAGTGGAGTGAACGAGCTGTCTTCTGCTACCCGCAGTGCCTGAATCTCCTGAAACAGACGGTGATACTCAATGGCATGATTGATCGATGCCGTCGCCAGGATCGCGTTGAATTTTCGCCCGGCGGTGGCCGCATCGTGCTTATCCAGAATTGCCCTGACCACGGCCTCCTGTGCCATCGTTTCACCGGGCTTCAGCCGACTTTTACCTTCCGCTTTGTAATACTCGATGTGGAAGCGCAACACGTTGCGATCTTCTATCGCGTGGGTGATGGTATAGGCGTGAAGCTGCTTCTGGAACACGTCCTGTGTGGTGACAATGGATTTTTCCTGCCCGTCAATCTGCTTATACGTGCCATTCTCCGGGAAGATGGGCGTACCGGTAAAACCAAACAACTGGGCGTTGGGGAAGAATTCTTTAATCGCCTGATGGTTGTCGCCAAACTGGGAGCGGTGGCATTCGTCGAAAATAAACACCATCCGTTTATTGCGCAACGATTCCAGCCGCGCCTTGTAATTGCGCTTATTGTTGCCGTCCAGCGCCAACCCGAGCTTCTGGATGGTGGTGACGATCACCTTATCCGCGTAATCGTCGGACAGCAGGCGGCGAACCAGCGCTTCGGTATTGGTGTTTTCCTCCACGCACCCGGCCTGAAACTTGTTGAACTCCTCGCGGGTCTGTCTGTCGAGATCCTTACGGTCAACGACAAACAGGCATTTTTCAATGTCCGGGTTATCTTTCAGCAGCGTCGAAGCCTTAAAGGAGGTCAGCGTTTTGCCGCTGCCGGTGGTGTGCCAGATATAGCCGTTGCCCCGGCGCTGGTGAATGCAGTCGACAATCGCCCGCACGGCGTAAATCTGATAAGGCCGCATCATCAGCAGTTTTTGTTCGCTGGCAACCAGCACCATGTAGCGACTGATGGTTTCGCCCAGCGTACATTTGGCGAGGAATCTGTCGGCAAAGGCGTCAAGCTGGGTGATCTTGCGGTTGCTCTCATCGGCAAGCTGGTAAAGCGGCAGAAAACGCTCGTCTGCGTCAAAGCTGAAGTGGCGATCGTTGTTATTGGCGAAATACCACGTATCGCTGCGGTTACTGACGATAAACAGTTGCAGGAAGCAGAGAAGGGTGCGGTTATAGCCGTTACCGGGATCGTTTTTATAATCGACAATCTGCTGCATGGCGCGGCGCGGGCTGATCGCCAGTGCTTTTAGCTCAATCTGCACCACCGGAATACCGTTGATCAACAGCAGCACGTCGTAGCTGTGGTGGCTGTTGTCGGTATTTATCCGTAGCTGATTGACGCATTCAAAGGTGTTTTTGCACCAGTCTTTGATATTGACCAGCGTGTAGTGCAATGGCGTGCCGTCGTCGCGTTCAAGGCTGTTATGCTGGCGCAGCCGGGTCGCGGCGGTGAAGATGTCCTGACTGACGGTTTGTTCCAGCAGGCGGGAAAATTCACCGTCGGTCAGATGCACACGGTTCAGTTCCTCGAACTTTGCGCGAAAGTTCTGTTCCAGCGAGGCTTTGTCGCGGATATCGGTACGGTGGACATATTTCAGATCGGTCAGTTTGCCGATCAAATCCTGTTCGATCTGCTTTTCTGTTGTTGTCATGGGGCAAACCTGATAGGCGCAACGCTCTGCATAATTCCCTGTATTTTTGGCAATATCAGGGTCATGAGTAAAGAAAACAGTATAAGCGGCCTGGTTACTGGATAAAAGTGATTAATCCGCTTAACGGCTTGCCGTTGTACTTCAATCGCGGTATCGTTTACAAGCACCGTATGCTTCCGGTGATCTCATATTGACGTCTGATTATGATCGTGCCTGCATTATCCCGGTGTCCGGCGTTGACGGGTAAATGAGTCAGTTTTTCAGATAGCTGAACTTACCCCGGAGTTCCACTGAGAACGTATTTAGGTCAGGAGCCAGGCAGGGATTGTATCCGTTGAACATGGAGATGAAGGCCATACTGAAGCTATACCTGAGGGGGCGGAGTGCACCCGCACTCAGTTTTCTGTGAAGTGATACTCCGGGAGCGGCAGTAACTCGTGCAGCCTGTCTTCATGCCACGATGGCAGGCGATGCAGAACGTCCGTCAGCCAGGCATGCGGGTCAAGGCCATTCATTTTCGCGGTTTCCAGCAAGCTCATGATTCTGGCTGCACGCTCACCTGCTGCAACCGAACCGGCGAACAACCAGTTGGTGTGTCCCATCACCACCGGTCTGATGGCCCGTTCACAGCGATTGTTGTCCAGCGGCAACGAGCCATCTTCCAGGAACCGACTGAGGCTCTCCCGCCGTTTTAGCACGTAGGCGATCGCTTTACCCAACGCTGAACTTTCCGGGCAC